>JAFRWP010000008.1 GCA_017437945.1 Candidatus Saccharimonadota bacterium | reverse complement strand
GCACTGGTCAGCGCGTTCGAGTAGGGTCGAAAGCTCGCCTTCGTCGAAGTTGACCGAGTCTTTAGTGAAAGTTGTCTTGCCGAGGTATCTTTCACTATCCCACTCAGAGCTTCCAAAATAAGCATAGACAGAGTCGGATTCATGAGATTCTTTAGCTAAAACTTTCTCTTCTGTGTCATAATCCTCTGAACTATACCAGTAGGACAGAGCCGGAATCGAGGATTTTAGCCAGGCTTTGCCATTGTAATTCCCAAGCATATCAGTCTGAATAATAATCTGATGTTCATCAAGCGCACTTTTGTCATAGACGAAAAGGTTGGCGTGAGCTTCATACCATACATTTTGACATTCGTCTTGACTATAGCAGAATAACTCCAGTACGCCGTACTTTTCCAGAGCGTTAGTATAAACGTCGCAATCATAAATCTTCGGTACGCTGACAATGATTTGATCAATCGCATCTTCACTTCCTGAGAAGGACCATTCGGCGACGATGTCGCCAGGTTTGGCGGTCTTTAGCTTCTCATTATCAAGAATGAGACGATACTCGTCATATCTGTTTTGGTCGAGGTCTTGCTTGACCCTTAGCCAGCGATGATCATCATCTTTTGCGGTTAGCTTTTCATCAAGACGACGAAGATCGGTGTACTCATCATCTGATGCTGCTGCGACGCGAATCGGGCGCAGCCAGCAGCTGAAGAGAGTAATCGCAAGAAGTAGCCCGACGACATAGATTAATACTGCGATAAAGATAGATTTTCTGTTCAATTTTCACACCTCCTAATTTTGAAAGAACACTCACCCACATTTTTCTATTATACCACGTGAAGACGTTTTAGTCAATACTGCTATTGACTTATTCCTTGTGATATGCTATAATAAATAATGTAACTAGTGAAGTTTGTACTTTTGGAGGTGATTTTTAATGCGCAAAGCGAAAACTAAGGCAGAAAAGGCTGCAAAGCCAAAGAAATTGAAATCCGATTATATCGAAACGAAGTGTTATTCCAGGACTTCGTTGCCAGCCTTTGTCAAACAGAAGGAGGTTGTTCCCTGCTTCCGTTACAAAAACGGTCAACCATATGACGACAAACATTACATTACGACCATAGTTCTGTCCGATGGGACGGAGATACTAAGCTATTCGAAAATCCTTTTCTCTAGGGTAAAGGAAAATGAAAGCTTTGAGATCCCGGTCTCGTTTCTAACTCTTCCGAATGGAAGACAAATCATTTACGCTTAGATCACATGAAAAATAGCCCGCGAATATCGCGGGCTTTTTCTTGAAGCTTTGAAGACTTATATTTCTCTTATTCTCCTGACTTAATCGGGTGAATAATGACTTTGCCGGTCTTAGTCTTTTTCCAGAGCCAAGCATGAGCATTGTCGCCGAATTGGTAGATTCTGGCCTCTTCTTTACCGGAAAGATGAATCGGTAAGGCCTGTTCTTCACCAGTTTCCCGGTGAATGATAATGCTGTTTGCGGTTGCGGTAACACGATCTACCCTGTTGTCGGCAAATCTAGTGTCGCCAGAGCCAAAGTAGAGTGGCTGGTTCTGGGTTGGGAGTTCCACAACTATGCTTGCGATTTCCTCATCGCATTCTCCGAGGGTAAAAACTAATCCTCCATCTTTTGCTTCGTTAATCAGTAACATAATTCTTTCTCCTTTCTTTCAACGCCATGATAGCGTTATCGTAATCTTTAGACCAAGTTAGGTCTGAAGTTCTGGCATGTTTGGAATCGATAGTGACATATGGGATAGTGGGGCATTTATAAAACTTCATAACTCGCGTCGGGACGATGTATTCATCATAAGTGCTAAAAATCACACTAGTGATTCCTCTGTTCCCTGGCGGAGTATCGCGCCTCACGCTGATTTCCCAGAGCTGGTCAGCTAGTAGAGCTAATGAATAGTGTACGTTTTCCTCCGTCGGAATGAATGGGATTGT
>JAFRWP010000007.1 GCA_017437945.1 Candidatus Saccharimonadota bacterium | reverse complement strand
TTGAGGGTCTTGTGGAAGGCCTCAATACCGGTAACAACGGATTTCTGAGTGTCTTTGAGACCGACGATTTCAACTTCGTCGTTGACAGCTACTTTACCCTGCTCGATACGACCAGTGGCAACAGTACCACGACCCTTGATGGAGAAGACATCCTCGATTGGCATCAAGAATGGCTTGTCGAGATCGTGCTTTGGAATTTCGAAGTATTCGTCCATAGCATGAACGAGTTCCATAACAGCATCTTCGTTTGCTGGATCGCCTTCGAGAGCCTTGGTTGCGGAACCCTTGATGATTGGGCAGTTGCGATCGAAACCGTTCTTCTCAAGAAGATCACGGATATCTTCCTCAACGAGCTCAACGAGATCAGGGTCAGCAAGATCCATCTTGTTCAAGAAGACAATGATTTTTGGAACGTTAACCTGATGAGCCAAGAGAACGTGCTCACGGGTCTGTGGCAAAGCACCATCGTTAGCAGCAACTACGAGAATAGCACCATCTACCTGAGCGGCACCGGTAATCATGTTCTTAATGTAGTCTGCGTGGCCTGGCATATCTACGTGTGCGTAGTGGCGCTTTTCAGATTCATACTCCTGGTGGGAAGTAGCGATGGTAATACCACGAGCCTTTTCCTCTGGAGCGTTATCGATCTGATCGTAAGCAACAGGCTTGTTAATCTCGGAAGGAAGTCTCTTCGCGAGGACAGCAGTGATAGCAGCCGTCAAAGTGGTTTTACCGTGGTCAACGTGGCCCATGGTACCGACATTGATATGTGGCTTGCTACGGTCAAATTCTGCCATAGTTTGTTATTTCTCCTTTATATTAATAATTTTTTAGGCACTAATATTAACCAGCCTAAAAAGTCTAATAACTCCATTTTATATGATTTCAAAAGTAAAGTAAAGCACAAAACAGATATAGATTAGTAGAATTAAATAGTATTTTCAGACAAGAAAAAGCCGCCCCTTTGCGGAGTGGCTATTTCGAACTATTTCGAATTGCGCTTCATCGTTTCGCTTTGAAGCTTATTCTCACCGCTACCTCGGAAATGCAAGCATTTCCGGAGCTAGCTTATTTCGAATTGCGCTTCTCGATAATCTCAGCTGAGATATTTGGTGGGACTTCTTCGTAACCGAAGAGCTCCATCGTAGAAGCGGCACGACCTTGGGACATGCCACGAAGATCAGAAGTGTAGCCAAACATATTAGCTAGCGGGACGAAGCCGGTGATAACCTTAACGCCGTTATCGCGATCTTCCATGTTGTCGATGCGGCCACGGCGAGAGTTCAAATCGCCGATAACATCGCCCATGAAATCTTCTGGGGTGGTAATTTCAATCTTCATGACTGGCTCAAGAAGAACTGGTTTAGCTTTCTTGATACCTTCGCGAGTTGCAAGCACACCAGCGAGGTGGAATGCGAGCTCGGAGGAGTCGACATCGTGGTAGGAACCATCATAGAGGGTAGCCTTGACGTCAAGCACTGGATAGCCAGCAATAACACCACCTTCGAGGGTTTCCTTGATACCTTCCATAACTGGCTTGCGATACTCTAGTGGAACAACGCCGCCCTTGATCATATCGATAAATTCGAAGCCCTTACCTGGCTCATTTGGCTCAAACTTGACCCAAACGTCACCGTACTGACCACGACCACCGGACTGCTTGATGTGCTTACCTTGAGCTTCGGCAGTACCACGAATAGTTTCGCGGTAAGCAACCTGTGGCTCACCAGTGTTACATTCAACGTTAAATTCGCGTTTCAAGCGGTCGATAATGATATCGAGGTGAAGCTCGCCCATACCAGAAATAATGGTCTGGCCGGATTCTTCATCGGTGTGAACCTTGAAGGTTGGATCCTCTTCTGCAAGCTTGCCGAGACCGATAGCCATCTTTTCCTGATCAGCTTTGGATTTTGGCTCAACAGCGATCGATACTGGTGGATCTGGGAACTCGATCGATTCGAGATGAATTGGATGAGCTGGATCACAAATGGTAGTACCAGTAGTGGTATCCTTGAGACCGACGACGGCGGCGATATCGCCTGCGCCGATTTCAGTAATATCCTCGCGCTTATCAGCGAACATACGAACGAGACGACCGACGCGCTCTTTGTTGCCAGTAGTAGCGTTGAGGATGTAAGAGCCAGCCTCGAGCTTACCAGAATAAACGCGGATGAAGATCAACTTACCAACAAATGGATCGGTTGCAATCTTGAATGCGAGAGCGGCTAGTGGTTCGTTTTCGTCACTGTGGCGAACAATATCTTCACCAGTCTTCGGATTCTTACCAAGAATTGCTGGGATATCAGTTGGAGCTGGCAAGAAGTCAGTTACGAGGTCGAGAACCTTCTCGACGATGACGCCACGGCCATCACCACCGGTTACGAGGAAGAACTGGCCATCGATTACGCGCTTACGAAGAGCGGCCTTGAGTTCATCGACAGAAATAGCGTCTTCGCCTTCGTTGAAGTATTTTTCCATGAGGGCTTCATCGGCCTGGACAGCTTCTTCAACGAGCATAGAACGATAGTTCTTAGCCTTTTCGACCATATCTGCTGGGATTTCGCCCTGAACGAGCTCATGATCAGCATAGTCTTTGTAGGTGTAGGCTTTCATATCGATCAGATCTACGACGCCGCAGATATCTTTCTCGAAGCCGATTGGTAAATGAATTGCGAAAGCATTCTTGCTTAAGCGTTTGTGAATAGATTCAAGAGATTTGTAGAAATCACCACCAATTTGGTTGATTTTGTTAATGAAGCAAACACGTGGAACGCCGTATTTGTCAGCCTGGCGCCAAACGGTTTCAGACTGAGCCTCCACGCCCATCTTGCCATCGAATACGACGACTGCACCATCGAGCACGCGGAGAGAACGCTCTACCTCAGCGGTAAAGTCGATGTGTCCTGGTGTATCGATGATATTGATCTTGTGACCCTTCCAATAAGCGGTAACAGCTGCGGAGGTAATGGTAATACCACGTTCCTTTTCCTGTTCCATCCAGTCGGTGGTAGCACCGCCGGTGTCGCCTTTGACGAGGTCAATTTTGTGCTTGAGACCGGTGCGATAAAGAATCGCCTCGGAGGTGGTAGTCTTACCCGCATCAATATGGGCAATGATACCGATATTCCTATACTTCGATAGGTCTGTGACTTTTTCTGCCATATAATTCCTTATTATTTTTAGACAATAGCAATAATTGCTTCATTAAAGCTTTATACAATAGTAACATATTAACCCAACTCTGTAAAAGGGTTATTTTGAGCTTAAAATTACTTGGCCTAAATCGTTTTTCAAAGTAGACGGCGTGTGGCCGCTAAGATCAATGTGGACTTTATAGCGTTTGCCCTTGTAGACACGATCGAAATCGAAAATGCCGCGTTTACTGATTCGTTTAACCTTCAACTCGCCTTCGGAAATTACAATATCCTCGCGCCAAAGCTTGATAATATTACGGTAAAAGTTCAGGACAGACTTTTCGTTGTGGTCCTGCAAGATGTAATCCGCCCAGTCAATTGGCTGGCGGGCGTTATCGCGCGAAGCCTGCTTAACGATATTCATCGCCTGCTTTTTTGTGCGCCCCTCGCGGCGGAGACGCTGGTAGAGCTGCCTGGATGCTACGCCTGGATAGTCGTTGATATTGCTACTTAATTTCGGGTTAGCGAGACCGAGCTCTTGCCCCTGATAAACGCATGGGTAATGGCTCGGCAGCAGGAATTGCAGCATAGCTAGCGATTTGGCGTCAGCATTGAAGCGCGATACGGCGCGTGGCGTATCGTGAGTCTCAAGCGCAAACGAAAACCTTTCTTCTGGCGTCCATCTGGCCAGTTTCCAGAACCAACGACGATAGTGTACCTTGCCAAGGTGGTCTTTCATTGAAAAGAAAGTGTCCGCGACGTCGAGCGTGCCGATATTAAAACTTGCATCAAAAGCTTTACGAGTTAATTCATGTAAGCGGGTTTTGCTCATGAAGTCGCCACCGACGGGTTCAGCTACGGCAAAAATCTTGTCGGTGCCAAGTAGTTTTTCGAGGATTTTGACGGTTTTCTTGGTCTGATAATAGTTGAAGAAGCCCGGGATACGCGGTAGATAGCCAGATTTGAGCGCATCTTCGGCCAAAACATTTGCAGAGTCGACGCGGAAACCGGCCACACCACGATCGGTCCAGAATTTAATGATATCCTTGAACTCTTTTATGACGCGAGGGTTGTCGAAGTTGAGGTCCGGCTGTTTTTTGTCATACAAGTGAAGATAATATTTGCCGCGAATTTGACTATATTCGAACGCAGGACCGCCGAAGAATGATTGCCAGTTGAGCGGTTTATCTACCCAAACGTAATAATCCTTGTACCACGGATCATGGCGCTCTGAAGCGAGGAACCATGGATGTTCAGATGAAGTGTGATTTAGGACTAAATCATGCAGGATGCCAATATGGTATTTATTACAGACCGCTACTAGGTGCCGGAAGTCATTCATCGTACCAAAACGAGGGTCGATGCGTTTATAATCGGCCACATCGTAGCCACCATCTACCCAAGGACTATAAAAAACTGGGCTTAGCCAAATGTAGTCCATGCCGAGTTTAGCAATGAGCGGAATTCGATCTGCAATATCCTGCAATGTTCCGATTGCCGACGGATAGATTTGATAAATAAGCTTATGCTTACTCATAATTAAATATTAGCACAAAAATATCCCCCACGTTTCCGGAGGGATATTTCGAATTCGCCAAATATTAGGCGCGAGCAAAGTGTGCAAAGGCACGGTTTGCTTCGGCCATACGATGGCAGTCTTCCTTCTTCTTGAAGGCAGCGCCAGTTTGGTTACAGGCATCAACGATTTCAGCTTCGAGGCGCTTGGCATATGGCATGCCGGAGCGGTCGCGAGCGGCTTGTACGAGCCAGCTCATAGCGAAGTGAAGTTGGCGATGGCCAGCAATTGGGAATGGAATCTGGTAGTTAGCACCACCAACACGGCGGGACTTAACTTCGAAATCTGGGCTAACATTCTTGATAGCCATTTCGAGTACCTCTACTGGATTCTCACTCTTCAATTTCTTAGCAGCACCTTCGATAGCTTCGTAGACGGCGCGTTCAGCGACGTGCTTTTTACCATCGAGCATAGACTTGTTAATCAAACGCTGTACGAGAACGCTCTGATATTTGCGATCTGGCATAACTTTGCGTTGCAAGCTAGAAGTAACTTTACGTGGCATAACTACTTATCCTCCTTCTTAGCACCGTATTTAGAACGGCCCTGCTTGCGACCCTGAACACCCTGAAGATCGAGCGTACCGCGAACGATATGATAGCGGACACCTGGAAGATCTGGAACACGACCGCCACGGACGAGCACAACTGCGTGCTCCTGGAGGTTGTGACCTTCACCACCGATGTATGCCCAAACTTCCTGACCGTTAGTCAAACGAACACGAGCGACTTTGCGGAGAGCGGAGTTTGGTTTCTTTGGGGTCTTGGTAGTCACCTTAACGCAGACACCGCGCTTAAGTGGAGCAGCCTGCTTGTAGTAACGAGTTTTGAGCGTATTCACGATTGAGCCCAAAGCTGGAGCAGAGCTCTTCTTTGCGGCTTTTTTACGTGGCTTACGCACTAATTGATTGATTGTAGGCACAAAAAATCCTTTTGTTAATTAAATTTATTGCTGTAATAGAGTTAAATTGTCCAGCATCAACAAGATAACTCACGAAACTCTTGCGAGTATTTTAGCACTTTTTCGCTAAATATGCAATCAATAAAATAAGGAGCCCGTGCGGCTCCTTAGAAAGTTTGAATTATTTGTGTCGGCGTAGCTTGATTGTACCCCAAGTGAGCGCCACGGCTCCACCCAGAATACCAATACACCAAAGGATTGAAGCCCAGATTGGCTGTCGATAAACCATCAAGAATGGGTATGGACCTTCTTCGACCTTTGCAATGTTTAGAATCAACATTATTGCTGCATAGACGAGAGTATAAATCATTGCTTTCGGAATATCTTTGTTCGAGAGCTTGTTGCGTTCGAAAATTATGAATGATATGAACGCCAAAAGCGGACAAAGTGTATGCATGAGGAACATATGCCCCGTAAGCATAATTGCCACAAATCCACCTGGATATATCGGAGCTAGCACAAAGATGCAGACCAAGAATGTAATCACGAGCGCCACGACAGCAGATAGCTTAATAATCTCTGCCCAATGTGGCAATTCTTTGCCTTTTACGGTGTAGTAGACATAAGCCATCGCAGCAAACATGACCAGCAAGTTGCTGTCTACGGTGTAATAATCAAACCAGGTGCGCGTGCTTTGGATAGCGCGGATAATAATGCCAATTATCTCAAGCAGAATGATAACTATATTGATGCCGAGGGCGTATTTATTAAAGTTTTTTAGCTTATTCATAGTAATATTGTAATATATGCAAGGCAATATTTATGTAACTGGCGGCGGCACAAATGTCGACTTATCTTTAGTCAACAAACGCTTTCTTGCCGATATTCCGATGGGTGGCAGACTTCTGTATATTCCATTCGCGATGAAAAACGAAGCACGACTTGCAACCTGCGTCGAGACTTTCCATAAGATGCTATTATCGCAGAATCGAAGCGATATCGTATTCGATGCTGGCATGGATTTGTCATTTTTCCACGAATTGACGGCTTTTCATGCGGTTTACATCGATGACGGCGATGCGGATATTCTGATGAATGAATTTGATCGTACTGGCTTTGAGTTCGTGCTTGAAAACTACAGCCGACACGGTGGTATCATCTATGCTAACGATTCAGCGGCAATTACGATGGGAAAGTTCATTGATACTTGCCGTGAAGTTAATCAAGAGTTTAAAACCGGCTGTGGCCTGCTGGGTAAGTTTTCAATCTATCCGCAATACCGCAACGAAAACAAAGAAGGCTGGGTACCAAAACACGATTCGAAATTGCTTTGCTTGCCGGAGGGTGTTGGCGTGATTATCAAGGACGGCCGTATTGACTGGTATAATAGTCATCGTTTTAAGATCTACGAGAATTGATTCAGGACTTCGGTAACATACTGCCGAAGTTTTTTGATATATAATATGGGCAGAAATTGGAGGTAAAAATGAAAAAACTAAGCCGGGTGGACTTATTCTGGATAGCACTTTTGGGCGCTGTTGTGATTTTGCTGGTTGCATTTAGTTTCATGGGAATTATTTCGGGCCGGGAGCTAATTGCGGATACGCCAAGCTTGGTTACAACACAGCATATTCGCGAAAAGGAATATACAACCGAAGGACATACAATTGATGATCCACTCGTAGTGGTCGACCCATACAATGCCTCCCCTCTCTCGGCGATCGTGTTATTTGAAACCGAAAATCTCGTCAAGCCAAAAGTGCATATCGCCGGCAAAGATGATAAGACTTCGATAGATTTTACTTTCAAGATTGGTTCGCAGCACGTTCTGCCAATTTATGGCCTTTATCCTGATGCCGATAATGAGGTAACAATTTCGTTTGACGATACCGTAAAGACAATTCATATCCATACACAACCGCTGCCAGAAACGCTCGCGAAAGCGACGGTCAAGGTAGCCGATCGAGATAATCTCGATAGTGATTGGTACTTCTTTACGCCTTCAAGCGTCGGCTACACGGCTGCTTACGATATTAACGGTGATGTGCGTTGGTATCTATCCAACTATGCGCTATGGGACATTACGCGCCTCCAAAACGGACATATCTTGGTCAGCACCGAACGTCTCATGAATACGCCATATTATATGACCGGTCTGTACGAAATAGATCTGCTTGGCAAAATTCACGCCGAATACAGCATCCCGGGCGGATATCATCATGATTATTTTGAGATGGAAAACGGTAATCTCTTGATTGCGAGCGATAACTTTGATGGCGGAAATGACACCGTTGAAGATTACGTCGTCGAGATGGAGCGTCTTACTGGTAATATTGTGAAGAAGTTTAACTTAAAGGATATCCTGCCGACCGAAAACACCGGTAACGAAAACTGGTCGGGCGACGACTGGTTCCATAATAATTCCGTCTGGTACGATAAGGACACTAACTCCATCCTCTTATCTGGTCGTCATGCCGATGCCGTGATTGCGATTAATTACGATAATGGCGAATTGCGCTGGATACTAGGCGACCCAACCGGCTGGCCAGAAAAGTATCAGCACTACTTCTTTAAGCCAATTGGCGACGTCGAGTGGCAATGGAGCCAACACGCCGCGATGGTCACGCCAGAGGGTTATGTTTTCGTCTTCGATAATGGCAACAACAAGTCGAAAGTTTCCGCCAATTACGTACCAGCGCCTAATAGTTATTCGCGTGGCGTGATGTATAAGATTGATACCTATAACATGACCGTCGAGCAGGTCTGGGAATATGGTAAGGCTCGCGGCAGTGGATTCTATTCGCCATACATTTCCGATGTTGATTATATTAATCCCGGTCATTACATTATTCACTCTGGCGGCATTTCTACCAAGGATGGCGTAGCACAGAATCAGCCGGCCGGTATTGTCCATGCTGACACTTTGATTTCCGATACGGTCGAAATCCTAAACGATAAGGTTATCTTTGAGATGACCTTGCCGACCAATACTTACCGAGTAGAAAAAATGCCTGCATATACGAGCGAAAGTGGACGTGGGCTAGAGTTTGGTCTGACGCCACGAATTGGCAATCTTGGTAAAACCGAAGTGGCCGAAACCAGGTATGGCCTGCTGGTTGGTGAAGACGCCAAGAAAATTCTCTATGACCATCAGGTTAAAATTGACAAGCAAGAAGATCGCATCGTATTTACTGGCACATTTAAGCGTGGCAGCAACGTGCGCCTCGTACTAAAGCAGAGCCTCGAACAGAAGTACTACAAGATGCGCATTACGGATAAGATTCATGCCGCACTTTGCGTTGCTGTGTTTTCTGAAGATGAAAATGAAGGCGAAGACGATTTAACCGTCACTCGCTACATTAATGGCGAAGGCCTGAACGGCAAATACGACCTCTATCTAGAGGTTTACGATAAGCTCTACGATCTAAAGTCGCAAATTCGCTTCTAGACAAGGTCTGAGTTCAGATAGTAATAGTATTCGAGTAATTCTGGTGAATAGTTTTTGATGAGACCCAAAGCTGGTTTGCCGGGTTCGTGAGTTGGCAATATCAGCATGCGCGTAATGCCGACCTGCTCGACAAAGCTCGGGTTATGGCTGACCATAATAATAGTACCGTCGTAATCTTTGAAGTTCTCGCCGATAATCTTTTGCGTCTCTGGATCAAAATGGTTGGTCGGCTCATCGAGAATAATCACATTCGTACGCTTTGTGAGGATTTTACAGAGCGCCACGCGAGCTTTTTCGCCCGGAGAGAGCACTGATACGCGTTTATTGACCTCGTCGCCGCTGAACAGGAAGTTATTGAGGATTCCGCGCATTTCCGTGTCGGTATAATCATACGAGCTGACGTTTTCGAGCACGGTTTTACGCTCATCGAGTACTTCTAGCTCCTGCGCGTAATAAGCGATGGTCGTATTTTGGCTCATAATGATCGAGCCTTCATCTGGGGTAAGTTCACCAATGATTAATTTGAGAAGCGTAGATTTGCCAATACCATTCTCGCCGACAATCAGGAATTTCTCACCGCGCGTAAGGGTGAATGACAGCTTTTCATAAAGCGGATCTTTGCCAGGATAATGGAAAGTGAGGTTTTGAACCTCGAGTGGCACCTTACCAGATTGCTGGCTCGGAGTAATGCGCATCTCGACTTTCTTATATTCCTCTTCCCTAGTTTCGAGTTCTTCAAGCTTGCGGTCGAGCATCTTTTCGCGCACATGACCCTGACGAATCAGGGCCGTATTGCTGCGCTTGGCATTATGGGCACGCTCAACGAACTCCTGGATGCGCTTAATCTCGCGCTCCTGCTCAGTAATGCGGCGATCCTGCTCGGCTTTCTCCTCGGCATATTGGCGACGGAAATAAGTATAATTGCCACGATATACACTCGTTTTGTGGGTGGTTTTATTCAAAAATAGAGTCTTGTTCGTAACCGTATCAAGGAATTCGACGTCGTGGCTAATCACCAACACCATACCGCGATAATTACGGAGATAGTTCGCGACAAAGGTGCGCGTTCCGACATCGAGGTGGTTAGTTGGCTCGTCGAGTAATAACAGGCCGGCGTTTTCAAACAGCACACGCGCGAAGGCGACCTTAGACTTTTGGCCACCGGATAGCTGGCGCATCGGTGTATCGATGAGCTTTTGGAGCCCCATTTTCTCGACGATTTTCAATAGTTCATAGTCAAAATTGGCGACATCATAAGAATCAATCAGGTCTTGCAACTTCACAATTCGATCAGTAATGACTTGGCTGTCTGGATACTTGGCGAGCTTCTCGTATTCGGCATTGAGCTGCTCCTGAAGGTCATCGACTGGACGCGCGGCGGCAATGTATTGCCAAACGGTCGTATCGTCATGCACTTTATCGATTTTAATCTCTTGTGGCAAGTAGCCCAGGCGAAGACCCGGCAGCTCGATTTCGCCATCGTCTAGTTTTTCAATGCCAAGGATTACCTTGAATAAGGTAGACTTACCAGCACCATTTACGCCGACGACGCCGACTTTGTCGGTGGCTTCAAAATGAAAGCTACAATCGTCGAAAATTTTACGCGCGCCAAAAGCGAGGCGCAGATGCTGTGCTTTCATGGGGTATATTATACTACTAACAGATTATTTCTTCTTCGAGTCTTCGTGTTTACAGAATTTGCGTACTTCAGAATAGAAATAGATATTGGCAATAACAAAGGTTAGAATAAAGGCGCCAAATACACGCGCGGCACCTAGCAACTTATTCGGGCACTGCTGGATAATTCCACCAATCAGAAGAACTAGGCCAATACCAAAGAGAAAGAACGGAATGATGTAGGCTAGGAAGAATACCGTTCGCCCGTATAAAGTTTTATTGAATTTTAGGAAGGTCTTGCGCAGGCCTTTAATATCTAAATCGTATACGCTCATACTTAGATTTTAGCATAAAAAATCCCCGGCTATTGCTAGCCAGGGACGTACCTTTAGGTTTTGTATGCGATCAGCACGTTGAGTGCGCTGGTAAACAGCTTGTCACTGTCGATGCTTTTTCTGGACCTCAGTTCACGAGGCTGATCCGAGCTGACGGAAATGTTCTTCACATCGATTTCGGAGGCGCTCTTGTAGTTGACTGGCGCCATCCGCAGCGAGTTGAATCCGTAGTCGGCCGTGCTGTAGGGTGTGAGCTCAATAGACTCGCGTTTTACGCCGTAGCGCTCGCACAGCTTAATGACTGCACCGACCAAATCCAGATGCGGACGGCCGTCATCGCAGTAGTGGATGCACTCGCCAAGCAGATGCTTGTCGTACTGACTGACGACTTCGTCTCCGACCTCATACTGATCGAGGCCGATACACGGGAAAATGGTCACTTCCAGATCTTCCGGTTTCGTGTCGTACAGCCGCGTCATAGTAGCTATGGTGGTCTTGACGATGGATGACTGACTGCCATCCTCTTTGTCGACGACCAGGCCGCGCCAGGTGCTATGCAGCACACCGATGGCGCCAGTTACTTTGTCGCGCAGCAGTGCCGTGGGGCAGTCTGCACAATACATCACCAGTGCCACATTGCGCTGATTTGTGACTATTGCATCTGCATGAAACTGCTCTGAGTCTTCAAACAGATGATAGCTCAGCATCTCGGAGATGCCGTTTTCTCTGGGTAGATAGATGCCCTGGTCGTCAACCACAGCCACCGCGTCGGTATTGTAGGTCAGACGAGTTGTGTAGGCTCCGGCGGCAATTGCGATACCCTGACTCATAATCAGTTTGCGCAGATTCTCGCACTGCTGTTCATAATCCGGATGACTCTTCTTAAAAAGATTGAATTTCATCTCAGACGAGAACACTTGGCCATCAAAGATGGACAAGCAGGTCGTGGTCGGGAAAAAGGCAATCACATCGTCGGTCTGTTTCACAATCGACTTCAGATATACGCCATTATTTACGGGTTCTCCGTCGATAATGGGTTCAGCGGTGATACCGCCAGTCCTTAAGTTCACATACTCCATCGTTAATTTGTTCATCGAAATCCCCCCATTTTTCGGTCACAAAGGTTTTAAAGGTACATGAGTACTATTATAGCATAAAAGCTTTAAAAAATCAAGATATTGTATAATAAAGCATATAGATTATGGAGAGGTTTGAACATCACGAGGAAACCGACAAAGTCGATAAATTCTTGGATAGAATCAAAGAATTTAAAGATAAGATTGCCGCAAAGATGGGCATTTCGGACGAAAAACTGACCGCCGTGGCCGACGAAGCGCTGGTTGATGCCGCACGTGAAACTATTTCCGATGCTGATGCCGATGGCCAGCGTACCGAGTCTGAGTCCTCCGATATTAACGATGCTGTTTCGTCCGTGCTTGTGCAAGGAGCGATGGAAAAAGCCGGTTACGATCAATCATCGGGCGAGAACCCTATCTTAAGTCTGGATACCGAGGAAACCGAAACTGAATTAATCGCTTCGATCGCTGCCCTGCATGAAGAAGAAGTAACTCTCCCAACGGGCGAGGATGTGGCGGAATTAGCCGCCCAAACCATAGAAGACGCCAAATGGGATCGCGTCATTAAAGTCGACCGTGCACATGGCACGAATCCGGGTGGTTGGTATGAGTATCCGAGCACTGGCGAGCGCTATTACGTGAAGTTTTATGAAGATCCAAATCAAGGACGTACGGAATATATCGCAAATGAAGTCTATGCGCGCCTCGGCATTAAGGCGGTCAGCTCTGAGCTAGCCGTAATTGACGGGCAAGAGGCGGTCGCGTCGTCGGAAATTCCCGGCGCAGATGTGGCGTATATTGAGGAGCAGAAAAAGAACCCAGATGTGCAGATGGGCTTTGTGGCCGATGCCTTCTTGGCGAACTGGGACGTTGTGGGTGCCGTGCACGATAATATCGCTCGCGCTAGCGATGGTGGTTTGTATCGGATCGATAACGGTGGCTCTTTGATTTACCGCGCTCAAGGCAGACTCAAAGAATATTCGCCCAATAGTATACCCGAGCTCGATTCGATGCGTAATCCAAATTATTCGGCCGGAAAAGTGTTTGAAGACATTACGCAGAAAGAGATTATTGAGCAGGCACAGTCATTGCTAGATAATCTGAGCGAGGATGATATTCGTGAGATTGTCGAGCAATCGGGGCTGGAAGGATCGACACACGATATGGTGCTCGACGGTATGCTAGGTCGCCGAAGGTATTTAGAGCAGTTGTGCGCCGAGGCGGCCCAGAATGATTCATCCGAAGACGAGACCAGCATCGCCGAGCGTCGCGAAGTCGTTTCGGATGGCCGATTAGCACAAAAACTGAGCGAGCTGCGCGAGTTGGGGCCTAAGCAAATTGGAGATTTTGTAGTCTTCCGTCGCAGCGAGATTACATGCGACCATGACCATATCGAAGGTCAGAAGTTGAATATCTACGACAAAAGTCCAGCCGGACGAGTTGAAATCTCGTTCAAACTTCGCAATTCCGAAGAGCAGCTGCACAGAAAACTGTACGATAAATTTGTCCATCAAGATGAGACGTATCGATACGATGCCATTTCGGACTGGCATATAAATAAAGCTGGCGAGGCAGAGCCATACGCACTCTGTGAGGCAATTTCGTTTAGCCGCGGTGACGTGAAAGTCTATATAGCGAACCCCGATACTCAAGTACGAACGGCACACGGCATGGTGAAGATTGTGGCGCCGAGCGAAATGCCATCTGAGGATATCGAAAAGGCTGTGGCCGATATTATGGAGAACGATATCGGAATTACTGGCGCCCTTAATGAGGTTTCTGATGAATATGAGGATAAATACAAACAAGCTCGTTATGGTTGGGAACATCGGATTTATGAGATGCACGCCGAAGATTACGAGGCCGCCGGCCGGCTCGAAAGCAAAGAAGTCGCTCCTGGGTATTCGACGTTGGTCGAGCCCGGAAAACACAAAGAATATGAGGCAAAATATGGCGAAGCGCGCGCTTATCATGTGATGTATAGCGACGAGACTGACTCAATCGTCTCAACATTAATGAATGGCCTCCTCTGCTCTTCTGAACGTTACGAACGCGGCATCTACGACGATGGCATGTCTACCTCCAAAGATTTGAAGTCTGGCGGTGGCGATAGTGTTTTTACCCGTATTTCTAGACGAGACCACGCCGAAGCCTTGATGACTGCTACGGTAATATTTAAACCGGAATTATTTGATCGCACTGACTGGTATTCGTACGACCGTGACCGCTATGGTTCCACCGAAGACGACGAATATCCGCAAAGACTATCGCCGGACGAATTGTTCGGCAAATTGAACGATGGCACTTTGCTCGCGAACACGAATGAGCAGATGTTTCGGACCGGTATTGGACCGGACTACATCGAGGAGGTTCGCGTCAACCCGGCTCAATGCGACGAGATATTGGTGGCTTTACGCGAAAAAGGCGTCTCCGAAATTGGTGGCCGCCCGATAGAAGAAATTGTTGTACCGAATGAGAATTATGTTGCATCCAAACGCAAGGATCCATCCGAAATTGAAGATTGGGACGATAGTCTTGATCAGGAGTGGGTGCAAAAGCAAGAACAGTCGACCCAGAGTAAAGAAGGAATCCTAAACGGTACCGCCGAATATCCGGGCATGGATGGGATTTTGGACCTCTGCGAAACACAAAAGGATGTTTATGCCCTATTTGATGCCGTTTCCGAACATGGTCACAAGGACGACCTCAAGAACGACCTATCTATGTATATCGTGAATAATATTAGTGTCGGATTAATTAATAAATACCTAGGTGGGCCGTTCGATCCGCTCGATGCCAATAATATTCTCCTTAGATATGCCCAAGAGAAGTTAGATGTAGACCTACAGAATATCATCGATATTAAACAGAAATGGAACAAATAATGCACGAACAATTCCGCAATTCAAGCGAAACTCAAGAAAAATTGCCAATGCCGGTTTACTATGTTGAGTCTTCGGACGATGATTCGGTTTTGGTAGGAATTGATGTAGCTATAAAACATAATGACGATGGCACCACTGTCGTATCTTGGTTCGACACTGCGCACGAACGAGCGATGGTGGCGGATGAGATTCGACAAAACGATGATTATTTTGCTTTTAAACGCAGCGACACAGAAGGTGGCCAGATGTATAAATTTACCCCCATGAACTTGGACATTTATAACGAGAAGGTAAAATCTGAGCTAATTGCTGGTAAAGAATTCAGTAACGACGAGGAGTTAATTCGAGCATTTCTGAATACGGCAAAATAAAAAAACACCCTCCTTAACGGGGGGTGTTTTCGTCTTTGGTGGTTTCTTTCTCTTTCTGGTATTTTTGATCTCTGCGCTCATCCCTATAGTCCAGAAGCGTGAATACGCTATCCAGAAGGTTGCCGTAATAACAGATATTGTTCCGGTCCATAGTATCTATGAATGGATGCAGCAGGATTGCGGCGACAACAATAATGACTTTTGTAGCCACGTCGACCGGAAGAATCAAAGTAGCATAAATAAATAGCCCGAGATAGACTGCATTAGGGATGAGTGCGCGCCATTTCTCGCTTTCGGGAAAATGGAACACGATACTTTGGCCACTTTCGTCCGGAGAAACCAGAATGCCAGTAACGTTAATGAGTGTAGTCACAAGAGCCAGCTTCCAGTTCATGATAAATAAGGTAAGCGTGGTTGCTGTAATAATGAACAGATAAATTATTGGCAGCGCCGGGACGAAATCGGATAGTGAAAAATACCCGTAAACGCAAACTATGAGATACTCAACAATTAATACCGTCATGTAATATAGCGCGATATCGGGGTAGTTTCGCCAGGCAAACATTATAGAAATTGCAACATACAGGGTGTAATACCACTGGTAACAACCGGTTTCCTCGAATCCCCCTTCATCGCCGACTAGGCATCGGCAAATATTTAGGAATTTCTCTTTCACGCATAAGACCACCTTTCGTCGAAAATTAAGGTGCAATTTTTCGATATTATATAATAAATATATGGCCAGTTCAAAAGAATACAGAGATTATATATTAGAGCAATTATCCGAAGTGCCAGACGTTAGTTGCCGAGCGATGATGGGAGAATATTTACTTTACTCGCGCAGCGTACTATTTGGTGGCATTTACGATGATCGCCTGCTCGTGAAGATTGTGCCCGGAAACAAGATATTTCATATGGGTGAAGAGATACCATATAAGGGCGCCAAGCCGATGTATTTTGTCGAAGACGTAGATGACAAAAAGAAACTGGCGGAAATAGTCGATAAGACTGTTGGCGGATTAATTAAATAAAGCTGGGATGGGGGATATAAACAATGCGCCGTCGCTGCTCCGCAGCCGGGCATTGGGCGAACCCCTAGAGGCGAATCTTACTCCGTAATTCAAGATAAAAAACACACCCTTCGGGGGTGTTTCTTTATCTTGAATGGCTGGGGATGAGGGATTCGAACCCCCGAATGGTGGGACCAGAACCCACTGCCTTACCACTTGGCGAATCCCCAACGAATCATTCGGTCTTGATTATTGTAGTACAAAATGCCAAAAAATGCAAAGCCCCAAGCGCGAAGCCTGGGGCCGAAGGTAGGAGTCAGAATCCGCTGCTACTGAGCCGAAGTTGCACTAAATCATGCTCACTCAACTCGCTATTACGATCATCATAGACGTCTTCACTATCTGGGTCGTCGTCATAATAATTGTCGTAATAGTCATCACCGCGAGCATAATTTGATGTAACCGGACGCGATAATGAATACACTGCGAAGAAGCAGTTTCGACCAGCTTCGTCTGTCAGCGCGTCCGGCTGAGCGGCTTGCGCCTTCTCTCTGCTGGTTTCCGTGTCAATGCAGCATAAAAGAAGATGAGACGGCTTGCTTTCCGTAATCCGGAACCGAATCAAGTCTCCTTCAATGCCAACTAGGCAACCTAGCAGGCATCCAACTACATTAGGAATATCATATACGCCGATATTCTTACGTAGACTAATGTAGCGGTAATCGTCGCGATCCAAAACGAACACCCAATTAGCGTCGCCACGCCGAGAATACTCGTAGTTTCCAGCGTGTAGCTCCAGATTTCCGACTCTAGCCGTATGGCCATACTTTGTAAGAATTTCTTCCGTATCTTCGTGACGTAAAGCAGTTCCGAAGATACATCGGTTCATTAGCGCCATTTTCCTCACCTCCTTTAAAGATCTGGCGTATACCCGTTTTTTATTATACAGAATCCATTTCGATGCGCGAGCATAAGCGTTATATTTGCCTATTAATGGCTATTATGTTATAATATCAGCGTTCTAACGAATGCTCATTATCGAGATAGGGGGTGCACCGCATGAAGAAATTGACTCTGGATGAAATTAAGGCTATGTCGGCCGCGGATGTCGTCGATGGCCTCAGGAAACGCAAGTTTTCACTGCTCCAAAGCATGGGGTTTCGTAAGCTCCGTGCGGAAATGAACTTTACCGGGTTTGTTTGCTGGGCGCTCATCGCCCTGACCGGACTCAAGAAAGAAGTGAGCCCTGAACCGCATAAGATGAATCTTGAATCTAAAGGCCGCAAGAGGATTATAAAAATTCTGCGGAAAGCCGCGCCCTGCACCTTGAAGGGTTATCTGCCCGACAATGAGCATGGCACCGTCTTCGGATTCAATCATCCGTCTCTCGGTGAGATACTGCGCTTCATCTACATCTGCGTAGAAAGTATCCACAACAAGATCAACCTGTTCCCTGTTAACCTACCTTGGTATGAAGCCATCATGCCAATCGTGAACGAGCTGGAAGAAATTGGTATTTATGTAATGCCAGTCATTACTCCATCCACGAGGCGAAAAATGGCTAAAAAAGCTAACGCCGAAACCATGGCAGTAGTCGACGATCTGAGCAAGTCCCTGATGACGCTTTACCAGAATCGATGCGCCGATTTCATTTCTTCCGGCAATAATATCTGGGTAGCACCGACCGCTACGCGCCAACGGACAGTTTTCAAGTCGGTTGGCTGCAGCAGTGAACGGATTGCCATTGAGCCACAAACTATGACTCTGCTTGCCCTCACTCTCTACAGGAAAAAGATTAGAGACTGTTCGTTCCAGGTCATTGGCGTGGTTCCGCCGGAAGCCTTCCGTAAGGGTTTGAATCTATTCAAAGTCTACAAGATGGGCGTCGGCGATTCGATTCCGTTCGACTTGGCTATAGCAGAAGCGCGTGAGATGCTACACTGCGGCGGAAGCCGATTCGAGTTCGACTTCCTGTCGCGGATTTCGCGAACGGTATACTCGCTGGGCGGGGCCAGCATCATTGCACCGGAACTTCCCCGTGAACCCTAAGTACTTTTCGGACAAAAGGTCGCTTTACGAAGCGGCCTTTTTCATGCTATGATAAATAGGAGTATAAGCATAAGAAATAATAGGAACAACAAGGGTGGAAAATCAAAATCTAAACGCAAGAGTATATCATCCACTTGATTCAGTGGAAGATGTTGAGCAGTTTTATTCTGCGATCTCTCGCGACAAATTAGTACAGAAATTATCTCCAGAACGTCCATATTGTTATTGGACGATTGAAACTTATGATAAGTCTAATGGTATCCGTGGCGGTGGCGGCTTGGGCGTGCTCGCGGCCGACATGCGCCGTGTTGCCGAACAGCTGCAGGTCCCATTCGTACTTGTGACGCCATTTTATCCATGGGAATCGCATCAAAAGATGCAGAACATGGAGCAAATCGATTACCACGAAGAGCGCGATTATCGTGACTTTGGCTTCAATTACGTCGACAACGTACGTATTCGTACCAATACGACTTCGGTTGAACTAGCAGTAGTCGAAAAACAGATGGGTTCTTCCCGCTTCTTATGCATCACTGAGCCAAACTTTGGTGAATTATACTCAGGCGAATCCGGTTCCGATCATCGCCTTTATCAGGAAGTAGCATTAGGCTTTGGCGGCTATCAGGCGCTTAAGCTTGTCGGTCTCCGCCCGGCCGTGATTCAGCTCAATGAGGTTGCAACTTTCTTTGCAGCCGTAGCTCGTCTTGATGAACTCGTTAGCTCTGGTATGGAAGTTTATGAAGCTATTGTATACACGCGTAAGCATACGCTTTATACAAACCATACTCTAGTCCAGGCCGCAGAAGCTACCTTCCACTATGATCAGTTCGAGCGTTATGTCTTCCCGAACATTAAGTCCGTGGCCGTACGCCGCTGGCTTTCTGATAAGTTTACCGATGGTGTTATCCGCCTGTCTACACCGACCGTCGAGATTGCCGAGCTTCGCTCCGGCGTATCAAAGCTTCATGCGCGCGTAGCTAACTATCATGACATTAATGGTAATAAGGTTAAATTCAAGAGTGTTACTAACGGTATCCATATGCGCACCTGGGTGCTACCTGAGATTATGGATTACTACCATAACCACAATATTCTTGATAAGTTCGATCTACCAGTTGTTCCGGGCTTCGAAGATAATATTGAAAAGATTACCGCTGCTGAAATTCGTCACCTAAAGAATCTCGGCCGCGCTAAACTTAATGAAATTTTACAGCATCGCACCGACCAATATGGCAATCCAGTACATATTCCAGAAGGTGCCTTCCTCTTTGACTTCAAGCGCCGCTTCGTTGATTACAAGCGTCCAACTTTGCCATTTAATAATCCGGATCGTTTGGCAAAAATTCTCGAAGACAACAATGCGCATTACATTCTAGCCGGCCGCGTCCATATGGGCGACTCGAATATGTTTGGTAAGCTTATGAACACGCTTCATCTCATTGACGGTCATCCAGTGCTAAAAGAACGTGTCCACTATCTACCAGATTACGACGAAGAGCTCGGCCTCGCACTGTCGTTGGGTGCCAATAGCTCAATCAACACGCCGATTGTTGGCCTCGAAGCTTGTGGTACCAGCTGGATGAAGGATATTTCCAATATGGGCCTGCTGATTTCCACGCACGATGGTGGCGTAGCCGATATGCCTTCAGATAATTACCTCACAATCGATGGTAAAACCGAGGAGCAAGAGACCGAAAATCTCTATCGCCAGATGGAAGTCGCAGCCAAAGCTTGGCACAATGATTTCGATCTCGAATATTGGATTCATAAGGAATTGATAGCGTACCTCGATGTATGCTCCGGTTCCCGCATGATGCGCGACTACTTGAACTATTTGTTTTAGAAAACCTCAAAGCCAGCCCTTGCCAAAGAGCTGGCTTTTTGTTATACTCTTGACAAGAGTCCGAAAGGACTATTTTTAATGGGAGCAATTCATGGCAAATATTACCAGAATTAAGGCTAAAGATGATGGTGGTTCCAAGAAAAAGGAAGCACACTCTTCTGATGAACCGGCTGAAATTACTCGCAAAGTCACAGTAAAAGCAAAGAACAGCGAGAATAAGAAAACCAAGAAGGCCGACCGCGAAGCCGTTAAGCAGCGCAACAAAGCTGAGAAAAAAGCTGCGAATAAGGACGAAAAGCCACTCAAGGATTATTTCTTCCTCTTTATTCCATTTGTCGCTCTTGGTCGCTATATCCGCGATTCGTTCCGCGAATTACGCCAAGTTCGTTGGCCAAATCGTAAAGAAACCTGGAAACTCGTCTTTTCCGTAATTCTTTACGTCGTCGTGATTGCTGGCTTTATCATGCTACTCGATGTTCTCTTTAACTTTATATTTAGTCAAATCTATGGAGGTAATAACTAATGGCCGTTAACCGTTATGATGGCTCACGCGCGTGGTATGCTATCAGCACCTACTCTGGCTACGAAGACAAAGTAGCAGATTCAATTAAACAGCGCATCGGCAGCGTTGATCTTGCCGATAAAATCTTCGACGCACTTGTACCAAAAGAAAAGCAAATCGAAATCAAGAACGGCAAACGCCGCGTCACCGATAAGAAGATTTTCCAGGGTTATGTACTCGTCGAAATGTGCCTCTCAGATGAGACTTGGTACATTATCCGCAACACGCCAGGTGTGACTGGATTTGTCGGTACCGGCACTCAGCCAACCCCTGTTTCCAACAAGGAAATCGAGAAGATTAAGAAACGTATGGGTGTTGAGGATCCAAAGTTTACCGTCAATTACGAAATCGGCGAAGTCGTTTCCGTTACCGACGGTCCATTCAAGGGCTTTGAGGGTACAATTTCCGAAATTGATGCCAATAAAGGCAAACTCAAAGTATTGGTTTCAATGTTTGGTCGCGAGACCGCTGTTGAGCTCGATGCTCTTCAAGTAAAGAAGATTGACGACTAATCGCTCCCATAACGTATTACTCTTATATAAGTAGTATTTGTCATTCGATATACTGCACTGATTATTAATTGGTCGGTGCAGTTTTTCTTTTTGGAATTTTCTCAAATATGTGATATAATTATTCGCGTTACGCACGTTTAAACGTAATTTCCGGCGAAGCGCTTCAAACGCCGGAGAAGGAAAATTAACAAAATGGCAAAGAAATGCATTGGCAACTTGAAGTTGCGCATTCCTGGCGGAAAAGCTACGGCTGGTCCTCCAGTAGGTAGCACTCTCGGTCAGTGGGGTCTTAACATGATGGATTTCATCAATCCATTCAACGAAAAGACCAAAGAATTCGCTGGCAAGAATGTTATTGTCCATATCAAGGTCTATGAAGATCGCACCTTTGACTGGGTATGCCTCGGTCAACCTGTCGATGATTTGATCCGCGAAAAGATCAAACTCGAAAAAGGTAGCGGTAGACCAAATACTGAGAAGGTTGGTAAGATTACCATGGCTCAGATTAAAGAAATTGCTGAAGTAAAGAAAAATCAGCTCAACGCTATCGATGTCGAAGGCGCCTGCAAAGTTATTGCTGGTACCGCACGCTCAATGGGCGTAGAAGTTGTAGAGTAATTTCGCAAGAAGACTCCCTCACGGGGGTCTTTTTGATTATTATGCGTTTTGTGATATAATTACAGAGCCGATAAAACTTCTGTTGCATGGGGGTGGAATGATTGAAAGGAAGATTGATTGGTGCTCTTTGGATGATTGCAGCACTACTGCTTGCTTACTTTACGTATGACGGTGAATACTTCAATCTTCTGGTTCTCTTCTGCCTTCTCATGGCATTGGCAGAGGAATCAGTGGCGGAATATGATATCAGCCGTCCGAAAGGACCGAGCAAACTGAGAGCTTTCCCCGAACTCCAGGTAATTGTATTAATAGTAGCAATGTTCAGCACGCTTACCGTTACGCATGAAGAAGTCGCTTACTTGATCATAGTCTGCGCATTATCTGATGTGGGGGCTTTCATGGTTGGAAAACTGATTGGCAAACATAAAGTCGCGTTTTTGAGGGAAATTTCACCCAAGAAGAGCTGGGAAGGCTATATTGCTGGACTTATCTTCCCCGCACTCGCGATTTGGCTAACGCCTCTCTTTCTCGGTATTCAGCTTCAGAAAAGTATGCTGATCTACCTCGCAATGGGCGGGCTTCTGGCCGAAGTGGGGGACCTACTTGGTTCGGCTACGAAGCGCGCTTTCGTGATGAAAGACTCGAACGAGGTATTGATTAAGTACAAGTTTTTCAGGGTGTTAGAGTATCCCATGATCGGCCATGGTGGATACTTAGACCGCCTCGATTCACTGTCGCTGAGTTTATGCGGCTATGCAATCATCCGCAACCTGGCGTCGCTGCTCTAAGCGGCGCCTTTTTCTTGCATTCTAATCTGTTTCATGATAAAATAGGACAAGTTAAAATTTAAGGTCGGGAGAGTTAACAGCTCGTTTGTACCGCGAAAGGATTTTCATGGCTAAGAAAGAAGAAGCCAAAGAAGAAGTTCTTGAGACCACCGCTCCTGTTGAGGAAGCTCCGGCAGAAGAAGTTGTCGAAGAAAAATATGCTAAAGCTGGTAAAAAGTCCAAGAAGCATATTGAAGAAGTTAAAGCTGAAGAAGAACGCCAGGCCCGCAAGGCTGAAGCTGCTGCTGAACCAGAAAAGAAAGTTGGCCCAAAGCCAATTACTCGCAGCCGCTTAGAGCGCCGTGGCAAGAATTACCGCAAAGCTAACGAAAAGATCGAAAAAGGCAAAGCCTACAGCCTCGAAGAAGCTGTTAAACTCGCTGTCGCTACTAGCCCAGTTAAGTTTGATGCTACCCTCGAGATGCATTTCCGCCTCGGTGTCGATCCACGCCAAGCCGATCAGAACATCCGTGCAACCGTTACCCTTCCGGCTGGTACTGGTAAGGACGTACGCGTAGCTGTATTTGCTCCACTCGATCTTGCTAAGGTTGCAAAAGCTGCTGGTGCTGATATCGCTGAGGATGAAGAATTCACCAAGCGCCTCGAAAAAGAACAAATCGATTTCGATGTACTTATCTCTACTCCACAATACATGCCAAAGCTTGGCCGCTATGCTCGTTTGCTCGGTCCTAAAGGTCTCATGCCAAATCCAAAGGCTGGTACCGTTACTACCGATATCGAGAAGGCTGTCAAAGAAGCTAAGGCCGGTAAGATTGAATACCGCGTTGACAAGCAGGCCATCGTTCATGTTGGTCTTGGTAAGGTTTCCTTTGGTGCCGATAAGCTGATGGAGAACGTCAATGCGTTCATCGATAGCTTGAAGAGCCAGAAGCCTGCTTCCATCAAAGGTCAGTTCGTAAAGTCTGTTTACGTTTCCACCACGATGGGTCCAAGCATCCAGGTCGAAAACCTCTACAATTAATCCGTAGAACAAAAAGCTCCCCTTCCGGGGAGTTTTTTGATGATTAGCTATTTTTGATAAACGCCAGCGTTGAGAGCATCTGGGAAATCGTAGAGTTTATTATCGTCTTGCGTATCAATACAATCGTATGGTTTACCGTCTTCAGTCACAGACTTATCTACGCCGCCTAAATCAGTAATGACTTTCATTGCTTCGGCGGTAATCTCGCGGCATCTCACGAGACCGTTGCGGCTAAAGGCAAAGTTCCAGCCGCCCATTTCGACATTCCTATAATAATAGGAGCTGGTGCCGTAGTAATTTACGTCAGCCAAAACATAACGGACATTTGAAGCGATTCTGATTGATTTTACGCCCACGCCAGTGCCATCACTAAATGATGTCATATCTATATCCATGGCACCCTCTGGAGACAAGATTAATTTCTGGATGTTTTCTTTCGTTAATTCGTCTTCAGAAGCAAAACCTAGACTCTCGAGTGTGGTCTTTAGAAGGCCTTCTTGCCTTTCAGTCTTAGTCGTAAGCTCTTCGACTTTCGACTGAGCGCTATTATTTTGCAACGTGGCATAGATAGCGTAACCTGCGCAACCGATTAACAGGATTACAGTAGCTATGAGTGCAAACAATGTGCCCTTCTTTTTTACGTAAATCACATCCGGTAGGACTGTGCCATCAGCTAAAGTTGTTTTCTTATGCGCCGTGACGGCCGTCTCATTTGGCATAACTGGCGGAATGGCCGATCCAGCATTCATTTGCTGCAAATTCGGAGCGGCAACAGGAGCCGCCTGTATATTAGGCGACATCTGAACACCCTGCTGTGTCATCTGTGGCGGCATCTGCTGAGGGTACGGATAAGGCTGCCCACCATAGTTAGGCACACCGGCATTCGAATACGGGTTATTCGGATAGTTCGGCTGCATAATCTTACATTTAGTATAAGCTTTTTAGTTCGGTTCGGCAATATTTTTTCGCCAATAAAAATATGCCCCTCTCGAGATGGGGCATATTATTTAGCGCTTCTTTTCTTTAACTTCGTTGCGACCAAGATTCTTCTTCGTTTCGGTGAAGACCACATGTTTGCGCAAAACTGGGTCATACTTGCGAAGACTGAGCTTGTCTGGAGTATTCATAGTATTCTTCTTCGTATAGTAAAGACGGATACCGGATTCCTCAGAAACCAAACCAACAAGCTTGCGCTTGGTATTATTTTTCTTTGCCATATTGGCATTATTTTAGCACATCTGTTGAGTTTTGTAAAATATGCTCTTTACGAATAATAATTTGTGCTATACTAAAAATGTATCGCATGCGATATATATTTAAGGAGGCTCTCATGAGTACAATTTACGATCTAAAAATCAAAACTCGCAAAAACGGCGAGAAATCGATGTCCGAATTTAAAGGAAAAGTTCTACTAATAGTTAATACTGCCACCGGATGTGGCTTCACGCCACAATATGAAGGCCTCGAAAAACTATACGAAAAGTATCATAACGACGGTCTTGAAGTCCTCGACTTCCCTTGTGACCAGTTCGGCCATCAGGCTCCTGGCGACGACGAAGAAATCCATACGTTCTGCACCGGCAGATACAAGACCCAATTCGATCAGCTAGCCAAAATCGAAGTCAATGGTGATAATGCCGAGCCGATATTTACTTATCTTAAGACAGTCCAAAAAGATGAGGATATCTCTGGTCTCAAAGACAAGATGGCCATGAAGGCTATTTCGAAAATTAGCTCAACCTGCAAAGAGCCGGGCGACATTAAGTGGAATTTCACGAAGTTTCTCGTTGATCGCAAAGGCAATGTCGTGAAGCGTTTTGCGCCAACCACTAAGCCTGAAGATATTGAGAAAGACTTAAAGGAATTAATGTAATGGAAGTTTACGAGTCGCTGAGACTAAGCAATCAGCTTTGTTTTCCGCTCTATCTCTGCTCAAAAGAGATTATCGGCCGTTATACCCCATTTCTGAAGCCACTCGATCTAACTTACACCCAATACATCGTGATGATGTATTTATGGGAGCAGCAGCACAGTAATATTAGCGATATGGGCAAGGCTTTGTTGTTGGATACGAATACCCTGACGCCACTTCTCCAAAAACTAGAAGCCAAGGGCTATATCGAACGTCAGAAGTCGCCAAATGATGGACGCGAAATGATTATTGCGTTAACCGAACGCGGTTATGCGCTCCGTACTGAAGCTACTAAAATTCCTGAATTAATGCGCACATGTATTAACTTAACCCCGGAAGAAGCTGAGATTTTATATAAATTGCTTTATAAAGTATTATTAAACTTAGAAGGAGGCAAACATGATAATCATTAATGGTACTAGCGAGAACTTTCAGAAAGAAGTCCTCGAGTCGGAATTGCCAGTATTGGTGGATTTTAATGCAACGTGGTGTCCACCATGCCAGGCGCTTCATCCAATTTTGGAAGAGATTGCCGATGAAGGTGGCGATTTTAAGATTGTCGCAGTAGATATCGATGAGGAAAGCGAACTAGCCGAGCAATACAATGTCAGCTCGATTCCATGCCTGATCGTATTTGATGGTGGCGAAGAAGTTGACCGCAAGACTGGCCTACAGTCCAAGAAGCGTCTTCTAAAGATGCTGGGGAAATAAGATGTACGATATTATTGTGATTGGTGGCGGACCGGCCGGTTTAACAGCGGCCATCTATGGCGTGCGCGCAAATAAGAAAGTGCTCGTGCTAGAATCGACCGCCTGCGGTGGTCAGATTATTAATACCACTCATATCGAGAATTACCCAGTCGCCCCACATATTACTGGGCTAGAATTTGGCCAAACACTAGAAAAACAGGCCGAAGATCTTGGCGTAGAGATTGAGTTTGATTATGTCTTACATATAGATCCAATTGAGGGAGGATTCCAAGTCACAACGGATGACGATAAATATACTGCCAAAACGGTGATTATCGCCACTGGTACAAATCCACGCAAGCTCCGACTCGAAAACGAAGATCGTTTCACTGGCCGCGGCGTTTCCTTCTGTGCCACCTGCGACGGAAATTTCTATAAGGGCAAGACCGTAGCCGTAGTTGGCGGTGGCAATTCTGCCGCGCACGAAGCGCTATACCTATCTGATATTGCCGAGAAAGTTTATCTGATTCATCGTCGCAATGAACTGCGCGCATCAGATGCTTTGATTGACCAATTAAGAGCTAGAAAAAACATCGAGCTCGTACTTGAGGCCAACGTTGTTGAATTGTCTGGCGCGGACAAGCTGGAGCGCATTAAGCTTGATACCGATCGAGAGATTGAGCTGAATGGTTTATTTGTGTCGATTGGTCGCGTGCCAAGCGTAGAGCCACTAATCGATGGGCTCGAGCTAAGTGAAGATAAATATGTTACTGCTGGCGAAGAGTGCATCACGAATATCCCGGGCGTTTTCGTGGCTGGTGATGTTCGCACTAAAGAATTACGCCAACTCGTAACAGCTACAAGTGATGGCGCCATGGCGGCTACGCAAGCTATTAATTATTTATCGGCAAATAAATAATCATATTTTGAACCGGTTTCTGCAAAGGGGCCGGTTTTTGTACTTTGTTGTAATTATTACAACGTTACTAGCATATAATTCGTTGTATTTTTTACAACGTCTAGCTATTCGCCAATTATATAATTGAACACATTTTTAAGCATAACCGCAACTGCTATATAACTTTCTGCTTATGATTGCAAATTTTTCCCTTGGCATGATATAAAATTATCAAAATGCCTACCTGTAGGACTAATTTCACAACAAAAAAGGAGAGTATAGAGTGAAAAACTTTAGGAAAAAGGTCGAGAATATTCTAATGGCTGTCGTTACAGTCTTTAGCATGATTCCACAGATGACCTTGAACACCTACGCCGAAGCGCTGCCAGCGCCATCGCATAGTAAACAATTAACAAAGAACCTCGACGCCAATGGCAAACACGACGGAACGTATACTCTGTCATTGAATGTGGCTGGCACAAAGCAAGAAAGCCAGACTTCTGAAGTTACGAAGGCAAATGTTGTTTTGGTCCTCGATACATCGAACTCCATGAATCAGAACTACACGACTTATAACGGTACACGTATGACGCGTCTTAACGCCGAAAAACATGTGTTGACCGACGATAATGGCGTTATTGATAACTTACTCAGGCAAAATGTTGCAGGCGATCCGATTAAATCAGATATTATCGAAGTTGCCCTAGCAAACTTCGGCACTAGGGGTACCACGGCGCAAACATTTACGACTGACTCTTCAGCTCTAAATAGCACAATTAATAGCTTCACGAATTCCCAAGGCACTAACTGGGAAGAAGGTCTTATGCGGGCGCAAGAATTGGCCGCTTCTATTAAGACTAGCCAGCCAAACGAGGAAGTCTATATCGTCTTCTTGACTGACGGTGAGCCGACAACCCACTATAATGATTACTCCGTAAATACGAATTACGCCCAAGAATGGGCAGAGGCCAATGATAATGCAAGAGCCATCGTGACGGCTGGCTATCATTTCTATAGCATTTTCACGTGGGGCTCCGGTAATTCATCTCACTATCTCTCCAGCTTAGTACAATACGCATATACCGGTTCTGGTGATTCAGATACCGCTCTTGATTCGCAGTATGCACAATATTTCAAAGATGCTACCGATACAGAATCTTTGATTACTGCTATGACGCAGATTGTTAATGATATTACGACCAGTGTTGGTTATACGAATATTGATTTCACCGATGAAGTAACATCAATGACTTCGACCAGTATCACCAGCTCAGCAATTGATGGTACGGTTAGCGGCTTTAAGTATACGAGAAGTGGCGGCGCTTACGGCGCTGGACAGGTTTGGGCTGACGCTCCGGCCGCTACTTATGTAAACGGAAAAGTCGACTGGAACCTTGGTAGCTTGATTCTTGAAGACGGCGTCACCTACGCTGTAAGCTTTACGGTATGGCCAAGCCAGGCATCAATGGACTTGGTAGCAGATCTCAATAACGGCATTGTTAAGTTCGACGACTTAACGGACGAACAGAAAGCGCAGATTGCTGGTTCTGATGGCAGCTATTCCCTAAAGACCAACAAAGACGACCCGGCTCCTTCCCTTACCTATTCCACAATTACTCAGACCACCACTAATGGTGAGACTGCCGTCGTTACATCTGATCCGATCACGATTAGCGTCGATAACCCTGACCCAATTGCGTTACAGGGTCAAAAGCTCGATCTCGAAAAACTCTGGAACGACTCCTTGGATCCTTCGCAGCGCGAAGAAGTCGGCGATAGTGTTTCGCTCGATTTGATTAAAGACGGCGACGAAGAACATCCGTATTTGTCAGACCTGATACTAGAAAAAGCCAATGATTGGATGATCAAAGATAGGATTTCCATCGCTCCAGGTATCATGATTAGCGGTGGCCCAGCCTATGATGCTAGTAAATACCCTACCGTCCAATTTAACGGTAAGACTTTCGTAATTCTTGAGACTGGTCACGAATATTATTTTAAAGAGGATGATATTAACAACCATTTCGAGTTGACAAACTATGAGTATCATCCAATGCTCGTTGATGGACAGCTATTAAATGTCCGCTTTACTTATAGTGACGACGGTAAAACTATTACTGGAGTAGAGTCGGCGACACCTATTCAGACCATCTCCGCAATGAATACAATTAAGGGCGGCATTAATGTTTCGAAGAGAATTGTCGATGAAAATGGCACCGAGATTACCAAGTCGACCGATACATTCACGACGATTGTCCACTTATTGGATAAGGATGGTGAGCCATACAAGTATGACTATCGTATTTATTACGGTGAAAACAACCCATGCTACAAAACCCAATGTGAAGGCCAATCTGATGATGACTTTGCCAAAAAGCGTTCTGGTCACATCTATGGCACCGGTGATATCACGGTTCAACTATATGCAGGCGATACAATCCGCGTAGTTAACGTTGAGGCTGGTACGAAATATTATGTTGAGGAAACCAATATCCCAACTGGTTACGAGTTGTCCGGTATTAATACTCAGATCGCAATTGGCACCAGTGCCGATGAAGCTTTCGGTAAGTATAAAGACAGTCAGACAACTACGATTGACGGCCAATTGTATTATGTAATGCAAGGCAACTCCGCTTGGCGCTCGATCATCACGAACAAATTTACTTTTGGCAACCTGAAGATTTCAAAGACCGTCGAGGGTAATCCTACCGTAGCAAAGTCATTCACCTTTACCGTCAACCTTTACGGCAAAGATGGCAAGAAACTGACTGGTGAATTTGAATACGCTGGTAACAAGAAGAGTGGCAAAATTAAATCTGGCGATACTATTCAACTTGTTGATGGTGAATACATCGAAATCGCCAAACTCCCAGAGGGTGCAACATACGAAGTGACCGAGGACGCAATGCGTGGTTATGAAACCACAAAGACCGGCGACGCGGGTAGTATCGTTAAGAATACCACCGCAGAGGCAAAATTCGTTAACAAGTATAATCTCCAAACCGTTAAGACAACGATTGTCGCCAATAAGCAGTTCAATGACTGGATTCAAGGTGATGAATTCTTGTTCATATTGTCCGATAATAAAGGCAACTATATTACGGATGCGAAGGTAACCTACGAAAAACAATATGCTGAATTCGAGGTTGAATACACTGCTCCTGGTACTTACACTTATATAATTAGCGAAGACACTACGACCGATAAGTATAAGAACCGCAGCATTACAAGCACACCAAACACTATTACGGTGACCGTCAAGATTAAAGATGAAGGTTATGGCGTACTTGAAATCGAAGACGGTCCTACTTATGAGGGCAACCAAAAGACCATCATTAACACATACGAATCAAAGGGTTCGCTTACTGTTAATGCCCGCAAGATTCTAACCGGTCGCGACTGGATTGATGGCGATTCGTTCAAATTCGATCTTTATGATTTGACTGACGGCGGCAATAAAAAGATTGGTACCGCCACGATTACGGACGACAAGACTGTCACTTTCGATACAGCCATTAGCTACAAGACCGAAGATCGCACTAAGACTTTCGTGTATGCCATTCGCGAAGACGAATCTGAAACTGGTAATTCTGCTGGCCTCACGAACAAAACTGGCGACTATACAATCACCGTCAAACTCAAAGATGACCATCAGGGTAACTTGATTGCAATCGTTGACGACAAAGAAACTACTGTAGTATCTGGCGAAATTGAGAACGAGTATAAGACTCAGCCAACCAACGCCACCATCAAGGTGAAGAAAACGATCGTTGACACAACGAACAGCAAACGCGATGGTTCATTCGACTTCGAACTTTACGATAGTGAGGGTGAGTTGCTCCAAACCAAGACTATCCAGACCAATAATTTGACTGGCGAAGTCGAGTTTAATCCTATTAAATACGAAACGGCCGGCACATATACTTATACTGTCGTCGAGAAAGCCGGAAATACGGCTGGATTTACTTACGATAAGACCGGACATAAAGTTGTCGTAACGGTTGTCGATGATTACAAGAAAGCACAGCTTGGCGCTACGGTCACCGTAGACGAAAACAACACCAATATCGTCGAATTCAAGAACACTTATGCCGCAAAGCCTGTAACCAAGAAGCTTCTCGACGTCGAGAAAAAGCTTACTGGCCTAGATGCTGGCGTTGAAGCGAAAGAGTTTACATTCGAACTTTCCGGTAACGCTACCGATAGCATTACGATTAAAGGCTCTGGTAGTGAAAGCTTCAAAGAATTCACTTACACCAAAGCTGGCACCTACACTTATACGGTTACCGAAAAGAACACTGGCGAAGCTGGTTATACCTACGATAAAACCGTCTATACCGCCATCGTTACAGTCGAAGACAAAGATGGTCAATTGACGCCAAGTGTCGAAATTAAGAAGGGCGACGAGGTTGTAGACGCTATCGTCTTCGAAAACAGCTACGAAGCTAAGGGTGAAGTCAAACTTCAAGTAACTAAGAAATTTGCTGGCGCAGAGCGAAACTGGGATAATGATAGCTTCACCTTTGAATTAACTGGTGACGGCATCTCTACTCCGCTCGAAGCTACTGCTTCTAAGCGTTCAAACTGGCAAGCCGTGTTCGATAAAATTGAATACAAGAAAGCTGGTACTTACAACTACACGATTACCGAGACCGATAGTGGCCTAGCTGGCGTTAAAGCCTCCGGTCCTATCAATGTCGAAGTTGTCGTCAAAGACAATGGTAACGGTAAGCTTACGGCAACCGCCAGCTACAAGAATGGTAGCGAGATCACGAACACTTACACTACGAATCCTACCGAAGCAACGTTCCATGTCGATAAGGAAATCGAGGATCAGTCAGACAGCAAAGTCGATAGCACCTTCACCTTCCTTCTTAAGGACAATACTGGCAAGCTAATTGACGTCAAGTCTATTACGACGAAGAATCTCAAGGGTGGCGTAGACTTCGATACTATCACCTACGATAAGGTCGGTACTTACAACTATACTTTGACTGAGCAGTACGATGGCCAAGCTGGATTTACGTACGACAGCAAGGAATATGCGATCGTAGTAACGGTCACCGATGATCCTACTAAGGCACAGCTAAATGCCGAGGTTAAGATTAACGGCGTGGTGTCTACGAGTGTAACTATTAAGAATATCTTTAAGGCCACCAAGACCTCAACTAAGTTCGAGATTAAGAAAGTCTTGAATGGTCTCGGCGAAGATCTCGACGCTGTCGATTTCGAATTCGTACTAAGCGGCGACGATATTGAAGATGAAACCGTTAAAATCCACGGCGAAGGTACGGCTGAGTTCAGTGAAATTGAATACGATAAAGCTGGCATCCATACTTACACAATCAAGGAAGTTAAAGGCGCAGCTGGTGGCTATACCTATGATGATTCGGTATACGAAATCCTAGTAGATGTCTATACCGAAAACGGCGAGCTCAAGACCGATGTTGAGATTGGCAAAGATAGCGTAGTCGTTGACGAAATCGTCTTCGAAAACAATTACTCCGCTAAAGGTACCGTGTCGCTTGAGGCCAAGAAAGTACTCAAGGGTCGCGAATGGCTCACGGGCGAAAGCCACCTCTTCGTTCTCAAAAACGAAGCTGGAGAAGTTATCGATACGCAAGAAGTTGAAAGCGCTGGTACCGTCAGCTTCGAAGAAATCGAATACACTACTGCAGGCGAATATAAATACACAATCGAGGAAGCGCTCAATACGGCGTTCCCTGGCCTAACCGCCGATGGCGTAATCGAAGTTACGGTTAATGTAACCGATGACGGTAAAGGTAATTTGACCCCAAGCGTCAGCTATACGAATGAAGGCGCAATTACGAACACTTATGCCGCCGAAGGTAGCATCGATATTGATGTCACTAAAGTTCTCGAAGGCCGCGATTGGCTTGGAAGTGATGAATTCACATTTGAATTGTTTGATTCCGTCGGAAAGTCGCTTGGCACCCAAAGTGTCACCCAAGATGCACGTACGGCCACCTTCACGATTGACGGTTATACCGAAGCCGATGCTGGCAAGACCTTTACTTACACGATTGAGGAAGTTGGTGAATTGCCAGGCGGTATGGAAACTCCAGAACCAATTGCAGTTACGGTCTCCGTAGAAGATAACGGCGACGGCACGCTTAATGTCACCGCAGACGCGGAAGATGGCTACACCATCGTTAACACCTACAAGCCAACTGGGGCAGAAGTAACGATTGCGGCGACTAAGATTCTCGAAGGTCGCGACCTCGAAGCTGGCGAGTTTACCTTCCTAATGTTCCTCGACGGAGAATTAATCGGTACCGCCACGAACGAAGCCGATGGCTCAATTGTCTTTGACCCTATTGTCTTCACCGAAGCTGGTACCTACTACCTAAACGTTTATGAACAGATTACCGAGAGCGATCAAGATATCATCTTCGATTCTACCGTTTACACAATCGCAATCGACATAATTGACGATAACGAAGGCGCATTAGTTGCCGAAATCGACAGTGACGAAATTGTATTCACCAACAAGTTCGACGATCCAGGTAAGGGCGAAAACCCACGCACGAATGATGATATTAATACGATTCTATTCACATTCATCATCTGCTTGTTTGGCTTAATCGCATCCGCCGGCTACGTAGTAGCTAAAAAGAAAAGCGAAGATAAATAATTAAGAAAAATACCCCTCAAAACGAGGGGTATTTTTTGTACCTGCGATTTTATTTGATACAATATAAGCATGACCAATAAGGAATTGATGGTTTCTGGGCAAACTTTCAATGTTAAGGATGAGGCGCTCACACTTGAACGCACGCGCGTCCGTACGCTTTTGCAAAAGTACAACCTGACAATCGCTTCAAATTTCCAAGATCGCGAGAAACAGCTGCGCGGTATTATTCGCCAGCTTGGTAATAAACCGATCATCGAACAGCCTTTTCGCTGCAATTATGGCGACAACATCGAGATTGGCGATAATTTCTATGCAGGCTGGAATCTAACGATTCTCGATAGCGCAAAAGTTATTATTGGTAATAATGTGAAGATTGGCCCGAATTGTAATATCTTTACGGAAGATTTCTCGCATTTAGCAAATGAGCGCCGCGACTATAAAGCGGTCGCACTCCCGATTACGATCGGCGACGATGTATATATTGGCGGTAATGTGACCATTCTGCAGGGTGTTTCGATTGGTGATGGCGCAATTATTGGTGCTGGTAGTGTCGTCACAAAGAGTGTTCCGGCACATAGTATTTGCCAAGGTGCGCCAGCAAAAGTGGTAACTCCAAAAGTCAGCGAAGAATGGCAGCTCGCCGTTGATATCGTAGCGGATGCACTCGCCGACAAAAAAGATCGAATTAATGCCTCTTACGTTCAGAGAAAGCACGCCATCGGCTACGGCCGCGTTGCTCGCGTGTTTGCTTTGATGGAAGACGCTAAAATACTTGGCCCAGGCGAGAAAGGCAAGCGTCCACTACTCGTAAAAAGTATTGATGAAATTAAAATTCCGAACGGCGTCACCGTAACACTTCCGAAATAATGCTATAATTTAAGTAGTATTTTGGAGGTGAAAATGAAGAAACATTTTTCTAAGTTCAATCCATTTATTTTGCCACTGCTTGCGGCAGTGATTTTTGTCTGCCTAGCGGCAATTAATCTGCGTACATCGATTTGGTTCGATGAGGCTTATTCGGCATACCTGATTCGAGGTGATTATAGCCAGATTTGGGATATGACCGCGATTGATGTTCACCCACCTTTCTATTACTTCTGCCTGAAGACCTGGTCGTTCATCTTCGGCAATTCCGATTTCGCGCTGCGCATGATGAGCGTATTCTTCGCAGCTATCGGCATCGTGTTGGCATTTCGTTTACTACGACGCTGGTTCGGAGATAAGACGGCAGGGTTCGCGACGATTTTTCTGGCCATTTCCCCGTTCCTGATTCGCTACGGCCAAGAGATGCGCATGTATGGACTCGTGTTCGCAATTATCATGGGCGCTACACTCGCATTGGATGTTGCGCTGAAGGATAAAAAGAAATGGGCCTGGGCGCTCTATGCTGTGCTGGTAGCATTAGGCATGTGGACGCATTATTTCACCGCCATGGCCTGGATAGCACATGTTGCATACATCGGATACTACATGTGCAAGCATGGCCTACAAAAGAGCGTATTCTGGGCCTATCCACTAGCGGTTGCTTTGTTTATCCCATGGATGCCTTATGCGATAAAGCAGTTTACGGATGTTCAGGGTGGATTCTGGATTCCGGATGTTTCCGCCAACACGGTGGCTGGCATTTTCACTCAAGGTATTATTGGGATGGATTCCGCAGACGTCACCGGTTGGTTTGTGCCAATCTTTATCGCAGCCGTAATCGTCATAATTGCGATTATTATTAAGACCTGGAAGTCGTTTACTAAGAACGAAAAAGCCAACACTTGGTTCTTGGCGTCATTGGTGCTCCTCCCGCCGCTATTCCTCATCCTAATGTCATTGCCACCATTTAAGCCAACCTTTGTAGCCAGATACGTCACTTATTCAATTGCGCTATTAATGCCATTGATTGCATTATTCCTAGCGAAAGCGCCACAGATTAAAAACAAAACCTTCGCGTTTGCACCAATGCTACTAATACCGTGCTGCGCCACGATCGGCATCGTACAGGCCGACACGCGCGTAGTCGAAAACCCAACCCGCGACATTATCGCCGAGGTCCAAAAAGTTTCTAGCACGCCAGAGCAAATATTTATCGATACCGACGAGATGAATTATTACGACGCGTTCTTCTATGAAACTGCGAAGAACCCAGTCTATGGCACGAATATTGATTATAAATGGGGTTCGCTCGAGCCAATCCGTAAGTATGGCCAAAACGACGGAAACGACATCGAGGCCAAGATAGCTGACGTCGATTCGTTCTGGCTGATCGTAGAGGATCCAGAAGCCAAGGCTGAATTTGACGGTTTCGACGTTAATCATATAATTGATCATAAATCTTACCGCGCTATCCGGTTCCTAAAGAAAATTTAATATTGACAATTTGTGCATATATAGTATAATAATCATTGAGGCACGTTTTTGTAGTGCCTAGATTTTTTCGATTAGGAGGCTTGTTTTATGCTGAAACAAGGCAGTACCCATGGAGATGTTTTTAAAATTCTCTCCGACAATAACATTGAGGGCATGAAAAAATCCCTCGACTATTTTGACTTTGACGGGGTGTTCAGTATTCTTCTCGCTTTGCCTGACCGTCAGGCATATGCAAGATGCGTTCTCTCTATGGCTTCGGCAGCCGCCTGTTGCGGTAAGCTCACGAACGAAATGGCGCTTCTGTTGCTCGAACGCTTCGGCTCAGCAATGGATTTATTCGGCATCGCCAAAGCTACCGTCGCCGCTACCAACTGCGACGAGGACAACTCCGCAAAGGTTCCGGCCCGTCTGCTCGGGGCTATCAAAGAAAATATCGATACTCCCGAGACGCTTAAGCTCGTTGACGAGCTGACGCTTCCCGAGTTTAAAGCACTCTTGACCGATCTGGCGGACCCCGACATGTTCAAATCTGTGCGGCGCGGATACGCCGAACCGATTCTGCGCAATATCTACAAGCATAACCTGCTGAGCACCGAATTGCTCTTCGCACTCATGGCAGCCAGTGTGGATAGCCCTATGTCCAATCTTGGCCGTAGCATCGCTCTCCCCTTCCTGATTGGCATCTAAGAAACAGCCCTGCAGCCAGCGGGGCTTTTTCATTTTTTGCGATTTCTTCATTAATCAATTAAACTTATAATTATGAATAAACAATTAGAGAAACCAATCGTACAGGCCTTATCATTCTTCGTGATCGCCTTAGTGTTGGCAATGATTCTTTGGCCGTTATTTGATATTCTTATGTGTAGCCTTATTACACATGGCGAGTTTAAATACACTGTAGCGGATTACATAATTGAACCTATTACATTTTCTGCCGTTATGACCGTAGTCCTCTATATTATGCGCTATTTCCATAAACAAGCCGCGAAGCAAGTTGAGAGCAACAAGAAAGCAACTAAGAATTCTAAGCAATAAAAATACGGGGCGATGGCCCCGTTTTTTGGGAGTGGTTATTTGTCTTCTGTGCAGTAGTGTGGGCAGCATTTCTCTGCCAGTGAGCTGGCGCTGCCTGCGCCTTTGCAGAACGGATTCCGGCCGTGGACGCAGTCATCCTTTTGGCAATACCACCGCTGCGGTATGCTGTCTCCCTGCTCCTGCGAGCAATGGGCCAGCAGTACGGCGACCGCCTCGAGAAACTCCTGCGTCGTAACCGTGGTTTCGTTCTGATAGATAACATTGCCGATCGGTGTAGCATACCTGGTAAAAACATAGATTTTCGCACAAGCCTCTTTAACGCCGCCTCTGAGAAAACCATTGTTTCCCAAATACTTATTAAAGGAATCCCGATCCACTAATCTCCACCTCCATATTAAAAGATCAAGCAAGACCGATTTGCCTTGCCTTGAATTATTATGCCATACTTATTGATTATAGTCAACGACGCTTGCATGCTACAATGTAAGCATGGCGACATATGATGAACGCGGCTTCATTACCGCATTAGATGAAAATGAAATCTTTGTATTTGGCAGCAATGGGGGCGGCGGCCATTTTGGGGGAGCAGCCGCTACAGCGATGAATAAATTCGGCGCCATTATGGGGCAGGCTGAGGGCCTACAAGGCCAAAGTTATGCCATTAATACCATGGATGGGCTAGACGTGATGCGCGAGCAAATTGATCGCTTTATTGAATTTGCTGCTAAGCACCCAGAGCTAACTTTCTATGTTACTGAAATTGGCTGCGGAATTGCCGGTTATACTCCAGAACAAATTGGTCCACTATTTGATAAAGCCGGCTATAATGTAATCCTGCCAGATTCTTTCTATTGATTTTTTATAATATTTATGATATAATTATAAGGATGTCAATTTTTTGACGCGTTCTTTTGAAAGGAGATGGTATAAGTGCAAAAGGTAAAAATCCGCAAAGTTGTCGCCAAAGATCTCGTAAACCTGACCGGGACCATGTTTTCCCTTTACGATGATTCCACTGGTGAAATCTGGGAATTCGACCCCAATAAAGCATACGAAGACAGTATTGCCGATGTCGAAAATGCCCCTGACGTATTTTTCGTTGTCGACAGATCCATGCTCGATAAACTCAACGTCAAGTGTCGCGATAAAGTCTGCGAAATTAAGGCCGTCGGCGTCGGCCGCAATGGAGTGAAAATCGCAAAGCTGTCACTGGTCGATGACCCCATGAGCGACGTGGTTATAGCCTGCTATGGCGGCGAACGCGGCCGTATCACGGCATACTGATTGTCTTTCTCCTATCCCGCTGCGAGGCGGGATTTTTTCATTCATTTTGTGGTAAATTATAAGTATGAATAGGATTATCAAACGTGGCTTTAGCGCGTATAAAATTGTTCTTGGTAACAAGCTCGCAACCTCAATCATGATGTTGATGGGCGGCGTAATGATGGCGATTGGCGCCTTCAATGGACGTGGAAATGATACTAAGACAATGCCATTTGCTATCTTTACTGCTGGCGCCGTGTTTTCATTCTGGGCCTTCTACAAGATTGGCTATATGCGTGCGTCGCTCGAGAAAGCTAAACGCGAAGAACGCAACGATGGTCGGAAGGCGCTATTCCTGCAAATTGGCGAAACGGCTCTATATCTTGCTATCGCCGGCGTTGGTTTGTTCCTGTTATTGAACGAAGGTTTTATGAATACCGTGTTGAATCTTATGACCGGCGGCTTCTCGATCCTTAATGGCGTCTTCGGTACTATCTTTATCGTAAAGAACCGCGAGCATCATCAGGCGTTCTGGTGGAGATTCCGCCTTGGCTTAACTATTCTCGAGTTTGTCCTTGGTGGTTACTTCATCTTTGCCTCCAGTTCAATTAATACCGTCGGCTTCGCGATCATGGGCATACTCACCACTATCGCCGGTGTAATCGAGGTCTTCTCCGCCCTTACGCGTGAGGAACTAGAGAAAACCATGAAAGATGGCAAGAAAATTGTGGAGGCTCTTAAAGACGACGAGGATCCAAAAGAGGAAAAAGAAGGGCCGAAACAGGCTAAAGAAACCACTAAAGATTAGCTCCGCCCCTGTTATGTATTGACTTTTTATGTATTTTGTGCCATAATAGCACTATCTCTTGGTGTCAATCGAGAGTGTACTTTTTTGTGCGTTTCATCGCATAGGGAGGGAGAAAGCATGAACAGCACACCGAAATGGATTCCCATCACTCTGATTATCCTCACTCTTCTGGTTGTTGTCCTGGTCGTATTCATGCCGACCGCTAGCAGCGCCGAAGATTTCGAAGAGGAGTATTATGGCGTCCTGCAGGATGATTCCGACAGCTACAATCTGGATTTCGATTCCGACTTGGTAAAGGACATCCAGAAAGCTCTGAACAAATGGCTACGGAAACGCGGCGCGAATACCATCTCGCAAGATGGCGTGTTTGGCCCCAGAACCGGTCAGGCCGTTAAACTATTCCAATACAAGAATGGTTTAACGATTGACGGCATCTGCGGTCCACAAACGCTGAAGAAGCTCGGCATCGATTCGACCGGCATTACCGCCTATCCGCGTTGGATGCCAAACCTGGAAGAATCGTTCGCGAAGTCGAAGACGGACTACGCCATTCATCTGAATCTCGGATCGAACAAGCTCGAAGTCTACCACCGGGTAAATGACGAATGGCGCCTAATCCGCGTAATGTTGGTCGCTACGGGTGAATATACTAAAGGTAATTTCACCGATTTGACAGACCAGACACTGAGTGGGACAAAACATCACTACATCTCCGGTTCTGGTTGGCGCGGTTACAACGCGACGCTGATTCGGAATGGTGACTTCATTCATTCCAAGCTCGCGCACAGAAAAAATGGCAAGTGGGTATTCGACGATGATTCCTGCTTCGGTAAATATGTTACTCATGGCTGCGTCCGGACTAGCATAGAAGACTCGGAGTGGATCCACAAGAACATTAATGCGGGAACTGCCTGCGTGGTTGATGACCGCGCCTGGGACTTTCCAGTAACTCATCCTAATTGACACAGAGAACCCAGCCGAAAGGCTGGGTTTTTCAAAGCAAAAAAATGGAGCCGCGACCGGGATTTGAACCCGGGACCTCATCCTTACCATGGATGCGCTCTACCGACTGAGCTATCGCGGCACTTGGCTTATTATATCACATAAAATCAAAAATGGGTAGGCCGGAAAGGTTATGCCTACCCACTTTTTTAGTTATGAAGTGTATATCCGCCAGTATTATCTTCTAGGCCATCAACCATGCGGTGTTTGGCATATAGAGCGAAGATAATCATCACAACTGATGCGGCGATCATAATCCCAAGGGCAATTTTGCCGAACAAATCGACGGCAGAGGCATTATAGACAAACGAATATGCCTCCGGATCTTTCTCATCCTTGGATTCGTCGCGGACAATTTGATACTGACGTTTGCAGATTTTGCATTTAGCGGTTTTATCGCCAATCTGGAATTTTACCCTGGAATCGCATTTCGGGCAGTCTTTGACGATTCGATTATCTATTTCCGCTAAATCTACGTCCATTATTTCTCTCTACGAATGACCTCAACAAAGTCCGGTTGAATATTTGGCACCTTAATTAAGATAGCTGAGCCATTAAGGCCATAGAATTCAGAAGATGCCGTCTTGCTGACGTCGATACGCAAATGATAGTCTTCGTTGCGAGTGATGGAGTTAACCTTGAACTCGGTTAGGCCCTGCATCTCGGCCGTAATTAAAATGAGCGAACCGGAATAGAAGAAGCCTTCTGGTAAGTTGAAATCTTCCGTGGAGATTTTGCCGCCGAGTGATTCAATCGTAGAAACTACATTCGCATATTCGGTTTGACTCTGAATTAGATAGTAATCTTTGTCCGTACCGAGCATTCTGAGTAGTGAATCGAAGTCGGTCTCATTATCACCACCATTGATGGCTGGATAATAGCTATACTTCTTTTCGTCATACGTGACGGAAACCACATCGACAACTTTCTCTTTTTGCGTATGCTCTGCGCGCATAGTGTGGTAGCGCTCGTTGAGAAGAATGCCCGTAAAAATCAAAGTTAATACAAAAACGGCACCGAGCATTACGCCAATAATTGCCGTGAGAATCATCTTTAAGTCGATGAGACTCTCTTTTTCTTTTTTTCCACCCTTATCTGACATTTTTGCCCTTTCCCTTATATTTTCATTATTTCCGCTTCTTTATCAGCGAAGAGTTTATCGATTTCAGTGTTGAAATCCTTAATCATGTCGTCGATTTCTTTTTCGGCGCGTTTCTTAGCATCCTCGTTGAGCTCGGCGGCTTTGATGTCCTTGCGAGCATCATCGCGAGCCTTGCGCAACGCAATCTTGGCTTCCTCAACCTTAGAGCTGGCGTTCTTGACGATTTCGCGACGAGTATCCTCGGTTAGCGGTGGGATTGGTACGCGAATTACGCGGCCATCATCGGCTGGGTTTAGGCCCAAAGTTTGATCGGCGCGAATGGCGGCAGAAATCTTCTGGATATTTGCGACATCATATGGGGTTACGAGCAACATGGTTGCGCCCTGTGCAGTAATATTCGAAACTTGGTTTAGTGGCGAGAACTGGCCATAGACCTCAACCTTGAGGTTGGCAAGCATGTCTGGATGTGCGCGGCCGGTGCGAACTTTTTTCATTTCTTCTTTGAAACGATCGACCACCGCTGTCATTTTGGTTTTTACGCCGTTAGAATTGAACATAGTCTCTCAAACTCCTTTTCGTTCTTAAATTTTAACACGATATCACCCGAGCCGCGTACGCTCGTGTGAACTTTAACTTTCACTCCTAAATGCTCGCTGATATTCTTAGCGCGAGCTTCACCGCTGGCGGTTTCTGGACGCGGCTGAGCGCCTTTCTTGGCTTTTTCGCGAGCCTTGAGCTCAACCATATACTGCTCGACTTTGCGAGCGCTCCAATTTTCGTCAATAATGCGTGGCAAAACAGCTGCGATTTGCTCTGGCGTGGCAGTAATTAGCGGACGCATCTGGCCTTCGGATAATTTATGCTCGACCATAGCGTGCTTGGCTTCGTCCGGAAGCGTCAAAAGGCGCATAGTGTTAATTACGGCTGGTTCGCTCTTGCCAACACGCTTAGCAACCTCGGCGGAGCTCAGGTTGAACTGAGTCTTGAGCTTGGCGTAAGCCGTGGCGGTTTCAATTGCGTTCAAATCTTCGCGCTGAACGTTTTCAATTAGGGAGATTTCTAGGCGCTTCTGGGCATCAAGGGTGCGGACAATGGCTGGGATTTTCTCGAGCCCGGCAATTTTAGAGGCACGCCAACGACGCTCGCCGGCGACAATCTTGTATTTATCACCTTCTTTCGTAACGACAATCGGTTGCAAAACGCCATGTTCACGGATTGAGTCCGCAAGGGCGTCGAGCTGCTCTTGCTTGAAATCGCGACGCGGCTGGTCTTCGTCTGGGAAAATATCATCAATCTTAATGTCGCGCAGTTTGCTTTCTTTCTTATCTTCACCGGCAGTTGGATCAAAAATTGAATCTACGGTGTCGGTTGGAATAAGTGCCTCAAATCCTCTGCCTAATCCATGCTTGATGGCGCTCATTTGGTACGCTCCATGACTTCTTCCGCGAGGGATTTATACGCTTTTGCACCCTTACTGAAGCGATCATATTGCCCAATGGCGACACCGTGGCTTGGCGCCTCAGCGAGGCGGACGTTGCGCGGAATCGTAGTATCGAATACTTTATCTTTAAAGAACTTTTTGACTTCGGCGAGAACCTGCGAACTAAGTGTGGTACGACGATCGTACATGGTCGCCAACACGCCCAGAAGCTCGAGATCAGGATTCATAGCCTTACGGACTAATTCCATGCTCTTGAGTAGCTGAGACACGCCCTCTAGCGCATAGAACTCAGTCTGAACTGGAATCAGTAGATAGTCTGCGGCGATCATGCCATTAACGGTCAAAAGCGAGAGGCTTGGCGGGCTATCGATAATAATATAATCATAGCTATCAAGCACTGGTGCGATGGCGCGCTTCAAGATGAGGAATTTGTTCTCCATCTCGGCCATTTGCACTTCAACGTTAGCGAGTTCCGGAATGGTTGGCGCAACGAAAAGCTTCTTAACCTTATTTGCAACTACAATATCTTTGAGTAGACAGTCACCAAGCATAACATCACACATCGTGCGGTCAAGATCAGACTTATCGATGCCAAGGCCAGAGCTAGCGTTGCCTTGTGGATCAAAATCAATCAGTAAGGTTTTCTTGCCAGCTTTAGCAAGATAAAAAGAAAGGTTAATAGACGTAGTAGTCTTGCCTACACCTCCTTTTTGATTGGTAACAGTAATTACCTTTGCCATGAACTTATTTTACAATAATTTTTGCGTTTCTAAAAGAGATAACTACCAAATATAAGATTCGATGATTTCTGGCAATGGAATTTCAAGCAAAATCAGCGCTTTATCTTCTTGGCGAGAACTCAAATAACTGATTAGATCAAGGCTATCATCGAAGAACTTAACTTTATGGTTAACGGCTACGCCTTCAGGCTTTTCGCCCAGAATCAGAACCTCTGACATTAAATCATAATTTACGCGTTGGAGTTTTTTGACATCATCCGTGACTAAGATACGCGTATTTGCGTCGAGGTGATAAATAGTCTGGAGGCCATATTTGACTGAAGTGGCCGAAGTTGATGCGCTATCGTCAAGAATAATTGAACCGCGTAAGCCTTTAGCTGGTGACATGCGGCCATGAATTGGACGAATAGCTTCAACACCCTTAATGATATCATCGCGATGGATCTTGAAGAGACGAGCGACGCCGCAAGCCATCGTGATTGGGCGCAAGTTATGCTCGCCGATAATCTTGACAGTGGCCGGGAGTTTATCGCGCTCCGGATCATAGAAGATGCCCTTGTAGCCGTCAAGCGAGAAATCCTGGTTTTCGAAATAGAAATCTGCCGGATGCTCATCGCCATAAGTATAGACATCTGGGTTCATAAGCAATTTGGCATACTTTTGCGGAACATCGTTAAAGTTCAGGAATAGATGCTTGGAACGATTAGCGAGCGCAAAGTAGGCTTCCGCCTCTTCGTCGGAATCGCAAGCCGTCATAACGCAGACGTCTGGAATAATGTCTGGAAAGTTTTCCATCGAATTATAGTCAAGAATCATGACATCCTCAAGAATATTCTTGTTTACGCCCATCGTTACTTTGAGGGTTTGCCCCAGAATAATGCCAAGTGCACGGATGGCGGATTTATTGCCGTAGCTACCGCAGACCACAATGACTTTAATGGTCGGGTATTTCGCTACATACTTCTCGATCTCGCGCTTTGGGCTGGAGAAGAGTGACATTATTTCTTTTCCTCCTTTTTGGCAGGCTTTTTATTGAGGTTGCGACGAATTAGGTGACGACTAACACGCTCAGCGTGAAGCTCGGCCATTTCGTCTTTAGAATGAATACCGAAGAAGAGGTCGGTCAGACCGTTTACGAGAAGATAGGTACCGAAGAGCTTAATGTGAGTAGTGGCGCTGAGGCCGTTATCGGCGAGCATCACGAAGCCAAAGATACAACCTAGCATACCATTTACCACCCAAAGGTAACGGTCGGTCATGTTCTTGAAGTTCATGAATCCCATCGCAATAGTGAGAACGCTCGCAAAGAGAATGTAGCAGCTAAGTAGTACAATGCGGAGCCAGATAAGCTGTTCAGCGGTTAAGTTTGGATTAACCGAGAATAGCACGCAGACAGCCACAATTAATTCGATAATGCCAAGCGCAAGTGGAAAGCTCCAGTTCTGACGGCGGCGGATACGGTGAAGAACGTTGATGAATTCAACGGCGCCGAGGAAAATCAAGGCACAGCCAACAACTTTAGTTAGATAACCAATATCACCTTTTACGGTTAACATCATACAGAGGCCGGCGATGATAGAAACGACGCCCTTTACTGCGAATGTTAGCCAATGACTTTCAATAAATTTTCGTTTTGTTGCGCTCACTGCAAAAAGCTCCTATATTACCCTTCAAGTATAGTTTAAGCACAGGCGTTTTGCAAGTTATTACCACTTAGACGTGGCGAATTTTGGCGCGAGTTTTTTCAAACAGATAACTAACTTTATATTTGGCCGGTTTAATGACGAGATCATGCGCATGGAGATAGATTAGTTCTTCCACGCCGAAGCTACGCTTAAATTGGCTCACACCGTAAAAGCGGTGTTCAGTATCGTCGATGGCGGTGATGCCCCAGAAATTGTAACGCTTAATTCCCCGCTCACGCGCATCGCGCATCGCTTGCATGTGTAGTAGCGGCGCACCAGAATATTTAGTGCCGAGATCAGTCGAGACACCATAGTGATACGAAGCTTCGTTGCCATAGAATATCATGAAGTTCTGCGCGAGAATCTCTTCGCCGAGTTTGGCAGTATATAATTTGACTTCGTCGTATTTGGCGAAAGCCTCAAATTGTTTGCGGAGAAAATCTTCCGAAAACTCTACGAACTTTTGACGACGGGCGGTTTCTAGCTGAATCTCGTAGAATTTTTTAATGTCTTTTGGATCGGTGCTGGTCTCTACAGTAATGTTGTTCTTGGCAGCTTTGCGGAGCTTGCGGCGTAAGCCCTGAGCGGCACCAGCCAAAATCTCTTCTTCGGATTTACTGATATCAAGGATACCCGCATATTCTACCGAGAGATACATTGGGGCAGGCGTGAGGCCGAGGCTCTTGAAGAGCTCGCGATTCTCGGCGCATTCCGTGATTTGCGGACGCACGCGAACGAAGACGCAATTGTTCTTTGCGCCCTGCTCTTTAATGTCGGCAAAAATAGCTTCGCGAAGTGACTTCTTACTCCAGTCCATGATTGGACCACCAGCAATTGCCATATAGGTCCCGCGTTTGGCGGTTTCAACTTGGCCGACATAGGCGGCAATAATCTTCTCATTATCATCGAGTGCGATGCGACGAACAACGGTTTTATGACGAGCGATGTGAAAATCACCCCATGCCCATGATTGCAAAAAATTAGCATCTTCATGGCTAGTGACAAATTCATCCCACTGCTTTTGGTCTGTAGCGTTTATGATTTTCATTTTTGTTGTTTGCGCTCCTTTAGTACGTCAAAGATAATTGCACCAGCGCCGAAGACAATAAACAGTAAGCCGACAACTACGAGAATGATACCGAAGAGGCTATTGTTTTTCTTCATGCTCGCGACGTAGTCGGCAGCGGATTGTTGGCCCTCAATAATGTCATAGATTTCACGTTTCTTCTCGGTATAGAATGGCTCGAACGAATCGCCAGATTGCTTCGCGATAACGGTCACAGCTTTGTCTTTGACGTATTCATAATGGATGCGGAAGTCGCCGATATTGGCATTGTCAATGTTGGCGGAATTCGTAATATACTCGCCGACTACCGAATAGTTGCTGCTATTGCCATAGTTTTCGAGCATTTCATCTGGACCCATGATGGTGTCGTAATGCAAATCATTCACCAACTTATCCGATAATCGATATTCGCCAAGATAGGTCTTCTTCTGGAAGTATTCTTCGCTCGAATATTGTTTGGTGTCTGGGTTTTTATGAGCATCATCGAATTTGGACGAGTTGATTACGGGCTCGGACCAGACCTTGAGGTAAACGCACTCCGTCGAGCAATCCTGTGTCCATTGGTACATTTCAACCACGCGTTTTAGCTTGATTGTTTTATGGGAAACCTTGAAGTACTCGTCCGTTAACGTATCAGAAGCAAAGATATCGCCAGATACAATTACGAGTTTGCCGTCATTTTTTGGCTCAAGTTTGTCGACCTGTGCCTCGACCACCGCTTCATTAATTTCATCGGCTAGGACGGTTGATTCGCTCTTTTGAGTGAGACCATAAACAAAAACTATCAGGCCAATGATAATAACGATAATGTTGAGTATTGATGGTTTTTTCTGCATGGTTCCTCCTTATAGGTGACGACGCTTCTTGCGTATTTCTTCTAATATGTGTACGAATTGATAACGGAACGGGCGAATCACTAGATCATGTGCCGGCAAATAGGCAATTTGCTCACCACCAAAACCAGTTTTGAAAGTTGTGACGCCGGCATAGCGATGGTTTGGCGAATTTGGCGGCGCAATTCCGAAGAGATTATAACGTTTAAAGCCTAGGTCCTTAGCATCGCGAATAACGCGCCACTGTAAAGCATAGGCACCCGGAAGCTTGCGACCCTCTTCGGTCGAAGCCGCTTCGTGATAAATTGCCTCTGGAGTCTGCATTATTACGAGGCCCTTAGCGAGCGGACGACCGTCAAGCGTGGCGGTATAAATACGGGCTGCACCAGCGAAAGCATCGTGCTGCGCCATGATGAAATTACGCGTAGATGGAATAAAGCCCTGACGCTTAGCGGTCTCAAGTTGAAGATCGTAAAACTCCGAAAAAGCGTGTTTTGAGGTGTCAAACGAAACCTGAATACCAAGTTTTTCGGCGCGGCGCACCTCGTAACGAGTTTGGCGACGCATATCCTTAAGAAGCTCCTCTTCGCTCAGGCGCAAGTCAATCATGACGGTATGTTCGGCATGCAAATGCATCGGCGATAATACTAGACCAAGATCTTCGATTTGTTTTCGATGCGCAAACGAATCGGAAATGTTTGGACGCATGCGCACAAAGACACAATCTTCTTTTTCGGCAATCTTTTTGATTTCATCCATGAATTCATGCACACAATCCGGCTCGTGATCCCAGTCCAAAATTGGGCCACCAGGAATTTCAAGATAACGGCCACGTTTAGCGTTTTTTACGATGACGACCGCCGAACCGCAAAGTTGATCGCTTTTATATAGGCCGAAGTACATAACTTTCTCGCCGTCGAGCTCATAAACCTTGCCCCAGCTAGAAGTCTGCAAAAAATTGGCTTCTGGATGATATTTAGCAACGTAATTGTCTAAGTCAGTTGGTTCTATACGTTCTAGTTTAATCATGCCTTGCCCTTTTTAGTTAACTTTTGATACTTTTCTGCGATAACGTCCGCTAATTCCTGCGCATCAACAAGGTAGCGCGAATGGCGCCAGCCTTCTTTCATGTCGAGCTCAGAGTTTTTAAGCAATTCGTGCATCTTTTTGCCTTGACGAGGTGGCGTAATATTATCGTCGCTGCCCCAGATAATTTGCGTATTGGTGGTAATGTTCGAAATATCTAACGCCTTATCAGAGTTCAACATGTTATCGAGAGTCTTCTTCATGTTTTCTGGCGCTTGATCATAGTCACTAGCACCAAGGACTTTATGGACAACTTTGCGCGCAAGCGGAACTTTTTTGAGTGGCGCGAAAGTCTTCGACAAAACGCGCGCCATGTTGCGCTTGGTAGATTCTTCATAAATGCCGGCGGAGTCGACTAGGATTAAGCCATTCAGATAGTCGGAACCTTCCGCCACGAGCAAATTTAGCAGTATGCGGCCGCCATTACTGTGACCGAGTGCAATCGAGCCTTTTGGAATACTTTTCTTTGCCCAAGCGGCATAATCCGCAATCGTGTAGGTCTTTTCGGATTTTGTGCCTAAGCCCGGCACGCGCAATAGCTCAGCATCAATGTCGTGCTTTTTGAGATCTTCGATTACTTCGAGCCATGGCTCTGGTTTATAAGTCCAACCATGAATAATATATAGCTTATTCATCACTCAAGCCCCCAGCTCGCGCGGCGACGGCGATGTGCTTCGTCCTGACGAGCAAGATTTTCGACATCGCGTGGATCTGCAAGCAGCTTCTCAATAATCCATTCTAGATATTGGCTACCCTTGAAGATGACGGTTTCTTTGCCGGTAAGGTTCTCCTCAAGGTATTTGAGCGCTTGTTGAGGCTTATCAAAAGATTGTACATTCTTTACCTTGTCCTTAATGAGCGGATAGGTGTATTTCTTGGTGCGACGGCCAATCATCACGATATTCTGAACTTTCGTATCCAGTAAAAGCTTAGCGAGTTTTTCGTGTTCTTCGCCCTCGAGCTCGCCCTGGTCAATAATGTCACCAATCACCAGCCATTTATGGTCGGCGTGGAGAACTTTAACCATGTCGAGAACGGTCGTCATGCTAATAATGTGAGCATTGTAACTACTATCGATAATCTTGACACCCTTTTTGCCCCGCAAGAAGTTGCTGCGAGCTGGCGGCATTTTGAGGTTTTCGAGTGAATAATCTACTTCTTCGCCAAAGTAGTTCATTAACTTTTGAAGCATCAAAAGCTGGACGGTTACATCGCGCGGCATTGGCGCCTTGAACTTGAACTTGTGATCGCCGAAATCGAAAATAGCATGGTCTGGATAGACTTCGTATTTCTTCAACTGATTACGATTAACCGGTATGACGCGCGCGCGAATCGTATCGGTGTAGCGATGCATATCGAAGTTCTCATCGTCGATTAAAACTAGCTTGCGCGTATTGGCCGGGATGGTGGCAAATTCGTGCGCAATCGCATCATCAATATTGTCAAATTTACCAGATTTTACCTCGTTCTCAAAGAAGACGGCGTGCGACCGACCGAGCGAGACCCAACAGCTGACTTCTGGCTTCAGCCATTTAGCAATGAATTCGGCTTCATGCGGACGCTCGCCATCACACTCGACAATATAGAATTTCTCTTTGTGTCTATATGAAAAAGCGCGAATTGGCGTCTGGAAAATTAACTTAATCCATTTAGCTTTACTGCCGGTAATACCGCGCATGCCAAGAATATCAAAGGCGATGCCAAAAGCTGAGTTGGCGTTGTGCGAATAGTGCGCCTTGGCGCCGAGTTGGCTCTCGACGAGATTTAGGAGAGTTGTTTTGCCGGCCGAACCGGTAATAATAACAATTCGGGGATGCCAGCGTTTAAGAGAAATGTTTGCGAAAAACTTGAAATAACCTGCCGCTACGAAGTAAAACTTCTTTTTGAATTTGGAAATAATAGTCATCCGTTATATTATATCACGATGCTTAAGCTCAAGCAGCACGGTTGGCACTGCTGGCGGCGGCGTGAAATATTCCGGCCTCAATGGCAAACGAATACGTGGTGCATAATGGACGAATAATTGTTTGCCGAGCTGCGAAGTGTAATGGCGATCATTATTGAGCAACTTAAGTGCAAATTGCTTCTGCAGGATTAAATAAATGGCGGTCGGGCGATTCGTGGCTTCGTTTAATTTATGCAAGATAGCGGAGCTCAAATGGAATGGCGGATTGGCAAATATTTTATATTCACCTTCCGGTAATTCGTATTCCAGAAAATCTTGCTCAACGATCGTGACATTTTCGAGCTTGGCGACGTGTTTACGCAAAAGCTCAGCTGTTTCATGATCCGGTTCAATCGCAATTACGTGTTTGCAACGACGAGCAAGGGCGGCGGTTATAACACCCGAACCTGCGCCGATATCGATTACGGTATCACGCTTCTTGATGTTGCTATGCCCAATCAAAAACCCAGCCAATTTGGGACTTTTGAGAAAATGCTGGCTGAGCTGATATTTACGCATCTTTTGGTAATAATCCTAGTTGGCGCACGGCTTCATACATAGCGACAGCGCTGGCGCAGCCAACGTTAATTGAACGAGTCGAGCCAAGTTGTTCAATATAGAATGCCTGATCGGATTTATCGAGTAATTCCTGCGAAATGCCATCCGACTCAGAGCCAAATACGAGCACAGAATTAGGACTGAGTTTGGTTTTAGCGAGTGGTTTAGCCTCAGGGCGATTATTGTCAACGGCGACGACTTTATAACCGCGATAATGGGCATCATTTACGAATTCGTCGACGGTCGCGAAATGGTCAATATGCAAGTATTTGTCGGTCACCATCGCGCCACGACGGTTATATTTGCGTTTTCCGATGATATGGACGCGCGAAACATTAAAAGCATTGGCGTTGCGGACAACGGTGCCAATATTAAAATCGTGGGCGAGATTTTCGATCGCAACTTCGAGCGGAATACGAGTTTTATCGAGCTCAGCAACAATAGCCTCATTACTCATTCCCTTAAATTTATCGATAAGATTGCGCGTATCTTCGCTTGGGTTCATATCTTTCTATTATATCATACTTTTGCTTATTTTTCAAGATGGGGCGCGTTCATGTGGTAAAATGAATACATGTACGACCGATTAATTACTGAACTCGAAAAAGGCATTGATGGCGACCGCGCCGAGCGCACCGCGCATTATTTCGGCATTTTCCCGGGTGGTTATGGTGAAAAAGATACAATTCTCGGCATTCCATCGCCACATATTCGCCGTGTAGCCAAAGATTTTAAAACATTACCAGTAGAAGATATCCTAAAATTATTACATTCACGCGTCCACGAATTTCGTTTTTGCGCACTGGCGATTTTGGGTCTGCGCTACAAAAAAGCGCCACGCGAGACCGTCGAGATCTACCTAGACAACCTCGATTATATTAACAACTGGGACCTCGTTGACTGTTTTGCTTCACATATTATCGGCCGTTGGTGCTTAGAGAACGATGATGAAACCGTGTTGATTAAGCTGAATCAGAAAAGCAGCCTGTGGCGTCGCCGCATTTCCCTGGTTGCATATATGGCCTATTACCGTAAAGGCATTCTAGGTTCTGGGTTGGAGCTGATTGATAAACGTCTAGACGATCCAGAAGATTTAATGCATAAAGCTTGCGGCTGGATGTTGCGCGAAATTTATTCAAAGGTCGACAAACATGTCGTCGAATCGTATGTTATCGACAATTATAGTCGCATGAGTCGCACTACCCTGCGCTATGCCATCGAACATATGCCAGAAGACGAGCGACAGCGCTATTTGAAGGGTCAATTCTAGTGAAACTAAATCATCAACCATACGACCCGCCGAAATGCTGGGTGAACGATTCGCATAAAATTTGCTATCCGGACGAAGAGACGGCCGAAATGAGCGCGCGACTCACGGAGACTGAACATGGCTTGCCTCCTAATTCATTGACGGTCTATAAATGCGAATACGGCGACCATTGGCATCTTGCCCACAACAAAAAATAACCCCCGCTCGGGGGGTTATTTATTATTTGCTCTTTTTGGTAGTCTTTTTTGCTGTTTTCTTGGCGGCTTTTGGCTTATCGTTTGGAAATGCTGGGCATTTTACTACCTTGGCATGCTCACGGTTAAGCTCCACGAGTGCATCCATCGTGCGGTTAACGCGCATGCGGTTGTGAATGCTGGAGATAACGCGTGGGTCGCTAAGTTGCTTAACGGCGTTTTCGTCGTTGCGATAAACGGCGCGCATTTCGGCAGCTTGTTTTTCGACTTCTTCTTGAGAAACATCAATTTTGAGTTCTTCGGCGAGCTTCTGGATTATGATTGAGCTGATGACGCGGCGTTCTGCGACTTGGCGAACTTCCTGGAGCCATTCAGCCTCGGTCTGTTTGTTGGTCTTGAGATAATCTTCGAGCGTAGCGCCGCGAGTCTTGAGGTTGCGCTCCATATCTTCTTTGATATGCTCAACCTGCTCATCGATAAGCGACTTTGGTGCTTCGGTCTTAGAATCGTCGACTAATTCGGCGAGAAGATCGTCTTTGTATTTCTCGTCAGCGTCGCGATCGGCCTGAGCCTGAAGATTTTTCTTGATATCTTCACGAAGTTCTTTGAGCGTAGCAAAGGCGCCGGATTTCTTGGCGAGCTCATCGTCGATTTTTGGCTTCTTGACTTCACTGACCTGCTTTAAGAGCACCTCAAATACTACTGGCTGGCCAGCGAGATCAGCAACGGCATATTCTTTCGGGAAGGTGATGTTCAAATCGAATTTATCACCAACCTCGTGCCCGATAATTCCGTCTTCAAATCCTGGGATAAAGGCGCCAGAACCGAGGCGAAGATGATGGTCTTTAGCAGAACCACCGTCAAAGGCTTCGCCGTCTTTCTTGCCGACAAAATCAATGATGACCTCATCGCCATCTTTGGCAGCGCGCTTAACAACGGATGGTTCAGCGTAGCTATCGGCGATGCGATTAAGTACGTCTTCGACGTCTTCATCGGAAACGACACGCTCTTCGCGTGGAGCTTTTAGTTTGTCATATTTGCCAAGCTTAACTTCTGGCATGATGTCGGCAGTAATTTTTAGCTCAGCCATATCGCCTGGGACATATTTGATAATGTCGACATGCGGGATGGATACTGGCGTAACCTTGGCATCGTTGAAGATTTTTGGAATAACGCGGCGAACGGCAAGATCAAGCGTAGTAGTAGCAAGATCATTCGGGTTGACATGCTGCTCGACAACATTAGCCGGAGCCTTACCGTTTCTAAAACCTGGGATCTTGATATCGCGAGCGAGACGCTCAAGCGCTTTCAAGCGAGCTGGCTCTAAATCATCGCTATTGAGCTCAACGGTGAACTCAACGGATGTACTGAGAACATTTTTGGTACTTTTCATATCAAAAATTATACCATGAACAGATATGAGGTGAAAGCTTAGGCGGTTATTCTTTTGGAATTATGCCCTGATCGTAGTCAGTGCGGAAATGGCGCAGGACAACAGTTGGCTCAACTTCGTGCTTGATGCCAGGGTTGAGAATGCCATATGGATCGAAAATGTCTTTGATTTTACTATACAAATCAAGTGCCTCAGCGCTCTCGTAGCGGCGCGAGAAGATAGCCAAGAAGCGGCCTTCTGGCGCGGCGCCACAAACGTGGCCACCGAATTTGTCGATTAATTCAAGGTAGCGGCGCATGAACATGATGAGCGTGCGACGTCCGTCAGAAGTTGATGGAACGAAGCTTGGACGAACCGTGAAAGTATTGAAGTCGACCGAACCATAGACTGCAAGCGCTAGTTTGAGCTCGCGCGCTAATTTAGTTACTTCGTTCAAGAAATCTGCCTGGTTATCAATCGGGACATAGACGCCATCAATAATCGGCAAATGATAGTTCGTGCCGGAATCGTTCAGGTAGGCTACAAGGTTCTCATTGAAGGCAACGAAATCTTCTTCGTTTTCGTCATTCTTTTCGATGACGCGCATAGTCTTTGGCAAGCGCTTGATTAGTTTCCTAATCTTGCGGCGGCGCTCACGGCGGACATCGTCTTTGGCGTTGGCGATGATGAGATAACCGTCATCGTTAGCGCGGCGGAATAGCTTAGAGCTCTTGCCGGTATTTGGCGCCTCATTGAATAGCTCGGTGTCATAGAATTCGATGTCAGTGAATTTGAGGCTGCGCAATAGCTCGCTAGCCTTTACGAATTGTGCGGCGTTCTCGCACGGGATAGCGATATAATTTGGATCCTCGAAGATTGGCTCAACCTTGAGAATAACCTCAGTAATAATGCCTAGCGAACCTTCGGAGCCACAGAAGAGTGGCAGTAAATCGAATTCGTGCTTGGTCTTGACGCGCGTAATGCCAGAATAGCCCGCCTTGTTGGTCTCGCATGACGGGAGGCCTTCGATTACGCTTTGGTTCTTCGAGATGAGCTCATTCATCTTGCGATAAATGTCACCCTCGGTGCCCTTGAGCTTGAGCTTGCGGTTGAGCTGGAAATGATTGAGTTTCTCGGTCTGGATAAGTGTACCGTCGGCAAGGACGATTTCTGCCTGCTTGACAAAGTCGATAATCGTAGCCGGCTTAGTATTGTCGTAGGCGCATGCATTTTTAGCAATGAGACCACCGATAGTTTCGTTGTCGTTCCCTTTGATTGGTAGCTCAAGGCCAACTAGCAGTAAGGCTTTGCGGAGTTCACCAATGGTGACGCCAGTTTGAACGCGAACGAGGCGCTGGCGAACATCAATCTCCTGAACGCGGTCGAGGCGCTCCGTCGATACGACGAGGCCGGAACCGATACTAGAGCCAGTCTTACTAAACCCCGCTCCATGCATCGTAATTGGGAGTGGAATTTTCTTGGTTGCGAGCTGATTAGAGAATTTAGCCAAGCGACGGACGTCCATGACGCTGACTGGGACAGCTACGAGACGCGGGTGGTATTTCAGGATGGAGCGATCGGTCGTATAGTCGTCCAAAATACTAGGCGCACTATAAGCGACGCCATCAATATGCTGATTCAGATAGATCGCAATACGATTCATATTCCACCCTTAATCATTACAACTATTTTATCACAATAAAAGCATAAGTAGAAAGTATTTTGCATGAAAAATCCCCCTCAGTTTCGAGATGCTGAGGGGGTGTGGGTAGGTTGAGATGCTTAGCCGCGATACTGGCCGAAAACCCAAGATTGTTTTTCGAATTTCGGGTCGATGGCCGTGGCGAGATACTCGCTTTTCTCAGTGCGGATGATGTATGCACCTTTGCCTTCGAGGCGAAGAATCGACTGCACGAGCGAGGTTTTGATACTGCTGCCGTCTTCGATCTTAGGGTTCGGATGGCCGATGATTTCGCCGGCAGCTTGGCAATTCGTCTTGATGGGAAACACTTCCCCAGGTTTGGAAGTTGCCATAAAATCGGACAGGCCGCCGATGGTCTTATGGTATTCTTCCATGTCGCCATTCAAAGGGAAACGAAGATACCAGTTCTGCAATTCCATCATAAGAACACAACCTTTCTAATGTACTTTTGATTATTTTTCAAACGGTATACTGTCTATTATACCACATATGCTTAAATTAGTCAATAGCTGGGAGCTATGGTGCTGCAAAATGACAGGAAACGTGCTATAATAACTCGTAGCTGCGCGAGTGGTGAAATTGGTATACACGTATGCCTTAGGAGCATATGCCTTTCGGCGTGCTGGTTCAAGTCCAGTCTCGCGCACCAGCAAAAAAAAGAGCCTTTGGCTCGTTTTTTGTGTGTTTTTCCAATAAAAAAACGCCCCCCGATTGCTCGGGGGTTTATTGGATATTTAGAATAATACAGGTTTTTGGACTACTTATTCGCAGAATCGTTCGACTTTGCATCGCGCTTCGCCTTTGATTCCTGGACCGCTCTACTGCCCCGAAATGAGCGAACGGTACGACCATTAATGGTCTTGTTCCTGCGCCTGACCAGTGGTTGCATAACATGAGTATTACGTGATGCTCTGGTAGCCATGAAAATTCACCTACCTTTCATTATTCTTGCCATTTGGCGGCTCTGCACTGCTCTTCCGATGGTTTCTTTGTCCAGCAGCGCCATACAGTTCCGTAGTAATCTTCGCGTAGCCATTCGCCACTCATCTGTTGGGTGGCGAGCCATCGCTCCGTCGCTCCGTCGACCTCTCTGGTCTTATTCGTAACTAAGGCAGGGGTAATGCACCCAAAACCTTCGACATAAACCAGTCCGTCGGCGCCAGGACCAAACACCTCGATAGGTTCCATGAGCCGCGATTCGGTTTCGTCGTACAGAGCCAGAGCACCATTGACGATACTCTCTACCCTCTGCTCAAAAGAATCATGCATTTCATCCTTGATTTGACGGAAATAATCGCTCATAATCATCAGGTTTTCCAGTAATTCTTTTCTCTCTTCAGCATTCATCACTTCCGGTATATTGAGCATCCGTGTCGCCCTCCTTTTCGTCGGCTTGTCCAGCTTTTATCTGTTCCCGCCTTGCGTGCTGTTCTAATACCATCTTGATTGCGGCCGTTAACGTCGTCTTCGAATGATCACTGCTGCCGATAACACCGATATGGACCGTCCGTTTATGCCGATCTTTTTCCACGGTCATTCCCACCTTTCGCCAAAAACCTTTTAAAGGTGCTCCCTTTATTGAGCTCGACTACATTTTATCATATCTATTGCTAATCTGTCCCGATCTGGTGGAATTTATCGCCGTCCCAGCCGAGTGAGACAACTTCTGAGACCGAATCTTTTCCGATTGCGTAGCAAATAAACTCTTCTGACGATAGGTCGGTTGCTTGATTATTCTCTATAATCTGCGCAGCGCTTTGCGAAGCTAATCCAGCGCCGATACCGGTACCAACCATCTTTACGTACGCCTCTTTAATTACCCAGTTATGCAGAAGGTCGCCATTTATGGGCATCTCGTTGTCGCAGAGTATTCGGTGCGCGATTCGCGCGTTTAATTCTCGATTCATTTCAATATCGATGCCGCAATCCGAATCAGAAAAAACAATGCACCAATAATTACCCGAGTGACTAATGTTGAAATGAATACCATCGATTGGTTGTGGCTTACCATGCTCACTGCGCGGCAAGTTTTCATAACTTATCGCCTTCCCAGCTTCCTGCTCAAAAATTAAAGGGAACAAAACATAAGACAGCTTTTTTGATTCACGATTAGTCTTAATTAAATATACTTTCACAAGTTAATTCTTTATGCAGGCAGCAGTAAGTTCAACTTTTTGACCAGCGCGCGTGGTTGCCGTAATAACTAATTCCGACGATTCGATTGATCCGCCAGATTTGTCATTAAGGATTGGCTTAACAACGATTTTACGCGCATCACGACTGATGGATTCGTACGTCATCTTAGTTGCCTCTTTGGCACGTACGCTCCACTCTGCTACGTCTGTACTGGAAAGAACTGTGAGTTCCTTGTTTGTTATGATGCTTTTTTCGCCGCTGAGGATTAGCTCAGGCTCAACATAAATTGTGATTTCTTTACTGCTGGCGCGACCAACTGAAACTTTGACCGTCACCGGGATTACTTCGCTGCCACTCATATTCTTCGCGGTTAATGTCGCGTTGTTGCCGTGCGATTCGAGATTTGCGACGGCTGTAATGCCAGAGGTATTTGATGCTTCCCAGATGAAATCCGATTCCTGAAGGTCGATGTTTGGGAAAGTGGATACCGTGAATGAAATGCTTTTTTGAACATTCAGGTCGCCGTAATTTGAAATATATTCAAGGTAGGAAGTGCTTTTTAGTGTCACACTGTCAACATCGCTATATACTAACGCCGTTGCACTCTTACCGTTTGGATTCGCGGCCGTGATAACCGCTTCGCCAACTTTATGTGCCGTGATCATGCCATTGGCGTCAACTGAAACCGTTTCTGGGTCACTACTTGTCCAGGCGATAATTCTATTTTTGGCATCGATTGGTTCGATCGATGCGATTAATATTGTCGTGTCGCCTACGGTCATATCAACTACGTCTTGATCGAGAGTGATTTTTTGTGGACCGTCTTCGGCAATATTGCCCTTAGTCCAAGATGCGATTAATTCAATATCTTCGCAAGCTAAAAGAGCTCCATCCAAAATTGGCACTTCGTTCTTGTCCGACCAGACGACAAAATTATAGCCTTCGCGAGTTGGATTGGCCGGCAGTTTTAATGGTTTGCCGCATTCGATTTTGAGCGGTTCAACCCTGCTACCACCCTTCGAGTCGAAAGATACTTCGAATGTATCTGCGCCCTCCATGAGCCAGTGCGCGATTAAAGTCGTATTCTCATTGAATGTCGTATCGGCGCTGACCTTGGTATTATTACGATACCAGCCCTCAAATTCATAACCACTGCGTGTCGCTAACGGCAACGATATGGATGAACCCTTATCAATCTCGACATCGCCTACTGCCGCGCCGCCATTAGTATTGAAGCTAATAATGATTTTATTATTGGAACGGATTACAAAGAAGAGGCTGACTAAGCCAACGATAATAACTGAAGTAATTGCAGCAAGGCTGATTAGTCTGCGGTGGTCTTTCTTGCCCGGCAAATCATCCAATTCGCCATAGCGAAGTGCAAATTCGACTTGATTCTCGTACGGATTCTCTTCCATGGTTTATGATTAGGCGCGGGTCTGGTCGCCTTCCTTTTCTGCCCCCTCATCAGGAGCTTTGCGATGTTCGACGTTTCTTTTAGACGGTTCAAGCTCTTCCTTGGTGTCTACCAGCTTAATGCTCGTCATTGAATCGGAGTCGCATTTACTCGATTCGTGGGTGATGGACACAAGTGAGCCTAAATTGCCATCAAACTCCAGCTCCATACAGGCGACGTCTTGGCTCGATACGTATAACTTGTAGTAATAGTCATATTTATACTTGTTAGAATCGGCCTTTTTCTTCTCTTCGACTTTAGTGGCTACTTTAACGGATTCGCCATTACAGAACACTGGCGCGTCTTTTGTACCTAGATTATCAATTGAAGCGATACGCTCAAGATACTTACAGTCACGCAGCGCAATCGTATCAGTCTTTGCTACGTTATTTTCTAGGATTGATACAAAATTGCGTACAGCGATAGACTCATTATGCGTTAATGAGGCACCCTCGATCTCAGTATAGTTACCACTAAAGATTCTCTCGAAATCTATGTCATCAATATGTCGGTCAAAGAAATCTAGGCCGATAAATACTAAAACCGTAATGAAGATAAGTGGAATAATCACAACGCCGACGATGGCAATAACCGCGATAATAATAGCATTATTGTTTTTTGGTGCATCTGGTCCGATATTGGTCGGCGCGTTTGGGATATTACTACTCATAGATTAAGTATACCATTTTAGGAAAAAATGCTTGCGTTTTTAATACGGATTCTATATTATAGATTTAGTGTAGTGTGGGAAACAAAAATAATTTTTATACCAAACAAAAGAGGTAAAATGAAAATTAACATTGTTTCAATGCAAGGCAGCAAGTCTTACATCCTTATTAAGCGCGACGGTTTTGCATTATAAACACAAAACACAGGAATAGGTCGAGTCAGAGGTGTCCCGATCTATTTTTGTGTCTTTTGAAAAATCTTGATATGCGCCGCGGCGTATTTTTTGTCGCTTAAAAGCTCAAGTTGGTCGAATTTTGGTGGTTCTGGGTTTTCAGGATGAGATAGCACGAAGAAACCGCCTTCCTTTAGATGCGCCAGTAGCGCTGAAACGATATCGTATTGCGGGTTATCGTACGGTGGATCGGCAAATATTAAATCATATTCGCCCGATGGTGCACGCAAGATTGTAGCCTTGTCGGAACATTTAGTTTTCACAAGATTATTTTTGATACAAGCAATGGCCTTGGCATTGTTTTCCATAAAATCGACGTGCTCTGCGCCAATCGAAAGAGCCTCAATACCAATTGCGCCGCTACCTGCAAATGCGTCCAACACGTGCTTGCCCGATATTTCGTCGCGGAGACGATTAAAGATCGCCATACGCTCGCGCTCCCCCATTGGGTGCGTGGAACTATTCTTCGGCGCGTCAATAAACAAGCCGCCAAACGATCCGGAAACGATGCGAAGCCGATTATTTGCCACGTTGCGCCTCCAAAAATGCCGATGCCCAAGCAAGCGTGATGGCACGAACAATTTCCGGAATTAATACTTCCCGCGTACGTACGACTAATTCTGTATTCCAACCTTTTTGTAAAAATTCATCGTACATTTTCATCGCATCCACGCGCTCAAGAGCGTTATAAAATACTTTTTCGAAATTTGAAGGCTGGAAATCGTCTTTTTTAATATCTTTTGGAACAAGAGATTTGAGCGGTAACGGCGTGATTGTATATGCTACGCCATATTCAAAGGCGATATGCTTAGTCATCACGCCGCCAGCGCCCCAGTATAGCCAGTTATTACGAGCAGCCTCGGCTAGATTACGGCCGCGCATAATACCTTTAATCTGCACGCCAAATAGACGCTTATAATCCTGATCATTCATTAGCTCGTCAACGACTTTGCGATATGGGTAATGATGGGCTGGCGTTAAGCCATCCGTAATGGCGTGAGCTAACCAGGCCGCTTCAAATGAAGCCCGCTCGCGATTATTCTTTTTCAACGCCTGAACGAGATTGTAATGATGGTTGCGAATGTATCCGATCAAAACTCCATCGTCCTTGCCAGGAATGATAAAATGCTCCGGTTCATCTACGCCAGGGGATTTGCGTTTCAAACCATCCGGACCACGACTGCCCTCAAAATACAGAATCTCATCAATAGATGGGAATTTGTGTGAAGAAGCCGGCAAATATTTATTCAACATACGGCGCGCAGCTTTATCAAGCTTTTGATGCGTGCCAATGAGTTCACCGGAATGTTTTGAATTAGCTTTTACGCCTAGAGTTGCATACATTTTAGTTCAGAGTAGTTAAACGTTGATATTTCTGGACGGAATCTTTTAACTCTTTATATTCTATCATATTGAAGCCTTTTTCCAGAAAATCCTTCACGAGTAAGTCGGCGCGATGCACGAGTTTTGTATCCGTAATTGTTGCTATTCGAAGATCTAGTGCGCCATGCTGGAGCGAACCGTATAACTCGCCTGGGCCGCGTAGTTTTAAGTCAACTTCCGCCAAATAAAAACCGTCCTGTGAGCGCTCAATTTCGCGCAGTCTGCGCGTCGGCGCATCAGAGTTTGAATTAATCAGATAACAAAACGAAGCGTCGCTGCCACGTCCTACGCGCCCGCGCAACTGATGCAGCTGTGACAGACCATATTGATCCGCGTCGGCAATTACCATCACGGTCGCATTCGGCACGTTTACGCCTACCTCTACGACAGTCGTACTAACCAGAATGTCGATTTCGCCGTTTGCAAACAATGTCATTATTTCATCCTTTTCGGACGGTTTCATGCGCCCATGTAAATAAGCCACATTGTAATTCGGAAATTGGTGTGCGATTTTTTGCGATTCTTTTTTGACATTTGAAAGTTCACTAGCGCCTTTGTCGTCAATTTTTTTGCAAATGTAATATACCTGGTGTTTGGCGACTAATTCTTTTTCGATTGCATCCCACATTTGTTTCGTCGAATTTGGCGACACGATTTTTGTGGTAATTGGCTGGCGCCCGGCTGGCAATTCGTCCAAAATCGACACCGACAAATCGCCAAAAATCGTGAGTTGTAATGAGCGCGGAATCGGCGTAGCGGTCATCGAAAGGAGATGCGGCATCGTGTGTGCTTTACTAAGCAGTTTTTGACGCTGCATCACGCCAAAACGATGTTGTTCGTCAATAATTGCCAGTCCTAGCTTGGCAAATTCTGTATCGTCGGTAATGAGTGCATGCGTTCCAACCACGAGGTCAACGTCGCCGTTTTTAATATGCTTCTTGAGTTCATCTTTATGCTTCGTAGAGCCCGTCAGTAACGCTACGCTGAGTTGGTTGCCAAATAGTTTCGACAGCGATTCGGCATGTTGTGTCGCCAATACTTCTGTTGGCGCCATCAGGGCCGTTTGGAAACCAGCACTTTTTGCCATGAAAGCACTTAGTGCCGCAACCATAGTTTTGCCCGAACCGACGTCGCCTTGCAGTAAACGGTTCATCGGCACATCGTTTTCCATGTCCTGAATTATTTCCCACGTCGCGCGGCGTTGAGCATTCGTTAATTTGAACGGCAATTTTTCTATAAACGTTTTAAAATCATCCATATTGCCCTTGATAGGCGACGTGCGCAATTTCTGGTTTTCTTCACGATTTAATTTAGCGGCAAGCAACAAGCTGAAGAGTTCTTCAACCGCTAAATACTCACGCCCCGTTCGAGCCTGCTCAATAGTTTCAGGAAAATGCACATCGAACAACGCGTCGGCGCGACCAGGAAAGTTCGGGATCATGTCGGGAATCAATGCAATATTGTTACTAATTGTTTTAATAAATTTCTTGAAGTCTTGCGATTTGACGGTGCCGCGAGCAGGATAAATTGGCTGAATTTTGGCGGTTGAAGCCGTGTCGAAATCGCTAGCTAAAATTGCAGACGGATTCGTGATTTGATAACGCCCATACTTTAGGGCCATTTCTCCCGAAAAATAATAATCTTTTTCTTGATCAAACTGCTTGGCGCGATATGACTGGTTAAACCAAATTGCTTTGATTGCGCCGGTACTATCACGCAAAGTTGCCTCCGTAATTGCAAGGCTGCGACGCATGCGACGCGTTGAAATTGATTCAACTTTAGCCTTAATGACAACATTGCCAGGCTTGAGACTGGAGATGTTCTGGGCTTGCTGGAAGTTTTCATAATCACGCGGCAGATGATAAACCAAATCGCGGAGCGTCAAAATATTAGCCTTGCGCAAAACTTCTGCAGTCTTTGGCCCAATGCCCTTCACCTCTTCGACGGGAGCGGCTAAATCCATATTTATATTTTACTATTCTTGAGGAGTTTTAGGGGCGTTTTCGGCGCGCCATTTGGCAATTTCGGCATGATTACCATTTAGTAGTACTTCCGGCACTTTCATTCCCCTAAATTCGGCCGGTCTGGTATACTGCGGATATTCATAATTATCACCATCCGAAAAGCTTTCAATTTCAGCTGAAGTTTCGCCACCAAGTACGCCCGGGATTAATCGAACGATAGAATCGACGATCGCCATGGTAGGTATTTCGCCGCCAGTCATAATGAATTTTCCGAGGCACAGCTGATAATCTACGAGTGTCAAAATGCGTTCATCGTAGCCTTCATAATGCGGGCAAATGAAAATATAGTTCTCGCCGGAATTGGCGAATTTTTGCGCGTGCGCTTGATCCCAAATTGCGCCCTTTGGCGTCATTAATACGACTTTCGCATCCGGATTACGCGTCTTAGCATCTTCAACAGCCGCAAATAATGGTTCTGGCTTCAATAACATGCCATCGCCACCACCGTACGGAGTGTCATCAACTTGGTGGCGCGGACCGAGCCCGAATTGACGCAGGTCGATCAATTCGAATTCAACAAGTTTACGATCTTGCGCCTTCCAGAGCATCGACTGGTTAAATACTTTGTCGAACATGTCCGGAAAGAGCGTGATTATTGAGATTTTCATTGTTTGGATACTTTGACCATGGTTGGGCGAAGCACTTGCCCTTCGTAATAATAACCAGTGCGGAGAGTATCAGCGATAACTTCATTATCGCCATCACCTTCCACCATCACGGCGTCGTGCAAGTCTGGATTAAAGGCTGTGCCTGGCTCGGATTCGATTTTAGTTAGACCAAGGTTCGTTATGGTCTTTTCGAGATTCTTTTCGAGCGGCTTGAGCGTGTCTGGATTAGCCGCAATTGCACGCTCCATGTCGTCAATTAGTGGCAATACCTTATTGACGGTGGCGTATTTTACAGAATTGCCATACTGCTCTTTCTGAAGTTCAGTTTGGCGACGGAAATTTTCAAAATCAGCACGCGTGCGCTGTAAATCATTTGTTAACTCCGCGATTTTAGCGTTCTGCTCGTCATCAACATTTTTCTTAGTTTTCTTACCAAATAGCTTGGTTGCTTTGGTTTTTGCGGCGCCAATTGCCGCCTCACCCATACTTTCAGCGCTCGATGCCCCGCCCTCGTCTTCGTCACCTTCATTTTGTTGTGGCCCGTTTTCGAGATTCTGTGGCTCAGAATTAAGGCTTTCGTTTAAATCGTTATCTTCGTTCATAAGATGATATCCTCCAACATTATTCCAGCATGACGCACGAGCGACATGACACGTTTATATGATTGACGCGTTGGTCCAAGCACGCCGATATAGCTACGATCCGAGTACGGCGAACGGAAACGCGAAATTATTAATGAGACATTCGAAGCTTTTCCAATTGGGTTTTCGGTGCCGATATAGACGTTGATTGCCTCGTTTGGCTGAACTTCGAGCAGCCATGGCTTAATATTGTCGAGTAATTTGCCTACGGCTTGGACTTGAGCGGCCTGAACAAATTCTGGCTGAGAGAATAGGTTGCCAAAACCGGAAATATAGATTTGGTCGCCAATCGTAGCAAGGCCAAGGTTGCCAGTTAGATGCACGAGGCTATCAACGGCGGCGCGGATAGCATAATCAGCACTGGTCTGTTGTTGGATGCGAGTAGCTAGCGCCCTGGTTGGCCGGTCTTCTGGCTCGATACGCTCATGCTCCGGCTTCTCGTCGGCTTCGCGATCAATCTTTTCTTGAAGTGAGTTTACGTAGAGGCGATAGCCAGCGTCGGTCGGTACGCGTCCTGCGGAGGTGTGCGGCTGAGTAATGTAGCCCATCGCTTCAAGTTTTACCATCTCGGCGCGAATTGTCGCCGAAGAACAATCAAAAAGCTTAGCAAGCGTGACGCTGCCGACGGGTGTAGCGAGCTCAGCATATTCCTCAATGATTGCATAAAGTATTTCTCTTTGACGGTCTGTCATAGCTATATTTTATGCTTTTTGGCACTCTTTGGCAAGGTCTGCTAATTATTCGACTGGAACTTTATAGTATTGTTTGTCGTTATTGATTGTATTAAGAAAATCTTTGGATTTAATCTTATGGAGGCGAATATATTCGGCGTCTTTGGTACTTGCCTTTTTGCCGCTACCATCGTAAAGTTCAAAGCTAGTACTACTCTTAGTTAAGTTCATGAATAGGAGATAATTACCCTTAATCCAGATAGTTGAACCTTCTGGCGCAATCTTGAATTGATCACCTTCGAGCGTATAAATACGACGCTCGCCGTTACCGTTGTAGCTGATGCAGAAGTTATCGTGAACAAATACGCGATCGGTGGCATGAATGATTTCTTTGCCATCAACGATGCGAATTAGACGATATTGACCATCTTTACGAGCAACAATATATTGGCCCTCTGCCCAGTTCATCTCGGCATAGCTCGAATCTTTAATATCGCGAACGAACGAATCGTAATTAAAGTCTGTAACCATGCGGCCCGCGGATATCGAGAATAAACCATTGAGGCCAGATTCAGGATCAAGGTCAACGAGAATGTCGTTGCCCCAAGTGAAGGCAGTGATGTTGTAATACTTCTGATTCTCAATAGTAGTTAAGTGCTCTTTGCCGGTAGTTGGATCGAATATAAAGTATTGATCATCGCGAATAATCAAACGACCATCCGGCATATCTGCCATCTTATAACATTCTTTCGTCTTACACTTATATCCATCAACCGTATCGTTCTTCGGCTTCTCATCAGGTTTCGGAGGATCAATTGGTGCTGGAGGATTGTAAACGTTCATTAAGGCGCTTACTACAACCCAAACTACAACTACCAAGAAAATAATGAGGAAGATAACCAGCATCGTGCGGATAGCGCCACGTTTGGCTTTCGCCTTGTTCTCTTCAATCTTCTGCCTACGCAGCATTTCATCGTTGTAGGCTTTAATCATAGCTAATTCTTTTTCGGCCTGTTCGCGCGCAGTCTCAACTACGCTTTGTGTCTGTACGTTCTCATAGTTTTGCGGCTGAATGACGACATCGGCATTATTGCCACCGGTTGAGTCGGTAGCTCTTTTGACATCATCTTCGACAGTTAATTTGGCTTCGCCTCTGAAGATATCACCGGCAATGCCAACTAGCCCATTTTTCTTAGCATCCTGGTTATCCATATATGTTATTATTATACCAGTAATGGAAAATTATATTGCAATAATTAAACAATGGCTTGGTACCGGAAGCATTAATATATTCGGTTTGCCCTTTTCTGGAAAAGATACAGTTGGCGTGCGTTTAGCAGAGTTACTCGGCGCAAGGTTGCTTAGCTCTGGTCTAATTTTGCGCTCCGCTGGCGATAAAGAATTACTTAAAGATTTGGCCGCAGGTGTCTTGGCGCCAACGGGTAAGTTTAAAGATTTAGTTTTACCTTATTTGAAGCGTGAGGACTTAGCACAATATCCGCTCATTCTTAGTAGCGTTGGTCGCTGGGAAGGCGAGGAATATGATGTAATTTCCGCCGCCGCTGATGGTGGCCATCCAATTAAGGCTGCATTACTCTTGAACGTCTCCGAAGCCGAGGTAAAGAATCGCTGGGAAGCTTCCCGCATGCTCCAGGATCGTGGCCAACGTCAAGACGATCATGACCTCGAGATTCTCGATGTACGCATCAAGGAATTTATCACTAAGACTATGCCAGTCATCGAGACTTATCGCAAACGCGGACTCTTACTCCCGATTACCGCCAATAAAGACCGTGATACGGTGCTGCGAAACGCTTTGGTGGCGCTTTACGATATGGCCATGCGCGAGCAAGGCAAAGATATTCCAATCGAACAATAAAAAATCCCCCCGTACAGGGGGATTTTTTTAATCTCTTTTGAGCATTACAGTGAAAGCTTCGCTCGGGATGTCGACTTTGCCGAAGCGTTTCATGCGCGCTTTGCCGCGTTTCTGCTTTTCCATCAATTTGGCCTTGCGGTCGCGATCGCCGGTGTGAATTTTTACAGTGACGTCTTTGCGGTAGGCGCCGATGGTCTCGCGTGCGATAATGCGTGCGCCGATTGCCGCTTGTAAAGCGACCTCGAAGTTTTGACGCGGAATTACTTCTTTAAGCTTCTTTGTGACTACGCGGCCGATTTCATCCGCCTCACTGCGATGTGCCATCACACTGAGCGCATCAACACGCTCGCCGGCAACGAGAAAATCAATTCGCACGAGGTCTTCGGCTTTATATCCGCCGAGTTCATAGTTAAATGACGCATAGCCGGAAGTAGCCGATTTGAGCTGATCATAAAAATCAGTCAAAAGATTCGCCATTGGCGCCTCAAAATCAATTACGGCACGCGTATCGATGTAGGAAATATTCTTTTGCACGCCACGTTTGCTAACGATTAATTCAAGGATTGAGCCAATATACTCTTTGGGCGTAATGATTTCGCCTTTTGCCCATGGCTCACGGATTTCCGCCACGCGCGTAATATCTGGCAAATCCGAGGCGGAACGAATATCCAACTCTTCGCCAGTGGTAAGTGTGACATGATAGTCCGTAGATGGATTCGTGACAATTAGATCTAGATTAAATTCGCGTTCAAGACGTTCACGGATAATATCCATATGTAGCAGACCGAGGAAACCAATACGCAAGCCGAAACCAAGTACTGGTGAATTCTCTGGCTCAAATTGCAAAGCTGAATCACTGAGAGCGAGCTTCTCAAGGGCCTCTTTCAAATCTTTGTACTGATCATTGCTGACTGGGAAAAATCCGGCATACACAAATGGATGAACATTCTTATAGCCAGGAAGCGGTTCAGTAGCGCGATTACTCGCAATTGTAACCGTGTCGCCAACTTTTGCCTCGCGCGTAGCTTTCAGGTTAGTAACTATGTAGCCAATTTCGCCGCAGCTAAGTTCCGGGCGTGGCGACATTTTTGGATTCAGTACGCCAACTTCAAGTGCGATGTCGTTTGATTCGGTCGCCATCATGCGAATATTAGCATTCTTTAGTAAAGTACCGTCAAACATGCGGACATAAAGAATAACACCGCGATAATCGTCGAAATATGAATCAAAAATCAAAGCGCGCGTATGCCCGTCGGTTGACTTTGCCGGTGCAGGAACGCGTTCAATAATGGCATCCAGAACCTTATCGACATTCTCGCCAGTTTTAGCAGAGACTTTAATAATCTCTGATTCGTCGCAGCCAAGCAAATTAATTATTTCTGCTGTTACGCGCGGGACGTCGCTAGCCGGAAGATCAATTTTGTTAATTACTGGAATGATTTTCAAGTCTTGCTCGAGCGCCAAATAGACATTAGCAAGTGTTTGCGCCTGAATTCCCTGCGTTGCGTCAACTACTAAAATAGCACCTTCCACAGCTTGCAGTGATCGCGAAACTTCATAGGAAAAATCAACGTGACCCGGAGTATCGATTAAGTTCAAAATGTAACCCTTGTAATGCATGTGCGCTGGCGTAAGCTTGATGGTAATACCTTTTTCACGCTCAAGCTCCATACTATCGAGGAGTTGCGACTTCATCTCGCGCTTTTCTACTGTGCCGGTTAATTCTAACATTCGATCAGCTAGAGTGGATTTCCCGTGGTCGATATGCGCGATAATACAAAAATTACGGATTTTCTCAATATCCATATGATATATTTTAACATATTGTCAAGAAAATGATAGGTGAGGCTAGTCTATTATTTCGGCCTAATACTCATTTTCTATCAAGTATACTAATAACGACAGCAATCACCATTGCCGTTCCGAACATAATTCCGCCAATTATCGTATTTATAGCCATCGTAAATATTCCGCCAACCGCCAATATTAACAACGCTGTTATTAATAATGCCCGAAGCTGTTTACGTGATTTGATTTTTTCGATTGGCGGATTAATAATTTCATCGGCATAAGAAAATGACCCGTCGCCGATATACACTTTGACCTTTAGAGGTAATTCTTCATTCCTGATTTGCGGATGACTTGCTAGATAAGGAGTGTCAAACTGCACTTCATCATCGCTGCCCGGTTTCTTATATTTAACGTGATAATAGTAATTTGTAGTCCTATCGCCGCCCGAACCAGTCGTAACGGTCTCTAAATTCATTATGTCCCCGATCACCATTTGGCCTTTGGCGATTACTTCCTGAATTGTGGCTAGTTTCTTTAGCCGTTTTTTACGGAAATATACATGTAGGCCAATCAATATCGCTGCAAAAACCATAGTTGGAATGTAGCCGGAAAGCATTTCCCACGGATTATAGCCTTCTTCAACCGTTATACGATCACGCATCGAAATGACAGTAACTAGCATCATTACATTAGGGAGTATCAGGAATCCGAAAAACAAGAATAATGAAAATGTTTCGCCACCGCTTTTCTTATACCCGGCATATTCAATTTTTACAGTTTGGTCACCATATGGAGTAACTGGTGCTTTTGTGAGATTATCGTTTGTAGAATTCATGCTTATTTTTATTATGCTACTAAAAGTATAAATTCTATAGATGGTGCCCCCATTTTGCGCGTTCTGCATAATTCGGCCGGAGCAAATCTAACTGACTTATAATGCCATTTGGTGATAAATCATAGCCCGCGATACCGCATTTATGTCCGTCAATATATGCCGTGGCGTCAACCGGCTCAACTCGTCCAAGCGCATATGCGATATTAACGATTACTTCGTTGGCACGATGTTTCTTTAAATAATCTACTGCGATTTTGCGCGCCATATAAGCCGCCGAGCGATCAACTTTACTCGGATCTTTACCCGAAAATGCACCGCCACCGACCGGAACACGCGGGCCATAATTATCTACAACGATTTTACGTCCGGTTAGCCCAGAATCCGCGTCAAAACCACCAATTGACCAATCGCCTGCCGGATTAATATTATATGAATAATCGGCACTAATTTTGATGTTTTCCGGTAGCGTCTTTGTCCATTTTTTCAGTAATTTAATTAGTATGATTTTTGAAACATTTTGCCAGCTGATGACAATATGTTTAATATTGGCGGAAACAAAAACGTTATTATAATAAACCAAATCAACCGTAACTTGTGTTTTGCCGTCAAATGAATATCGATCATAAATGTACTGACAGAGTCCACGCGCAAGCAGATATTCTGTCGGCATATAGTCGTCATTTTCGGCACAGGCGTAGCCTACCATGATTCCTTGATCGCCAGCCCCACCCACATCGACACCGCGCGCAATTTCCGGACTTTGTTTGGCAATATTAACACCGATGCGCATTTTTTCATCAACGTATTTTCGTGCGATTTTTTGAATATCAATAGCTTCGGTACTGCTAGTAATTTCGCCAGTTATAAGCATTTGGTTGTGCGCAGCCATTACGTCCACGGCCACGCGCGCATGCTTATCTTTGGCTAAATATGCATCGAGAATCGCGTCAGAAATCTGATCGCAGATTTTGTCTGGATGTTTTGGCGACACAAATTCAGCCGTGCGCGTTACGATTTTGGTTTGAAGTGAGCCATCGCTCAAAGAGATGAATTGTTTCATATCTTTCCTTTCTTGGACGGAATTAGCACCTTGCCAAACGGTAGGTTGCTGACAGTTCATCGGGCCGGTCCCTCCCTGTCTCTAGATATTAAATTGTTAATGCCCGTATATTATAGCACTATTTAAGTAATTCAAAAATGATGATAATGGTTGCCAATACGACGCGGTACCAACCAAAAGCTTGGAGCGATTTTTTCTTTTCGAGAAATTTCATTACGAAATAAATCGCAGCCAGACCAGAAATAAATGCGACGACATTTGCGAGTGTGAGCATTTGCCAGTTGGCGGCAATATACTCACGTGATGAGCTCGAGAAGAGACTTTTTACCATTACACCCGCCATCACAACCATACTAACCGTGAAGGAGTAGTTAGCAGCGTTCTTATTATCCATACCTACCATACGACCCGCAACAATCGTAGAACCAGAGCGTGAAGTGCCCGGAATTAGCGCCAAACACTGCGCTAGGCCGACATATAGCGCTTGCTTCCAAGTGAGATGATGGTCGTCTTTGACTTTCTTCATCTTCGGTAACTTGTCGATGCAAATCATTAGAATACCAATGAATGCCATGGCTCCTGCAATCGTGTACATGCTGGAGAAGAATGGACTTTGCTCAATGAAGTCGGAGAGCAGGAAGCCAACGATAATAACCGGAATACACGTGATAATAATGTTGAGCGTGAATTTAAAATTACGTTCAACGAAAATTTCGCGCAAAATTTGCATAATGCGTTTGCGATAGAAAATTATTAACGCGAGAAATGTGCCAAGATTAATAAATTCAAGGAATAGATGAAAATCTGCGCTGCGGCCGCCCATGATTTCCTGAACAACTTCAAGATGACCAGAACTAGAAACCGGAATGAACTCCGTTAAACCCTGCGTTAAACCAAGCCAAAAAGCTTCAAATCCTTGCATTATTTCGCCTCGTACCTTCCTGTATGTTTACCACCATCATAAATCATGGTTGGAATGCCTTTTGCGTGAATGTTATTCACGACAATATTATTATTTTTCTTCACGATTTCTTCGTACTCATCGGAATGAGCAAACGTAGCAATCTTTGCCTGAGTTTCTTCGTCGACACCAAATTCACTCAACCAGGCCGTTAGTTTCGCTTCCGCATCTTCAGCGGAATAAAAATCATTAAATAGATCCTGGTACGAACGATGCTCTTCGTCTTTTTCGGTGTAGATGCGTTTGAGAATTTCAAACGAAACTTTCGCGCCATCGGCAGTCTTAGCTTCGGCTCGATCCGCGCCAAATATATAACCAGCAATCAGCTTAGAGTTCTTATATTTAAACTTCCCCTCGTTGTCCTGAATCGGAAATGGCACAAGTATAGTTTTGCCATTGTCGAAGAAACCGGAATCTAATTGCGCGCGGAAAGATTGCAGGCACACCACGCAGCCTGGATCGAAAATATCAATGGCTTTAAGGTCGCCTTCACCCACTTCGATACCGGCAAAATCAAATTGATTTACATCCCAGCTGCGGAATTTATCCGGAATAGCGCCAAAGATCTCGCCCCAGTCGGAGAACCAGAAACCGATAGCTTCAATCGGGTTTTGCGGCTCAGAGTTGTTATCAATACTACAAACCTCAGAGCCAAGCGAGCAAGCTTCGGCGTGCTTAACATTACAAGTGCCAAGCGACCAAAGCGCAAGCCCAGCTTTGGCACTCTCAACAACCGACCAAATCGTCACAACGACGAGCAGAATAGATAGTACTTCTATCAGCGCCGAAAGCGGCTTAACGAGCTTTGGATTCTTTAACAGCACGCGACTAAGAATGGAGTTTTTGACATCATCGCCGAAACCGGTCTCACATTTCTGCAGCGTAATGCGTTTGCCAAAACAGCCCCAGGATTTCTTGAGCATTTTGAGATAGCGCTTGCCGACTTTCGGTTTGAAAATCGAAATAAATGCCACAAATATACCGGCAATCGCAAGAATAATAAACGCAGCAATACAAGTCATTACTTAGTTACCTTATCGAGAACTTCAATTGTTTTATCGATGTCGGATGGGCGGATATAGTAGCCGAGCGAGAAACGGATTAGTGGTGGGTAATGTTTGACGTGATCGAGATAATAGTGGACGCAGAAATAGCCCGTGCGCGCCATGATGCCCTTGCTGGACAATGCGCCACCAACTAGGTGCGAGTCAAGACCTTCAATATAGAACGACATGGTCGGGTTTGCCTCCGCGTTGATGAGGTGAATTTTCGGATTATCGCGTAAATATTCAAATAGGCGCGTATAGCATTCTTTGAAGTTCTTTTTGGCGGATTTCGGAACACGGTTTAGCCATTTTAGGGCTTCGCCGAAAGCAACGATTTCGCCCCAAGCCTGCAGACCGGATTCAAATTTGGTATATGCATGGTTTGGCGATTCTGCGGAAAGCTTATAGGTTTCTTTATCGACATCATCCACCATACCGCCGCCAATAAAGCTGGTGTCGATCTTCTTAAACAAATCGCGGCGAACAATCATCACACCGAGAGATGGGCCGTACATTTTGTGAGCAGACGAACAAATAGCATCCGCTTCGGTCTTTTCGAGGATTTCTGGATGATGCGCGAGTGCCTGAGCGGCATCAACAATAATTACGCCGCCCTGTTTATGAACTTTTTTGATCAAATCTTTGATATTTAGAAGTTTGCGGCCGTCAATGTTGGAGGCACAGTTTACGACTACAAGCGCCTTAGTGAAATCATAATCATCAATATTAATGGAACCATCATCATTGCGGACCATAACTTCGCGTTTAACTTTGTGTTTTCTAGCAAAAGTCATCGTGGAAAGGAACGGCGAATTGTGCTCAATATCAGACGTGACAACTTTCTTAAATAAGCCATCTTTAAATTGAGAAAGCAGCAAATTGATGCCGTAAGTCGTGTTTAATGTAAACGAGACGGAATAATCTTTTTCCTTCAACTTTAGATATTTCAGCACGGCGGCACGGGTATCCTCAACGAGCTCGTCGGTTTCACGACCCCATGCGTATTTTACGCGCTCGCCACAAGAATTATGTTCTGTATAATATCGTTCCAAAGCCTCAATTACTGGGCGTGGACGCAAAGATTGGCACGCGGAGTCGAGATAGATATCTCTCTCGCCTAAATAATCAAAATCCTCCATATCTCTAATATTATATCATCTCTGCGATAGGGTTCATAGCTTGAGTATATTTGACTTTTATACTGTTTGTGGTATAATTATAATAGTTTTTGCTGAACTCGAAAACCGCTCTTTGAAAGCTTTACTCGACCAATTTTGGAGGTGAGATAAATGAAGAAATTCTTTACCATTCTGCTCACCATCGTACTGATGGTGACAATGACCATTGCGGTCGCTTCGGCGGATATCTTTAATGACGACATTGCTATGGAAGACGATGAAATCGCCAAACACGCTGGCAACTACTATAATCGTGTCTTCATGGCGGCTCGCTGGAAGGATGGCATCGTCGCCACACTCGAAGGCGATGAAGTTGGCTACTTCGTTAACGGTAACCCGGTCGCGATTTGGCCGCATGAAACCACCTACGAGGACTTCTTCTGTAGTACCAAGATTGCCTATCCGAACAGTGACTATGATTTGTTCGCTGTCTTGGGGTCCGACATCTGCAGTTTCCGAGACGACATCTCTATGGCAATTGAAGTAGAAGACGTTTCTTTCTTTGGCTTCCCAGAAGACGAGCTTAATCGATTTTTCTTGGCGAAATGCGGCGCTCCATGCAGTCATTTCTTCGCCATAAAAGACGGTGTGCTTCTATTCTGGTCGCCATACGCCCTTGTGACACTTGCGAACAGCGGCGTCTACCGGGTTAACGCGGACGGAGAGTATGTCTTCTTCGCCGACGATTTCGGTACGCATGTTTTAAACGCAAGTCTTGCCGAGATGAACAAGCGCAATCAACGCTACTTCTCTTATCACCCGATCGAAATAGTCGACCTGGATACTGACGAATTCCTCGACTACTGCGGCTCGCTGTATGTCTGGGATTTTGACGGTATACATCCCGAAACGGAAGAATTCGACAAGCGTTTCGGCATCGATTTGTCGAAATGGGGACATCCCAAAACGGATTTCAACGTGGAAGATTTCAAGTATTACGTTGAACACAACACAATGCTGATGCAGTGGACTTTCGACTGTCCGGAAGGAGACTACGAGAATCCTACCATTTTCAACGACATCGAGTTCTATGGCCTTAAAGGCCGTCTCGTGGTGACGCTACTCAATATGCTTGAGATTAAGCGCATCAGCTGGGAGAGCTACGACAGTTCCGGGGACACGATACAGAAGTTGAAAAACATCCTCATCGCAAATGGCGTACTCATCCGCGAGAACGTTAAGACGAATGATGGCGAAATTGAGTCGGTTTACAATGTCGACGGTCAATTAATCCATGTCGGCATACGCAATGTAGATGGATCTGCCGTTTCGTATGTTTATGCCGACTTCCATGACTACTTCGGTTCTGAACAAGAGTAAAGCAAAAACAAAAAGCCCCTGCGCCTTTCGGTGCGGGGGTATTTTTTGAGGGGTGATTATTTCCTGCGACGGCTACTGCTGCTCTCAATGCGCAGGAAAAGGTTGATGACATCGAGGTAGAGACCGGCGCAAGCATCTACGGCGCCATCCACGGTGTGTGGGCGGCTTTGGGCGATTGCCCAGTCATAGCCAATCAGACCGGAAAAGATAATCGCTGCGATGATATCTACGAATCCCGGTTCTGACCAGCCAGCTATCAGCATGATAATCTCAACGACAATCAATGCAGATAGTGCGACAACCAGGGCTCTACCCATCGACATAAATACACCCGGGAAAACCTGGCCAGCTATGATCATTACCACTGTTACGCCGATTGTCGTCAAAATGGCGTTCAGGATTACTGCGCCCTCTTCTCCGACAACAAAGATGCTAATCAGCACGCCGGTCGGCACGACCACCATCAGGTAGCCAATGAAGCTGATAAAGGGGTTGTCACTGGTGTTACTAATACCGATGCCCACAAAACCAAGAACCAAGTAGCCGATAATCAGCACAACCGGGTTGATGTTGATGAAGTATTCCGTGCAGTATTTGGCCATCAGGTAGTTCAAAAACAGGCCGAAAAGCAGAATGACTCCGATGAGCAAATTGAATTGAGCTGTGCTCAGTTCGCCGGATCCGCTGTATCTGCCTCCACCATAATAGCCACGATCGCCGCGGGCTTCTCTGAGAAAATCTTCGCTTGCGTCGTAGCTAGGGTGCGGGTAATCACGATTCCGATCGTAGTTGTTCCTTCTCATCCTAATCCCTCCAAACGTTCTTTCGTGTCGGTCAAGAAAATGCCGTTCGAACATATAAATTATAGCATATTCTTGGATAATTTCAAGCATGCGAAAAGCCCCTGCTGGCTGCAGAGGCTTTCATGTTTTGGAGATGAGAGATGAGAGTTGAGAACTAAGTTAACCGTTACCCCACTGGTCCCAGTCGTCATCCCATTCGGGATCGTAGTTGTCGTCGCCGTAATAGATACGGTAGTAATAATCGTAGTTGTTCAAAACGTTGATGAATTGTTCGATTGCCTGGTCGGTGGCCAGGTCAAAACCGGTGATCATCTGCTCGTCGCCGTAGTCCTTAATCTTCTGGTTGATGACATACTCCGTCATGAAGATGCCGTAGTATGTCGTCTTGCCGTTCAGTAGGTTATTTACTACCTTCTTGGCGCTGTCGTGAGTGAAGGTGAAGTAATAACAACTCCATACCATACCATCGCGATTGATGGCCTCAATGTAGAAAACAAAGTTAGCAGATCTTTGGGCGGTGATTTCATACCTCATCAGGGCCATGCCGTTTTCCTGCAGCTTGACTGCAAGCTCGTATAGGGCCGCCATGCCGGCAGCCTTATTCAGCTGCTCGGAGATTTCCAGCCGCAAATCATTCAGTTCGTCGTCGTCGAAATGGTAGGTTCCTTCAGGATCTTCGGGGTTATGCCACCAGCCATTCTTGGTCCAGTCGGCATAGGCCGCAACGCTCGTGCAGAGCATCAGTACCGCAAGAAAAATAGAAACGATCTTCTTCATAGGATTTCCCTCCCCTGTCAATATTCTCCAATATGGAGTGCGATGCCCGCGAATTCGAGCATATACTTTTATTATACCACACTTTGCTAAAAAAGTCAATATCGCTCAAGCTTAGCCAACAAAAAACTCCCCTGTTATGGGGAGTTTTTTGGCTTTAGAAGATTAGACGTTTTCTAATTCTTCAGCGGCTGGCTCTGCATCGGTGGACGCTTCTTCTTCGCCGGTGTATTCAGCGAGAGATTCAATACCAGTACCTACTGGGATCTTGCGGCCAATAATGACGTTCTCCTTGAGACCGCGGAGATGATCGACGCGACCAGAAATGGCGCTCGAGATCAAGACGCGGGTCGTATCCTGGAAGGATGCGGCGGAGAGGAACGAATCAGAGTAGATGGAGACCTTAGAAATACCAAGGAGCATCTGAGTAAATTCGGCAGGAGTCTTGCCTTCGGCGATGACGCGAGCGTTCTCTTCGGCGACAGCAGCCTTGCTGACGATATCGCCAGTCACAAATGCAGTATCGCCAGGCTCATCAATCATCACGCGAGAGAACATCTGGCGGATGATAACTTCGAGGTGCTTAGCGGAGATTTCGTGACCCTGAGCTGCATAAATCGTAAGAATATCATTCAAGATATAGCGCTCAGTTTCTTCGATACCCTTGTACTTCATCAAATCTTGCAAGTTGAGGGAACCTTCAGATAGACGATCGCCTGGCTCAACATGCTCACCTTCTTTGACGGTAAGAGCATAATCCATCGGTACGGATACCTTGAGTGGTGCACCGGCGTTGGCGACCAAGACGATTTCGTCTTCGGTAAGTTCAGCTACGCCATCAAATGGAGCGATGATTGGATCAGCACCCTTTGCTTTGCTGGCGATAACTGCACCAGTCTTAACGGTTGCGCCGTCTTTGATCTTTGCCTTGCGACCTTCGAGTTTGAAGTGCTCAGCTTTGCCTGCATCTGGGGTAACTTGAACAATATTGAAGCGGCCTTCTTCCCAAGTGGAAACGACGCCAGCGACGGTCGAAATGTAAGCTTGACCCTTTGGCGTACGAGCTTCGAGAAGCTCCTCGACGCGTGGAAGACCACGGGAGATAGCACCGGAACCTGCAACACCACTCGAGTGCTTAGTATCGAGCGTAAGCTGGGTACCAGGCTCACCGACGGACTGAGCGGCGATAACGCCAACTGGTTCGTGGTAGGCAACTGGTTGACGGGTCGACATATCGATACCGTAAGCCTTGCGTGGAACGCCATCATTGCATTCGGTAGTGAGGACGCTCTGAATCTTGAGGCTATCAATATCTTCATCGGCTGCGATTTGATCGGCTACTTCGCGGCTGATTAATTCATCAGCGGCGAGGCCATATTTCTCAACGGCTTCAGCGGAATAGCGACCGTAGATACGATCAGCGAAGCTAATGCCGGTGATTTCGGATTCGGACTTGTAGATGCGGAAACCAGGATCGTTTGCTTCAGTTTCAACCGTGAAGACATCCTGAGACACATCGACGAGACGGCGAGTGAGGTAACCGGAGTCAGCAGTACGAAGAGCGGTCGACACCTGACCCTGACGGGCACCGCGGGTTGCGATGAAGGATTCGAGGGTATTGAGACCTTTCTTGTAGCTGGACTTAACTGGAAGCTCAATTTCGCGGTTAAACACATCGACCATGATACCGATGGTTGCGGACGCAAGCTTAATGTTACCTGCGGAACCACGAGCACCGGAGTTGGTCATGATGGAAACGTTGGTATCGAGGCTGGCAAGGTTGTCCTTAACGAGCTTCGAGACTTCATCGTCGACCTTGCGCCATGCAGCGACAGTCAAGCGATAGCGCTCATCTTCAGTAATGAGGCCTTCGTTGAATTGTTCGGAAATCTGAGCAGCGACACCTTCACCTTCGGCGATCATACCTTCTACCTCTGGGTAGTATGGATAGTCGTCTTTAGAGGTGGAGACACCAGCAACGGTTTCGTACTTGAAGGAGCGGTCCTTAATAGCATCTGCGGCTTCAACGGCAGCGTCGGCGCCGAATTGATCAAGGATGTTAGCCATAACTTTCTTCAAGTGCTTGCTGTTCTGAACTTCGTTATCGTATGGATATTCCTTTGGCAAAATCTCGTTGAAGAAGACGCGGCCAAGGGTAGTATCACGCTTTTCACCCTTCGTGTGGACACGAATTGGTGTCTGGAGCTGAATGAGGCCCATATCATAGGCGAGCTCAGCTTCGTAAACGCTAGTGTATGCCTTGCGCTCAGTTTGAGCGGATGGCTTTTCGTAGGTGAGGTAGTAGCTACCAAGTACGACATCCTGCGTAATGGAAAGGACTGGTGCACCGTCGGCTGGCTTCAAGAGGTTCTTGCCGGCAGCCATGAGTTCACGAGCCTCAGCTTGAGCATCAGCAGAAAGTGGTAGATGGACAGCCATCTGGTCACCATCGTAGTCGGCGTTGAAGCCGTTTGCTACGAGTGGATGAAGCTTAATTGCTTTACCATCGACGAGTTTTGGCTGGAAAGCCTGGACGGAGAGACGGTGGAGAGATGGAGCGCGGTTAAGAAGGACGTATTTGCCCTCAATAACTTCGTCGAGCGCATCCCAAATCACGGTTTCACCCTGCTCAATCATACGAGAAGCGGAACGGATGTTGTTAGCGTATTCATTCTTAATGAGCCAAGAGATGACGAATGGCTTAAAGAGTTCAAGCGCCATCTGTTTTGGCAAACCACATTGGTTAATGCGGAGTTCTGGACCAACCACGATGACAGAGCGGCCAGAGTAGTCTACACGCTTACCAAGAAGGTTCTGACGGAAGCGACCCTGCTTACCCTTGAGAAGGTCGGACAAGCTCTTGAGTTTGCGGCGACCGTTTTGGGAGTTGGCGGTACGACCACCACGAGAAGCGTTGTTATCAATAAGAGCATCGACAGCTTCTTGAAGCATGCGCTTTTCGTTGCGCTGGATAACTTCTGGAGCGTTGAGGTCAACAAGTTTCTTCAAACGGTTGTTGCGGTTGATAACACGGCGATAGAGATCGTTCAAATCGGAGGTAGCAAAGCGACCACCGGCGAGCGAAATCATTGGGCGTAAATCTGGAGGAATTACCGGGATCACATTGAGGATGAGATCGGTTGGTTTAATACCAGCGTTCTGCATACCTTCAAGGATTTTGAGGCGCTTCATAATGCGCTTTTGCCTCTGACCCTTGCAATTCTCTGCTTCTTCATGAAGGTCTTCGATCATCTTATCGAGATCGATTTCTTCGAGAAGTTTCTTGATGCCGCTAGCGCCCATCTCGACGGTAATGAGATCTTCATATTCTTCATCGAGGTTGCGATAGTCGACTTCATTGATAACGGCGCCCTTTACGAAGCCAGTAAGGATAGCTTTCTTAGAGCGATAATCATTTTCAAGCTCTTCGAGCTCTTTAGTTTGTGCCTCAGCGAGAGCTTTGATTTCTTCGCCGTTCTTATCCTTAGCTTCATTCTCGTAGCGGACCTGAATGGCCTGACGAGCAACATCGGTTTGAGTTTCGAGGTCTTCGAGGCGCTTGTCGATTTCTTCCTGTTCAACATCGGTAATAATGTAAGAAGCGAAGTAGACAACTTTTTCAATGTTCTTAACCGTAATGTCAAGCAAAAGGCTAAGTGCGGATGGAGTACCACGCATGAACCAAATATGTGCTACTGGTGCAGCGAGGGTAATATGACCCATGCGCTCACGACGAGTAATACTCTTGGTGACGAGGTTACCTTCCTTGTCGACGGCGGCTTCGCGGGAGCGAACACCTTTGAGCTTCGGATCGTTTGGATTAATGTCCTTTACTGGACCGAAAATACGCTCACAGAACAAACCGTCACGTTCTGGTTTTTGAGTACGATAGTTAATTGTTTCTGGTTTCAAGACTTCGCCGTAGCTCCAGTTGAGGATATCTTCCTCGCTGGCAACGCAAAGGCGAATAGAATCGAAATCGTTTGCACTAATGAAATTATCTTGCCAAGCCATATTATAGATCCTCCCCTAAGTCAGTTGTTATATCGTCTTCGATATCGCCGGCTTCGTCAATATCGTAGTCTTCGTAGTTATCATCGCCCTGATCGTCTTCTTCGTCGTCAGACGCAGTGTCGTCGGAGACAAATTCGTCTTCCTCCACATACTCCTCCGGCGGTATTTCGTCTTTTTGGGCGTAAATCACGGAGTCATCACGTTGGCGTTCGACTTCTTCGGTCGTCTTCTCAATGACGCGATCGGCGTCACGAGCGTCACCGTTGTCGAGTAAGTCAACCTTGAGGCCAAGACCTTGAAGTTCCTTCACCAAGACGTTGAAGCCTTCTGGGAGCTTTGGTCCTTCAATTGGAGTATCCTTAATGATTGATTCGTAAGCTTTAGCACGACCGTAGACGTCATCGGACTTGATAGTGAGCATTTCCTGAAGAGTCGATGCAGCGCCATAAGCCTCAAGCGTCCACACCTCCATTTCACCAAAGCGCTGACCACCGTTCTGAGCTTTACCACCAAGTGGCTGCTGAGTAACCATCGTATATGGACCAGTAGAGCGAGCGTGGATCTTATCGGCAACCATGTGATGGAGCTTAAGCATATACATCACACCAACGGTAATGCGTTCCTCGAATGGCTCACCAGTGAGACCATCATAGAGAGTAACGCGACCGTCATGTTCGAAGCCAGCCTTGTTAAGCTCGGCAGAAATGGTTTCATCAGAAACAGAATCGAAGGATGGGGTTGTGACTTTGTAACCAAGTGCGCGAGCAGCCATACCAAGGTGAACTTCAAAGAGCTGACCGAGGTTCATACGGCTTGGCACGCCCATTGGGTTAAGTACGACATCGACAGGAGTACCGTCTTCCATAAATGGCATATCTTCGACTGGAAGAATGCGAGCGACGACACCCTTGTTACCGTGACGACCAGAGAGCTTATCGCCTACGCTAATCTTGCGCATTTCAGCAACGTAGATCTTAATCTGCATAATAACGCCAGATTTGAGATCATTGCCCTGTTCGCGAGTGAAGATTTTAACACCAACGACTTTACCACCATCGGAACCGTTCATGCGAACGGACGTATCGCGGACATCCTTAGCCTTTTCACCAAAGATAGCACGGAGGAGACGTTCCTCAGAGCTGAGTTCCTGTTCGCCTTTTGGCGTAATCTTACCGACGAGCACATCGCCATTCTTAACTTCGGAGCCAACAGTAACGATACCATCTTCACCGAGGTGGCGGAGAGCAGCTTCGCTAACGTTTGGAATATCACGGGTAACTTGTTCTGGGCCAAGCTTGGTTTCACGAACTTCTACGTCGAAGTCGCGAATATTAATGCTGGTCAAAGTATCATCTTGGACGAGGCGGCTGGAGATGACGATAGCATCATCCATGTTGTAACCACGCCATGGCATGAAGGCGACGAGCAAGTTCTTACCAAGTGCGAGTTCACCATTATCGATGGAAGCGCCCTCAATCAAGACATCGCCCTTCTTAACCTTCTGACCACGTTTAACGACAGTACGTTCGTCATAGCAGCGATCATCGTTGGTCTTCATGAAGTGGATGAGGTTATAGACCTTATTTTCCTTCTTGCCGGTGTATTTAACTTCGACAGAGTTGGAATCAGCTTTGACAACTTCACCGTCACCTTCGGCGTAAACGATCTGGGATAGGTTCTTTGCAACTTCGGCATCGATACCAGTAGAAACGATAGAAGCTTCAGGCTTAATTAGTGGGACTGCCTGTTTCTGCATGGCGCAGGCCATCAAGGAGCGGTCAACGCGGTTCTTTTCGACAAATGGAATCATAGAAGCGGCTACGCCAAGAATTTCCTTGTGAGCGGCATCCATATGAGTAACTTCAGATGCAGCGACCTGAGTTGGTACGAGACCTTTACGAGCAGAGACGTATTCATCGATGAATTTACCGTCTTTGTCGAGCTTGGCGCTGGTGTCAGCAATTACCATGTTCTCTTCGGCAGCGGCGTCAACGTATACGACTTCGTTAGTGACCTTACCGTTTTTGACTACACGATAAGGGGCTTCAATGAAGCCATAATCGTTAATGTGTGCATAGGTAGCAAGGTTCAATACGAGACCGACGTTGCCACCTTCTGGGGTTTCAACCGTACAAATACGACCGTAATGAGTTGGATGCGTATCGCGTACTTCGAAGCCGGCGCGTTCACGAGTAAGACCGCCAGGGCCCATAGAGGATAGACGGCGCTTGTGTGAAAGCTCAGAGAATGGATTAGTTTCATCCATGAGCTGACTGAGCTGAGAGCTACTGAAGAACTCTTTGACTGCTGCAGTAACTGGACGAGAGTTGACTAACTGAGATGGAGTGACAGTTTGAGGATCACTCATCGACATGCGGTCGAGGATGTTGCGCTGGAGGCGAAGCATACCAAGACGGAATTGGCGTTGAACAAGTTCGCCGACCAATTTAACGCGGCGGTTAGCAAGAGAGTCGATATCATCGGCTGGTTCCTGAGTATTGTTCAAGCGGATAATCTCGCGAATAATCGCGATAAGATCTTGCATTTGTAGCGTGCGATGAGCTTCGTCGTTTGGCGTATCAAAGCCTAAGCGCTGATTAATCTTGTAGCGGCCAACACGAGAATAATCATAACGACGATAATCGTTGAAAGTGCGCTCAATCATGTTCTTAGCGTTTTCAACGGTTGCCAAATCTCCTGGGCGGAGACGGCGATAGATTTCGAGAAGAGCGGAACCTTGGTTATCGGAAGGGTCCTTCTCGAGGGTATTCTCAATGTAACGAACGTTACCGGTGTCAATGTCTTTGAAGTCAGCAACGATTTCAGTCTTTTTGCGACCAAGAGCGCGCAAGAGCGTAGTTACTGGAACTTTCTTGCGGCGATCGATCTTGACATAGATAACGCCTTTCGTGTCGGTCTCAAACTCAAGCCATGCACCGCGGCCTGGAATGATTTTTGCACCATAATAATTATGGCCGGCAACCGTATCGGCGGAGAAAAATACGCCCGCAGAACGAATTAGCTGAGAAACGATAACGCGCTCAGTGCCGTTAATAATAAAGCTGGCACGATCAGTCATCCAAGGATAATCACCAAAATAAATATCCTGCTCTTTAACTTCGCCGGTTACTTTATTAGTAAGCTCAATGTTTACATGAAGTGGAACTTCATAAGTTGTTAGATTTTCTTTAGCCGTGTGGTCATCTTCTACTGGATCCTTGAAATAGTAATCCTTAAAGCGCAAGCTCATCTTCTGACCGGTGTAGTCATCGATTGGGTTGAGCTCGTTGAAGACCTCTTGCAGACCGTAATCCACGAATTCTTTCCAGGATTTAGTCTGATGCTCGGTTAAATTTGGTATTGGAAGAACTTGGTCCCCTTCTGTGAATTGCACACGGGTACCACTAGTTGCAGTTTTAGTAGTTTTTGCCACTATTCCCTCGCTGTTTTTAGTGTTGATACTTTGGCCGGAAGATCACCGCCTTGAAACGGTCCGCATTGCCGGAGCGAACGCACAAAATAATTCAAAGCACACTACTTCTTAGTACAATATTTTAGCTCAAAAATACAAGAAATACAAGGGTATTTTTGAACGAAAATGGTCTTTTGAATGTGTTTGAAATTTTAGGCATGAGCATTTATAATTTTCTTATATTAGGAGGTTATATTAATGGGATTATTCCGGTATATGTTCGGCAATTCCAGTTTATCTGGAGCGCTAGGCGCATTGTTGCTGCCTGCCATTGTTGGGGCGATCATACTACTACTTATACAAAACGATAATCGGAAACGCGCACAGGAAAAGAATAAAGCATCCGATTCGTATACAAATAGCGATGTTGCAGATTTGGTAACCCAACCAACTTCAAAGCCAGCCCCAAAGCCAAAGCAGAAGAATCCGTATGCTGGCATCAACGCGATGTTGCTCGCTGGTAGTACGCTCCTCGTAGTCGCCATCATTATGTTTACGCATAATGCAAATGATAGCCTCGTAGCGCCGGTAGCGATTTGTTTAACCTTGTTCTTTTATATACTGGGAATATTTATATATAAGAAAATCAACTATCTTAAGATTGTTGGTGTAGCCTTTACATATATATCCCTTGCTATTTTCCCATTCTGGGTAATCTCCTTTAATTTCTTCGGCATGAGCTGGCGCGGGGCTTGGATTCTGTCCTCGATTATTTCATTCTTAGCCTTCATGACGACAGCATTTATATACAAATCTAAGATTCCAGCCTACTTCGCATACATCTGGTTATTCGTAATCGCCTGGTCAATGACACCTGAAGGCAAAGTTTCCGATAGCGGCATAAATACTCAAGCCTACTGGCTATACACGTCTAGCGCGGTTGTAGCCATGATTCCGGCGATTCTATGGAGACTAAAACCAAATTGGCTCCCATTGTACTTCCGCCTGCCGACCAAGGAATTCGCCGGCGGTTTCATGCCAACCGTAATGTTGTTTACGATTAGCCTTTACATTATCCCGGATTCAATTATTTACTTCCCATTCCTGCGCACGATTCTTTGCGCATTATTCCTCGCATGGCTAATTATCCACTGGTCAATTAACCGCTCATATAACCTATTTATATTTACCCGATTCATTGCCCAGGGTCTTCTTTTGACCGTGACTATGGACGCGCTTAACTATTCCCTGTTTGCATCAACACTACATCGTCCAGATGACATGGCGCAACTCGTAATTATTACCGTCTGGCTACTGAGCTTCCTGGCTCAGACCATGCTCTCGCTCTTTATACCAAAAGCAGACAAAGAAATCGAAAAGGCCGAGCACCGCGCCGAAGTATGCTCTCTTGTTGGCATCTTCATTACGCCAATACTAACGTATGACCTCGTGGATCCAGTCGGTGCAACGGTCCGCTTGATTATTTGCTTCGTAATTGCTGCACTTGGTATTTCTTATACAATTGTCCATAAAGATGCGCGCTGGAGCATTGCCACCGCCGCTTCGCTGCTCTTGGGGCGTCTCGCCATCATGGACAGCCTTCTCGCAAAGGGCTGGAGCGCCTGGTCAGACATTATCTACTTCACGATCATTGGCGGCATTATCATACTGATGTATCATTTCTTCCGCAAATACAACGAGAAGGATATGTTCGCCATTACTATGACCGAAATGGTGATTTGTCTATTACTTATTGTCTATAGTGCGGCTGATACTGGTTATGCAGAGATTGGCTGGTTGATTTCGGCACTTTACCTTGCCTTAATCGGATACCTTGGTAGCAAGTTGATTCTCTACGAGCTCAGTATTTACTGCGGAGCATTGTGTCTATATAGCCTTGTTGGTACGGTTGGCGACTTCTTATTGCCGGAGTCGGCCATGAGCTGCGTGAATAATAGCTTCCCGGTTATGAAGCCATGCCGCGCAGAGGCAGCATCCTTATACACGAACTGGATAGCCACTATCAACGTTATTCGCTCGTTCATCATAGGCGGTGCTCTCACGGCTGTAAGCTTAATCAAAGAACGCGACCTCGACGAAAAAGACCGTGGACGCTTCTTCCTTGGCTATATCTTGATGAGTATAGGCCTCTATGCAGTTGGTGTTACCGCTGGCGGTCATTGGATGGCGTTCTGTCTTGCTGCACAAGTAGCTTACCTCATTTATGCGGCACTCAACGACATTGAATGGTTGGTATGGGTTACAATTATTGCCATGCCAATCTGTGCTCTTAGCCTAACGGGTGGATTTACATATATTTGGTTCGGTATTCTCGGTCTCATCCTGATCGGCGTAGTAATTTGGCGTCTCACTAAGATTAATCGCGCTAGACTGCGCGCCGAAGCTAAAAGCGACGACGGGCCAGCTGAAAAGAAAATCGCGAAGTAGCATAATATCGTCAAGAACCTAAAAACCACCCTACCCGGGGTGGTTTTTAAGCATATAAGCTCTCAACTTTTATGTTTTAAAGCTGACTCGCAGTTAGCTTAATGCCTGAACAAAGCATTAGAGTTATTATATATCCAAATCGTCCAAGTCTGCAAGCTCTGCGCGAGTTTTTTCTGCAAGTTCGCTGCTGGATGCGGTTGGCTCATCATCGGCATCTTCAACTTCATCGATTTCTTCAGCGGCTGGAGCTTCTGGGGCATCTTCTTCGGCATCATCATCGGAAGAGATTGAAGCAACTTCTTTCTTTTCGCCAGGATTAAAATCGTCGTTGTTGACAATCTTCAAGTTGTAACGAGCATCATTCTTGGTGCCAAGAGCGCGAAGAAGCGTGCGGATGCTTTGTGCGGTTGCGCCGCGGCGACCGATAATGCGGCCGACATCTTCAGGATCAACTTCCAAACTTAATAGCACACCCTTTTCATCAATTGTGCGATCAATAGAGACTTTGTCAGGATTATTGACGAGAGTTTTTACGATATATTCTACGAATTGCTGGTCTATAGTAGCCATAGGTTCTCCATATTGTTAATGATTTATATATTTAGTATATATTAATTTGGAAAAATAAGCATAAAAAATATCTCACGCCGATTGACGTGAGATACCCTTCATAAATCTTAAGCCTCAGCTGGAGCTTCTGTGGCAGGTTCTTCTGCTGGAGCTTCTTCTTTTGGCTGATTCTTGCGAAGTTTGTCAGCATGCTTTGCAGCAACATGCTTTTCTGGAGCAACCTTGACCCATTTAGGCATCTTGATGCCTTCCTTGACAAGGATGCGGACAACACGAGAGCTTGGCTGAGCGCCGTTGCTCAAGTATTTTTCAACTTCTTTTTTGTCCAAAACCGTAGCTTTGGTATGTGGGTTGTAGTTGCCGACCTGAGCGACGATACGACCCGAAAGAGGGTGACGTTGCGCTTCTTGGACGACTATCCGATAAAGCGGTAAAGCTTTACGGCCATTACGCTGTAAGCGAATCGCAAGCATAATTCTCCTTAAATTATTTAACTTTGCTTATTATATCAATTTTTTAGTAGTTTTTCAAGGGTAAATACTAGATAACGCGGAATTGATTAACCTGTTCTGGAAACTCGCGTTTATACTGGCGAACAGCTTCGGCGGCGGCTTTGATTTGTGCTTCCTGTTTGCTGTGTCCTACTCCAGTAGCCTTGAGATGATCATTAATGTAGACGCCAAGTGTGAAGGTCTTATCGTGATCTGGGCCTTCTTCTTTGATGACGCGATACACCGGCGTGACATTATCGATATGCTGCGACAAGACCTGCAAGAATGACTTTGAGTCTCGCCATGATTCACTCTCGATGATTTCATCAATTCGCGACAGGCTATTTTCCTGAATAAATTTTTCGGCTACAGTATAGCCCTGATCAAGATAAATAGCACCAATGATTGCTTCATAACAGTCGGCCATAATGACACGCAAGGCGCGTTCGGAACCATTTTTCTCACCGCGGCTGAGTCGGATTAACTCGCGATAGCCTAATCTTTCGCCGGCGTCGGCGTTAGCTTCGGTGTTAACGAGAGCAGCACGCCAAGAAGTCATAATGCCTTCTGGCTGCTCGTATTGACGGAAAAGAAAATCCGATGAAACGAGTTCCAATACAGCATCACCCAAAAACTCTAGACGCTCATTGTGCTCGGACGTGTTTTTATGCTCATTCACATAAGAACGGTGCGTCAAAGCGACAATTAAAAGATTAATGTCATGAAACTCTATACCTAGCTTTTCTTTAGCGTAGGCCTTGTAAGCATCAATCTGCTCTTTATTCATTAATTATATTCCCCGCTACGAATTTTCTTTTTTGCGATCAACATTAATTTTTCGATGTCAGCATATTCGATGGCGTCGAGCGCATCACTAAAGCTAAACCAACGAATGCCATTCATCCATTTTTCTTTAGTCGGATGCTCTTTCTTGTCAGTAGACTGCACGAGATAAACCTGTGTCGTCATGAGTACAAGTTTGTCGAGACGGCGATATTTGAAATGGATTTTACCGAGCCACGTCAACACATCGACATGTTTGAGGCCAGACTCTTCACCGATTTCGCGCACCGCCGTCTGCTTAGCGGTCTCGCCCGGTTCGATGTGACCCTTCGGAATTGTCCATCGGTTTTTACTATCTTGGATTAAAAGAATTTCAATGTCGCGATTATCCGGAGTCATGCGAAAAACAATACCGCCGGCGGTTGGTTCACGTACAATTTCTTTAATCTCTGGTTTCTTGCGGAATACAACCTGACGAATCTTTTCAAGCCTTGGCTCTTTGTATTCTTCGGTTGGTAAAGCTTCCGGGATCTTATATGAGCCCCGTTTGTTCTTTGAACTAATTTTCTTCTTCGGTCGATTGTTAGCAGAACGCGACATCCGCGATGTCGCCCCTCTACCTTTAGGCTTATTCGCCTTGTTTGTCCTCTGCGGTCGCGTGGGATTCGGACTTTTCTGATTCTGCATGCTGTTTCTGTTCCTCTCCCCCAATATTACGATAAGCAGTACCCAATACGCCGTTGATAAACTTAGATGAGTTATCTGAGCCAAATGCCTTTGCTAATTCTACAGCTTCGTTAATAGCAACCTTTGGCGGAACGGTGTCTTTTCGACGCGTGAGCTCAAAAAGACCAATCCTTAGGACGTTACGATCAATTGAAGAAATGCTCGAAATTGGCCATTCTGGCGCCATCGGTTGAAGCTCTTCGTCGAGCTTATCCATTTCATCAAAAACTCCATGAGTTAAATCATGTACAAAATCTACATCCCCTAAGGCTTTTTCGTAGGGTTCTATGTTTTTTGCGACGATACTATCGATGTCGGCCGAGGCGTCGCCTGCTTTGCTTCTGAATTCGTACTCATACAAACTCTGGAGAGCTATGATTCTGCCGAGATGTCGATTGCTTGCCACGTTAAGTTGCCTCCCTATTTATTTTGTTTTCTTGCAGGTGCAGGATTTGCTACCGCACTTCTTGCAAGTCTTGAGCTTAAGATTTGGGGTTTTCTTTGCGGTCTCGAAAGCTTTCACAGGCGAATGCTTGTTTACGCTACGAGCGAGATCCAAACGCAAATGACTGCGGCGAAGGCCGGTCTTGCGAGGGCTACTCTGTTTTTTCGGTTCAGGCATGTAAAAATGCTCCTTCTTTGATATATTACTTTGGACCTAGTTTACTATATTTTTTACAGTTCCGCAAGGGGATGGCGGAGTGCGTTCAAGCTTCTTATGATATAATTGTTTTTATGAAAATCCGGAAGGTTAAATCTCGCGTTAAGATTAGTATTGCCTGCGTAATTGCACTCGCATGTGTGATTGGTCTGGGCTATTCTGGATACAAAATTTTTGAATGGGTGACGGATTCCGCCAGCACATCCGATCAGACTGCAAAAATCAACGACGTCACCAAAACTATCGAAATAAAAGATAATGACAAGACGCAGGTTATCGGCTCGGGTGAGCCAGATGACGCACCATATTGGAAATATCTACATACAAATTTGCTGGATGTAGATTTTACAGAGTTACGCAATATTAACAATGAAACTGCTGGCTGGATTCAACTCGGCGGCACTAATATTAATTACCCGTTCGTTCAGACTTCTAATAACGATTTCTATCTAAAGCACTCGTTCGATAAAAGTTACAACACGGCTGGTTGGATTTTTGAAGATTTTCGCAATAAAAACGATGGCAATGATAAAAATATTATCCTCTACGCACACGGTCGCAACGATGGCTCAATGTTTGGCACGCTGCGCACCATTCTAACAAACGGTTGGCTGAATAATCCAGACAATTACTATGTGCGCACGGCCAGCGATGGCGAGATGGCACTCTGGCAAGTCTTTAGCGTTTATCGCATACCAACTACTACGGATTATATCCAGACGTCATTTGCTAGCGATAAGCAATTTTTAAAGTTTCTCGAGACTATAAAAAACCGTAGCACGAAAGATTTCGGTGCTACGATTTCAGCGACTGATAGAGTCTTAACTTTATCGACGTGCTGGAACACTAAAGAGCGTGTTGTGCTACACGCAAAATTAATCAAGCGCCAAGCTAGATAAATTTGAATAGATTGATGCCAGTCTCTTCATCTTTGAAGCGATCAACCTCTCCGTCGATAACCCGGATAAACATTTCGCAGGTGACCGAAACGGTCGCCTCATTGAGATGTCCGCCAAACACGCGGCCCTGATCGTCGCCGCATGACATATGAAGATGTGAATAGAATTCGCCATCCATCGTATTAATTGAGCCAGTCAGAGAAACGATCTCGTATGAACCATTAAACTCATTGGAGTGATATTGTTTTTCGTCGAGCTGATAGACGCCCACGACGAAGTGATCAACTGCACCGAGAGCGTTGATGTTTGCGAGCTTAATATTCTCCTTAAGTGCGATTTCTTTAATTTTGCTCAAAATTTCTTCACCGCGGTCGATTCTGGCCACGATGGTGTTATCAAAACGACGATATTCCATTTGCCTCCTTTGATTAATTATTTAACGACAATATTTACAAGATGAGTCTTTGGAATCACGATGACTTTTATAATATCCTTGCCGTCAGTAAAGGTCTTCACCTTTTCATCGGCACGCGCGTAGGCCTCAAGCTTATCCTTGTCTTCCGCGTCGTCGGCCGGGATCATGATACGACCGCGCAATTTACCGTTTACTTGAACAACCATCTCGATTTCATCTTCAACGAGTAATTTCTCGTCCCATTTTGGCCAGATGTCATCAGAGCCAAGCTCTTCGAGCATTTCAGAAGCCAAATGTGGTGCGAACGGTTTAAGAATTTTGCCGAGTACGATTAAATCTTCTTTATTTGCGCCATTCTTGTAGAGCTCATTAACATATTCCATCATGGCCGCCACAGCCGTGTTAAAGTTGGCGCGGCAAATATCTTCAGTCACTTTTTTGATGGTCTTATGACGATAAGCAATATTCTTATCTTCAGTATTCAACTTACTATCGAACACGAGCGTCCAGCAACGATTCATGAAGCGATAGACGCCACCAATAGCTTCTGTGCTCCAAGTAGCCTTCTGATCGTATGGACCAATGAATAATTCATAAGTACGGAGCGTATCGGCGCCGTAACCTTGATCAATTACGTCAAGTGGATCAATAACGTTACCTTTGGACTTTGACATTTTCTTGCCGTCTGGGGCATTAATGTAGCCGTTGTAAAGTAAGCGTTTGATTGGCTCGCGGAAACCTAAGTAACCTTCGTCGGCAAAGAACTTACACCAGAAGCGAACATACAACAAGTGCGCTACGGCATGGTCGCCACCGCAATATACATCAAGTGGTGCCCAGTAATTAACAATTTTCTTGTCCCAAGCCGCTTTATCATTGTGTGGATCAGTATAGCGCCAGAGGTACCAGCTCGAGCAGGCGTAGCCATCGAGCGTATCGGTTTCGCGAGTCATTTCTTCGCCATTAATTGTAACTTTCAAGAATTCGTCACATTTTGCAAGCGCGCTGCGACCGGTAGAATCTGGTTTATAATCATCAATCTTCGGCAACATTACCGGAAGTTGATCTTCTGGGATAGCATGCGGATTGCCTTTTTTGTCATAGGCAATCGGAATTGGGCAGCCCCAGTAGCGCTGACGAGAAATCAACCAGTCACGCATGCGGTAAGTAACCTTTTTGTGGCCGATTCCCTGTTGCTCGAGCCAATCGTTAATTTGCTCGCGCACTTCACTACTCTGCTTACCGCTAAATGGGCCAGAGTTGACCATTTCGCCTTCGCCAGCATAGCATGGTGAATCGTCGGTAGAGTTTTCCGGTTTCTCAATGACTTTAACGATTGGTAATTCAAATTTAGTTGCAAATTGATAATCGCGTTCATCGCAGGCTGGAACGCCCATCACGGCGCCAGTGCCATAGCCGCTTAAAACATAATCGGCTACCCAGACTGGCATTTCTTTGCCGGTTGCCGGGTTAATAACATATGAGCCAGTGAATACGCCGGTCTTCTCTTTGTTCTCTTGGCGTTCAATTTCGGATTTCTTTAACGCTTGCTTGCAATATTTTTCGACTGCTTCGCGCGTATCATCGTTAACTAATTCGTCAATTAATTCGTTTTCTGGAGCAAGTACCATGAAGGTTGAACCAAAAATCGTGTCGGGGCGAGTCGTAAAGACTGTAATTTTACCGCCCGATTCGGCGATTTGAAAATCAACTTCGGCACCTTCGCTGCGGCCAATCCAGTTCTTCTGCATGACTTTGATTTTTTCTGGCCAATCAAGTGAGTCAATTTCATCGAGCAATTCATCGGCATAGGCAGTAATCTTGAAGAACCACTGCTTCATCTTTTTCTTTTCAACTTCATGACCACAGCGCCAGCAGCAACCGTTTTCTACTTGTTCGTTAGCAAGCACGGTCTGATCGACTGGGCACCACCATTGATATGATTCTTTTTGATATGCGAGTCCTTTTTTAAAGAGCTGAAGGAAGCACCATTGAGTCCATTTATAATAATTCGGATCGGACGTGTTTACTTCGCGATCCCAATCGATAGCATAGCCTAAGCGTTTGGCCTGCTTACGAAAATTATCAATATTAGTAATTGTCACATCTTGTGGCGCAATGCCGGTTTTAATGGCGTAGTTTTCGGCTGGAAGGCCAAAAGTATCGTAGCCAAATGGACGCAAGACATTCATTTCTTGCTGAGTATAGAAGCGCGCTAGACAATCGACGATGCTAAAGTTGCGGACGTGTCCGACGTGAAGGCCCGCTCCAGATGGATATGGGAACATCTCGGCTAGATACATCTTTGGCCGTTTATCGTTGTCTTTGGCGGCAAAAGGCTTCTCTTCTTCCCAGCGCTTTTGCCATTTTTCTTCTATTTTTAATGGCTCATAGTGACTCATAATACGTAATATTTTAACCTAAATAACAGATGATGTAAAATGCTTGTGTTTTCTCGCCAAGACCTGGGCGAATGGTGTATAATGAAGTAATGGTAAAGGGAAAAACTGCGAGTAAACCCGGAGCCGTGAAGGCTAAGAGGGTTAATAAGGATATCGTCAAAGCTGAAGATATCGCTAAAGCAAGAGAAAAAGCAGAGGTAAAGAAGACCTCGGCTAGAACTAGAAATCCTATTAGTAAGCTAAAAAGTGTTAGCAAGGCTAAGAAGGAAGACAAGTCTGAAAAGGCTAAAAAAGCGAAGAAATCCAGCAAATCCGGAATGAGCTTATATTCCAATTTGGCTTACAAACGCAAGGTGCGCGAAGATGCGCGTGCGCGTAAAAAAGCCGAAGAACTGGCGAAGCTACCAAAGAATCCAATTCTACGTTTCTTTGCAAGGCTCCGTCCTGATCGCGTGCTTAAGGCAATCTTCTCAAAACGCGGCCTCTTTACCATTCTGAAAATTTTTGCCGCGTTAATATTAATTATTATTATTGGCATCGGCGGTCTTTTCCTTTACTTTAAAAAAGACTTGGCCGAAATTGATCTCGAGGCACTCGCAAATCGCGTTCAAAATACTGTTAATACCTATCTTGACCGCAACGGCAACGTACTTTGGGAAGATAAAGGTAGCGGTGACTATCGTCTCGTCGTGGACGGCGATGATATTTCAACTTATATGCGCCAAGCTACGGTCGCTATTGAGGATAGAAACTTCTATAACCACATCGGTATCGATTTCGGCGGCTTGCTACGTGCCGCTTACGTGACTTTGATTCAGCGCGGACAAGTTCAGGGTGGTTCAACCTTGACCCAGCAGTTAATTAAGCAGGTCTACTTCTCCGATGAGGCCAGCAAGCGTGATGCATCCGGTTTGCCGCGTAAGATTAAGGAAATGATTCTCGCGATTGAAATCGAGAAGATGTACGACAAGGAACGGATTATTACCCTGTATCTCAACCAGTCTCCTTATGGTGGTCGTCGTAACGGTGTCGAATCGGCCGCGCAAACCTACTTTGGTAAGAGCGCAAAGGATCTCGATTTGGCCGAGTCGGCATTGCTCGCTTCAATTCCGAACAACCCAGGCGTACTTAACCCATACAATATTGCTGGTCACGATAAGTTGATCTGGCGCAAAGACCATACGCTCGACGTGATGGCCGAAATGGGTTACATCACCAAAGAACAGGCTGAAGAAGCGAAAGCTATTGATATATTGGCCAAGATTAAACCTGAAGAAAACCAGTATGACAATATTATCGCGCCATGGTTCGTGCTCGAAGTTAAAGCTCAGCTTGAGGCAAAGTATGGCATCAAGACTATGCGCGAAGGTGGCTTCACGATTAAGACCACTCTTGATTTACCAGCACAAAGGATTGCCGAAGCGGCAATTTACGAAGGTTCTCAGTATTTCTACATCAACGGCTCCGATAACGCCTGTCTTGTCTCACTTGATGTTGAAACTGGTCAGGTTATCGCAATGGTCGGTAGCTACGACTGGCACAAGCAAGGTTATGGCCAGGTAAACGCCACAACCTCCCTGCTTGAGCCGGCCTCAACGATTAAGCCGATTCTCGACTATACGCCACTCTTCATGCAACGCGATGGCGTCAACTATGCCGCAGGTTCAATCATTGCCGATAAGAATATCGATGCAATATATTGCAAAGGCACGGTTGGCAAATGTCTCCTCCGCAACGCTACTGGTCGCTTCTATGGCAATATTACTTTCCGCCAAGCACTCGCTGGCTCCTTGAATATTCCGGCCGTAAAAGCACTATATATTAATGGCATCGAGAATAGCTTGAAGGTTGCACATGCCCTCGGTGACAAATCTTACTGTGCCAATGGCGAAGTAGCCGGTCTATCCATGGCAATCGGCGGTGGTTGTGGCGTTCGCCCAGTTGAGCACGCTAACGCCTACGCTTCTCTTGCTCGTGGCGGCGTTTATAAGGATATTGTCTACTGGCTAGAAGTTAAGAATGGTTCCGGTGACGTAATTGATTCTTGGGTAGATAACCAAGGTACACGCGTTGTTGATGAACAGACCGCTTATATGACTACCAGCATTCTTTCCGATGCTGAAGCGCGCCGCTTTGTATGGGGTAGCTCTTCTTACGCAGCTGGTTTCTATAGCAGCAAGGTTAAACTCGCCGCTAAGACCGGTACCACCGAAAACGGTGCTGGTCGCGCAAAAGACTCTTGGGTTTTGAATTACTCACCAGCTCTCGCAACGGCAATCTGGAATGGTAACCACGATGGTCGCGTCCTCAGAAACGATAGTCACACGGTAGCTTGGAAGATTAGCGCAGCATATATCGATCGTGTTCATCAAGAAGTTCTGCAGCCTGAAGGAAAATGGAATCCAGGCGATGAAATCCCAATGCCTTCTGGCATGAAGCGCGCTACGATCAACGGCAAGAATGACGTCTGGCCAAGCTGGTATAATCAGAAAAATAGCGGCGTCTCGAACGAAGATATGACGTTCGACTCTATTAGCCGCAAAGTAGCGACCGATTGTACGCCAGCCGAAACGCGTGTTAATGTAACTGTCAGCAAAATTTGGGATCCAATGACCCAGAAAGATGAGTTAGTGTCGACTGATTACGATACGGAAAACGAAGATGATGTTCATAAGTGTACCGATAAGAGACCAGTAGCAACGGTGGCATACACTGGTGCTCCAGGCGAAACCGAAGAAGACGAAGGTCACTGGACAGTCACGGCTACGGCAGCCTTTGGTACCTTCAAGCTTTCGAGCTATGAGTTACGCGTGAATGGCACGCTCGTAAAGAGCGGATCGATGAGCGCCGAAGGTGGCACAATTACTTACGAAACCACAACTGAACCAAAGAATATTAGCTTCCGCATCACGGACGTTGGCGGCTACGTCACGACGGCAACAAGATAGCAAAAATCCCCCTTTCAAGAGGGGGATTTTTTTATAGATTCTTTTTGTTGCGATTATTCTTGCGGCCGTTTTGATGATTTCTTTTTTGCTGTTTCTGCGGATTATTGTGCGGGGCAAGTTTAGCAAACATCATCTTACCAGCGCTCGTCTGCAAGTAGCGGACAAATTCAACTTCTACCAGCAGATTCTTGCCAGCAAACTTCTCCGCTTCATCCACGACAACCATAGTGCCATCTGGTAAATAGCCAACGCCTTGATGCGGGTTGCTGCCGACGCTAATGATTTTGATTGAAATACGATCACCCGGCAGATATTCACTGCGAAGGCTCTGAGCGAGATCATTGATATTAATCGCGTCGATATGCTCTGCGGTTGCGACCTTAATGAGATTAAAGTCATTGGTTAAAATAATACCTCTGTATTCTTTGGCGAGCTCGAGAAGACGTTCGTCCACCTTTGTACGGCCAAGTTCGTCAGCAAAAATCTCAACCGTAGCGAGCTCGACGCGCTCTAGCTCATTTACAACGTCGAGGCCGAAGCGAGCCCGGGCGCGTTTTTCGCTATCGTTACCGTCCGCGAGCAGTTGCAACTCGCGAATAACTGAGCGCGGAATAAGTATCTCATCGCCCAGGAAACCAGTCTTAGCAACCGACAGAATCCGTCCGTCCATTAAAGTTGATGTGTCGACAAATAGCTTACGGCGCGCTTTTTGGCCGACACGGTTGGCCTTCGTGGCGAAGGTTTTAACCGTCAGCGCGCTCGTCTCGGCAAAGATTGCCAAGAGAATAATAATATAAAATAATTCCATAATTGATTATTATATCATCATCCGACAAAAAGCACCCCCTTTGGACGGGGGTGCTCTGAATGGCTAACTATTATTCGCCCTCTTCGACTTCCTTGATGGCGGCCTTTAAGGTCGAAACTGTGATATTGAATTTTTCTTTTTCTTCGTCACTAAGGCCAAGGCCGATGCGGCGCACAACGCCATTACGACCAACGACGGATGGATAACCGTTGTAGGTACCGCTCAATTCATCGTAACTACTGACGGAAAGGATGCGATTCTCATCATTGAGAATACAGTTAGTAATAGCAGCTAGACAGCTACCGATACCATAGTAGGTAGCGCCCTTCTTCTCGATAATCGTGTAAGCCTCTTTGCGAGCATAATCTTCGATTTCGTTGAGTTCATCTTTTGGAATAAGATCCATGATTGGCTGGCAACCAACGTTTGCACTGCTCCAGATAGCGAACTCAGTATCACCATGCTCACCAACTTGATAAGCGTGAACGTTCTTTGGATGAACATGAAGACGCTGGCTCAAGCGGAAGCGGAGACGGGCTGAATCGAGCACTGTACCGGAACCGATCACGCGTTCAGATGGCAAACCAGAATAGCGCCAAGTGAGGTAAGTTAAAACATCCATTGGGTTGCTGACGACGAGGAAAATACCATCAAAGCCAGAAGCCATGATTTGACCAATCATATCCTTAAAGATAGCTGCGTTCTTCTTGAGAAGATCCATGCGAGTTTCGCCTGGTTTCTGCGGAACACCTGCAGTGATGACAATCAAATCGCAATCAGTTGCATCGGCGTAAGTGCCACTGCGGACCTTGAGATAAGCTGGCGAAACAGCGAGTGTATCGCGAAGATCGATCGCTTCACCTTCAGCATCGTCGGCGTTAATGTCGACGAGGATTAATTCATTTACATTTGTACGTTGGTGGACGAGGGCATAGCCGTAGCTCATGCCGACATTTCCGGTTCCAACGATCATAACTTTGTTAGCCATTTGTATGATGCCCTTTTTGACCTTATTATCTGATTATATTTTAGCACAAGCATAATTCTAGACAAGGGCCCACTCGCCGTTTCCGATGGATTTTATTAAGTTTTTGAGCTGCAACATCGTGGTATTGCTCGTAAAAACGGCTGGGCTTAAACCAGTCTCAGAAATAATATCCTCATCGCGATTCTTGCCGCGGTCTATAGCGCAAATAATCAGTTGCTCTTCTGGCGAACAGGCAAGATAATCACGAACCTTGGCACTGCGCCCTTCAATATGAAATTCATACATCAAGTCGCTCGGCTCAGTATACACCATGGCGCCTTCCTGGATTAGGCGGTTGCAACCTTTAGACATCGGATGGTTGATGTCACCCGGTACGGCATATATAGATTTATTTTGATCATCAGTATACTTGGCTGTGCTCATGGTACCCGATTTGTCTGCCGCCTCAACAATTAGTGTGGCGTCGGCAAGCCCCGCTACGATGCGATTTCGAAAAGAAAAATTGAAAGCATGAACGGCCGCACCGCTCGGGAGCTCAGAAATTATCGCACCGCGCTCAAGAATGCGCTCGGCGAGTTGCTCATTGGAGCGAGGGTGGATCTGGTCGATTGGTGTGCCGAGTACTGCTATCGTGATACCCCCGGCGTCTAGACAGCCACGATGCGCGCAAGTATCGATGCCGTAAGCCAGACCACTCACGATTATTATCCCGAGCTTGGCTAGTTGATATGCCGCTTCGTATGCCACCTGCTCACCATACTTCGTGCAGCGGCGACTACCGACTATAGCAATAGCACGCGGACGCGGCTCAGTATTCGGAAGATGACCGCGAATTCAGAGCTCGGATGGCATCTCTGGATATTTGATCATTTGACGCAAGAACGGGTGATTTAGGTCGGTTTTGTAATAATTCATGTGCTCATATTAGGCCGAATCAAAGCAAGAAAAAAGCACGAGTGCAATAAAAATGCGCCACCCTTACAGATGACGCATACATATTTCTATTATAGCACACTTTGGCCTAAAAGTCAAGCTTAAGCGCTATTCTTCCCTGCGCATTGGTGGGAACGGCACGCCTTCGCGAGCGGAAACGCCTTCGAAGAGCCAGAAATTGCGCTCAGAGTTTCCCCAACCACAAGTTGGCGGCATGCCATATTCAAGCATTTCAACAAAGTCCATATCGAGCATCTGCGCTTCGTCGTCGCCGGCATCGCGCATGGCTTGCTGACGCTGGAAGCGTTCGAGCTGGTCGATTGGGTCGTTCAATTCAGAGAAGCCGTTGCCCATCTCGGTGCCGAAAATGACTGGATGGAAGCGCTCAGTAACGCGTGGGTCCTCAGCATGGCGCTTGGCGAGCGGCGAAAGCTCCACTGGCTCATGAATTAGCCAGAATGGACCAGCCGATTCCTTGCGAATGATCTTCCAGAGATAATCGAGGAGGCGTGAAGCCTGGGCATTTTCGTCAAATTTAACTTGATGCGCGCGCAGAATGCCTTTGATTTTGTCCATATCAGGATTAAAGACATCAACGTCGAACTTTTCTTTCAAAATGTCCGCGAAGGCAATGCGTGGCCATTTGCAATCGAGGTCAACTTTCATGCCGTCATGTTCGAATTGGAGCGTACCCCAAGTCTGCATACAGACATATTTAATCATCTCTTCATAGAGGTCCATACCCTCGATGTAATCTTGGTAAGCGGCATAGGATTCCATGGCGACGTGCTCTGGAAGATGTTCTTCGTCCATGCCCTCATTGCGGAAACGTGGACCAATATCGTAAACGCGCTCATAACCACCACCAATCAAACGCTTAAGCGGAAGTTCGTGCGAAATGCGAAGATAGAAATCTTGGTCAAGCGCGTCCATATGGGTGACAAATGGGTTAGCATCGGCACCGCCAGTGGTAACTTCGAGTACAGGAATGTTGATTTCAACAAAGCCATGATCGTTTAAAAATTGGCGCGTAGCGGTCCAGAATTTAGAGCGACGAATGAAGCGCTCGCGCACTTCTGGATTGACCGCCATATCGACATAGCGACGACGGAGACGCTCTTCCTTATTGGTAAAGCCATCACGGCCAGGAAGCGGACGCAAAGCTTTCGTAAGCAAACGTGGCATGTCGCAGAAAACAGAAATCTCATCAGTTTTAGTGCGACCGACTTTGCCGGAGGCCTCAAGATAATCACCCGTGTCGAGCTTTTTCGTAAACTTAGCAGCATCGTCTTTGAGGAAGATTTGAATCTGACCAGAATCATCGGCGATTACAACAAAAGCGAGCTTGCCAAAGCTACGTATGCTGGCAATTCGGCCGGCAACACAAACGTCCTTGTCGGCATACTTATCGTAACTCTTAAGGATATCCCCGATTTTAGTATTACGGTTAGAATGTGCTGGATACGGATCAATACCCTCCGCCCGGAGTTCGTTTAGTTTGCGAAGTCTTTCATCGCGAAAATCTTTAAGAGTTGCCATATCTTAAATCATAACATTTTTTCGCAATCTAGTCGAGCGCAGGCTTTATTTGACTTGGTTGACGATAGCTTGGTTTTCGGCGTTGGCGAAATATGATTCATCCAGTAATTGCCATTTCGACATTGAGCCGAGCTTGTAATGCAGAATTCGGCGGACAGATTCGTCGATGCGCTGCTCGGAAATATGAGATTTAATACTGGAAATGGCAAGCTCAGGATTAGTCGGAAGGCAGAGCAAATCGGCACCGGCATCAATAGCGCGCCAATAAATATCTGCTTCGTTATAATTCTTTGTAAGTGCGCCCATATTGAGACCATCCGTAATGACAAGACCTTTATAGCCGAGCTCGTTGCGTAATAATTCGGTAGTAATTTTATACGAGAGCGAAGCTGGGGTCATATCGTTAGTGATTTTTGGGAGCGCGATGTGGGCGACCATTATTATCTCGGCGCCAGATTTAATGGCTTCTTTGAACGGCACGAGCTCGATTGCGTCTAATTCGGCACGAGTTTTATTAACAATTGGGAGGCTAATGTGCGAATCGACCGACGTGTCGCCATGCCCCGGAAAATGTTTATAGACGGCCGTGACATGATCTTCGGCGAGGCCTTCCGCAAAGGCAATCCCCATTTTATAAGTAATGGTTGGATCTTTCGAGAAGCTACGTTTGCCAATAATTGGATTACGCGGATTTGAATTGACGTCAAGTACGGGCGCATAGTCAACGTTAATACCGACCGCGCTCAACTCGTCACCAACAACTTTGCCAACCTTGTGTGTCAAATCCATTGAGCCGATATAACCAAGTTGCGACATGTAAGGGATATTGGTAGCTTTTGGCGAAGAGATGCTCTGCAAGCGCTGCACGTTTCCGCCCTCTTGGTCGGTAGAAATAATTAACGGGTAGGCACTTTTTTCGCGCAATTGCTGAATAAACGCGCGCGTTTCGGAAAGCGTACCGAAACTGCTGCCCATGAGTATAAAACCACCATACGGCGCAGTCGCGAGCCGCTCTGTAAGCTGATCACTAATTACAAGTCTTGGCGCATCAACAATTAATAATTGAGCGATTTTCTGATCGAGTGTCATTAATTGTAATTCCGCTTCAACTTCTTCGTTCAAGATTTCTTCTGCGGTTTTAACCGGTACAATGTTCTCGTCGATAACTTCTTTTACTTCGCGTCCAAATAGTAACGTTTGGCCTAAGGCAAAAATCCCGCCCAAAGCCAATAAAGCCAGAATAACGATTATGATTTTGTGCATCATTCTGGCTTTATTATAGCTTATTTTTCTTCTAGGAATGCGCCCGATTGGCGAGACCAAAGTTGGCTGTAGGCGCCGCCACGCTTGATAAGAGCGTGATGGCTTCCTTGTTCGACGATCTTGCCGTCATCGAGCACTACAATCTTGTCCATACTAGCAATCGTGGAGAGACGATGTGCTACTACGATACTGGTGCGACCTTTCATGAGCTTCTCGAGCGCATCCTGAATGAGCGCTTCGGATTCGGAGTCTAGTGCCGAAGTCGCCTCATCGAGCACAAGAATTGGTGCATCTTTGAGGATTGCGCGTGCGATTGCGACACGTTGACGCTGGCCGCCAGAAAGCTTGATGCCGCGCTCGCCGACTAATGTTTCGTAGCCATTTGGCAACTCTTGGATGAATTCATGCGCGTTCGCAAGTTTGGCGGCGCGCTCAATTTCCTTCTGGGTAGCATCCGGCTTACCGTAGGCAATGTTTTCAGCAATGGAGCGATGGAAGAGCGTGGTTTCCTGCGGGACGTAGGCAATATTCTCGCGCAGAGACACCTGTTGAACCTCGCTGATGTTTTGGCCATCAATTAGGATTTCCCCACTGTCAACATCCGCGAAGCGCAAAAGCAATTTGGTTAATGTGGTTTTACCAGAGCCAGAAATACCAACTAAGCCCACGCGTTCGCCGGCTTTAATGCGCAACGAGAAATCGTTGAAGATTGGCGTTTTGGCATCATGATGTTTGAAGGTGATTTTTTCGAAATCAATGACGCCATGTTTAACTTTGAGTGGCTTTGCGCCGCGGTGATCGACGACATCATTGCGCGTATCGAGAATCAGTGTCATCTCGTAAGCATCACCAAATGTGCGGTTGAGGTTTTTGAAGATGCCATTCACATCCCAAAGGCCGTTCAGGATGCTGATAGAATAGCTCACGATCAATATTAAGGTCGACACGGAGAGGCCAAATACTGGCACGCCGGCCATCATGAAGGCTACCAACGCGGCCACAATGCTGATGTTAACCAAGTTAAAGGCTAAATCACGATGCATAGTCGCTTTCATTTCGGCCATACCGGTATTATATGTGGCACGGTTGAAGTTGGCATAACGACGACGTTCGTGCTCCTCGCGACCATACGACTTAACGGAAAGAATATTCGATACTGAGTCCGCCAATTGGCCGGTCTGCTTGGTTTCACTTTCGGCATGCTCTTTGCTGAGATGAGTGATTTTCTTGAAAGTTAATGCCGAGCAAAGAACATAGATGGCAATTAAGCCCAATAGTATTGCCGCAAATAGCGGTGCACGACCAAAGAGAACGATCATGATGAAAGTAATCATGGAAACGAGCCACAGCACTTCGAAGATCATTAAATCAAAGAAGCGTTCAAGTGAGCTGATAAATTTGTTGGTTTGCGAAACCAGCGAGCCAGAAAAGCGATCACTGTGAAACTGCATCGATTGTTCACTGACAGCATCAAAACAAACTCGTCCTAAATCGAAGAGTGCGAGAAGTTCGAATTTCCATATCCAGTAAACGCGGAACCAGCCCAAGATTGCACTACCGAAGAGATACAGCGCGACTAGGGCAATGCCCTGCGGTAATAGCACTGGGATGATTTCGTCGTTACTTAATCCAGCTGAAATTGCGTCAATCATGTTGGCGGTTATCAGCGGGATTGCTGCGGTGCGAATAAATACGACAATAGGCGTGGAAATGAAAGAGCCTAAAGCGTACCATTTGTATTTTTTGGAACTTTGCCAATAGTAGTACAGCGTGCGCTTCGCAACCGACTTACGACGCTGCTTGCTATCATGTTTTGTCATTTTAAATTTCCTTTTTTAATTGATTATTGCGCATATAAAAACGCGCCGGTTTTTGATTCTCGACGCGTTTTGGAAATTCATTAATTAATGGCGGCCACTTTGAATGTTTTGCCATTTGGCAAGGTGACTTCTTCGCCAACCTTTTTGCCGAATATGGCTTGGCCGATCGGTGATTCATTGCTAATTTTGCCTTCAAGCGGGTTAGCTTCTACAGCGCCAACGAGAGTGTAAGTGTTGGTCTTACCACTCGTTTCGAGTGTAACAACACTACCCATATCGACTTTCTGCTTCTTGCCACCTTTAATGATTTTGGCATGCAATAGAATGTCTTGAATTTCTAAAATGCGCCCTTCGACAACCTTTTGTTCGCCACGAGCGGCAGAATAATCTTCGTTCTCGCTCAAATCACCGTAAGAACGCGCAAGGGCGATTTTTTCGGCAATTTCAGGGCGGCGTGCAATAAGTTGTTCGAGTTCGTTTTCGAGGTCTTTGCGACCTTCCTCTGTAATACTAACTGTCTTAGCCATAACTTATCTCCTTTTCCCACACAAAAAACAGGATGTTGGTAATAATTATTTCTAAGAAAGTTTACTAACAAACTCTTCCAAGGTCAAGAGTTTTGTTTCATTTGTTGAACGATTTTTAAGTTCGACTTTATTTTCCGCTAAAGTTTTGTCGCTGACTACGACGCGGTATGGAATCCCCATGAGTTCCGCATCGGCGAATTTCTCACCAGTGCGGGCGTTTTTACGATCGTCGAGGATGACGTCTTCTGGAGCTAAATCGTGAAGTTCGGCTGCTTTCGCTTCTCCGGCTTCGCCGATACCGACAATATAATATTTATACGGTGCGACTTCGACTGGCCAGACGAGACCCTTATCGTCGCTCAATTTTTCAGCGATAACGCCCATGACGCGACTTGGTCCAATACCATAACTGCCCATAAATACTTTTTGGCGCTTCCCTTCCTCGTCATTGAAACAAAGATCGAGTGCGTCGGAATATTTATAGCCAAGGGTGAAGATATTGCCGACCTCAGCGGCTTTAACCTGCTCGAGTTTGGCCTTATCTAGACCGAGAGTTTTTAAGGTTTCATCATTATAGACTTCTTCATTGACGGCAATCTTCTTTTCGCGGTCGAGGTAGATAATATCCTCGCCAGCATCGCAAATAGTTTGAAATTCATCACTAAACTGACTAAACGAACCACCGCTTGCGAAAGTACGGAAAGTACAATCACCGATTCCTAAACGATCAAAGATTTTAAGGTAAGCTGCTGCGACAGTTTCATAGAACTTGTCGTGCTCCTCACGGGTTTTACTGAAGCTATATAGGTCCTTCATCATGAATTCGCGCGTACGCATAATGCCGGATTTAGCACGTAACTCGTTACGGAACTTAGTTTGGAATTGATAAACGTAAAGCGGAAGATCCTTATAGCTTGAAATATACGTTTTCATAAGGCGCGTAAATGGCTCTTCGTGGGTAGGAGCAAGGCCGAGTTCGCCACCAGCGTTAAGCTTAGTTTTGAACCAGACGTCCATAACCTTATCGTCCCAACGGCCACTTGCATCCCAAGCTTCCTTTGGTTGAAGGCTAGTCATACGAAGCTCTTCGCCGCCAATCGCGTTCATTTCTTCGCGGATGACGTTCATAATCTTGTCGAGCGTACGCATGCCTAGTGGTAAGTAATCATATACTCCGGCCATTTCCTTATAGATATAGCCAGCACGCAAAAGGTATTTCGCACTATTACTAACTTCGTCAGCCGGTGCAGTTTTGGTAGTTTTAGTAAATGATTGACTTAACTTCATAATTGTTATCTTATCACTAATCTGGATACTCGTCCATAGAAGAGATAAGCACGTCGCGGCCGCGGTTGCCGCCGCCGGATTCACTGCTAACTACGCCTTTTTCGACGAGTTCATCAATGATTGCAGCCGCACGTCCGTAACCGACATGCAAACGACGCTGCAGGAGCGAAGTGGAAATCTTACCCTCGCGGAGCGCGATCTCAGCTGCTTGACGGGTCGTGTCGCCACCACTTGGACCAAAATCCATGCCGATACTGGAACCCTTGCCGCCAATCGCAACAGACTGCGATGTGACTTCCGGATTATAGTCGGCTGGAGCTTGCTGACGCAAATAGTCGGTCACGGCACCAATTTCGGCATCGCTGACGAAGGCACCCTGGACACGCACAGGTTTACCCATCATCTCGGTTGTAAGGAACAACATATCACCTGAGCCAAGAAGCTTCTCGGCGCCACCCATATCGAGCATAACGCGAGAGTCAGTGTTGTTATTGACTGCGAATGCGATGCGACCCGGAATGTTGGCTTTAATCAAGCCAGTAACGACCTTAACTTCTGGACGCTGCGTAGCAAGTACGAGGTGAATGCCAGCAGCACGGCCTTTCTGGGCTATGCGGACGATGCGATTCTCAAGTTCCTTCCCCGCCATCATCATAAGGTCCGCCATCTCATCGACGATGATTACGATATATGGCATCTTGCCGTTATCGTGCTTCTGCTCGTTATCGTTCTCATCAGTAATCGTGACGGTTTCGCCTGACTGCGACATCTTGGCGTTATAATCGATAATGTTCTTGACGCGCGCGTTCTTCATTTCGGTATAGCGGCGCTCCATTTCCTTAACTGCCCATTCCATTGAGCTAAGTGCTTCCGTAACGTCAGTAATAATCGGCGAAAGAAGATGCGGGATACCGTCGTACGCTGCCATTTCAACCTGCTTCGGGTCGATAATGATAAGCTTCAAGTCGGCCGGAGAGTTATGGTAAAGCATCGACATAATCAAAGTGTTAGTCATGACGGACTTACCAGAACCGGTAGTACCGGCAATGAGAAGGTGTGGCATCTTAGCCAAGTTGCCAAGAATGACGTGACCGGAAATATCCTTACCGACCGTAAAAGCAAGCGGTTTTTCGATAATCATCTTACTCCATTCGCTAGACTTAAGTAGCTCATGGAGGCCAACGCTAGCAGCTTTGTTATTCGGAATTTCAATACCGACGGCGCGAGTGCCAGGAATTGGCGCCTCGATGCGAATTTTTTCCTTCGCTAGGCTAAGCGATAGCTCACGGTCGAGCTGAGCGATTTTACTGACTTTCACACCTGCCGGTGGACGTAAAGTATATTGCGTAATACGCGGGCCAACGTTGGCGCCCTCGACTTCCACGTCGATGCCGAACTGCTCGAGCGTATCCTTAATCGTAGCAGCGTTACTATGCGTGTCGCCAGGATCGGCTGGAGAATGCTTCTTGTTGAGAAGATCCATTGGTGGCATCTTCCAGTTTGGATCGCTTACAGAAATGAGCGCAGTTGGCTCTTCGACAACTTTCTCGACTTTATCAGAATTTTTAACGAGCAAGCCCTTCTTTTCTTTCTTGCTATTGTCGACGATTTCGACGTTCGAATTGACCTTAAAGTTGCGCATACCGTCATCGTTCGCAGCAGCTTTGGTGCGGCGAATAACATTCGCATTCTCGGCATCTTCGGTTTCTTTAGTCTTAAACATCGAACCGATTTTGCGGAATAGTGCAGCTGGAGTTTCGGCATACATGAAGAGCGCGGTAATAATAATTAATACGACATAAATCAAGATGGAGACTGGCTGATCGAGATTCTTAACCATGACGCTGTTCATGCTTTCGCCAATCATGCCGCCAGTTTGAACAGCTTTGCCGTAGGATGGAACGCCGAAAATACCGCAGAACCAGAAGATAATTAACACGGATGCTACCCAAACGCTTGGATCGACGCGGTTATCTGGAGCGCGGAAGATTAATACTGAAAGATAGACTAAGATAAACGGAAAGAGATATTTGGTATAGCCAAAAATCTTCATTAAGAACTCGTCGGTCTTCTGGAGGGCGATACCGCCACTGCCGAGCCACGACACAATCAATAGAATTGCTAAAACAATCATCAAGAACGCCATAATTTGGCGCCAAAAACCGCCAGGTAATTCATGCTTGTTGGCGATTTCTTCTTTTTTCTTTCTACCTCGCTTTTTTGCCATAAGATAATTATACCATAAAAAATCCGGCCCATTTTCAGGGCCGGATTTTATTATTAGTTGATCTAGTTTCCGTAGATGGATACCATGAGAGCGATGAACATCAAGATGAATGCTACGCCGCTGATACCGATGCCGATGAAGCTAGCAACGCGAGCGTTGGCAGTTTTGCCATCAGCAATAGTCTTAGCGAGGAAGGCGATGCCGCCTGCAGCAAGGCACATGAGGAAGCTTGGGAGGAACTGATAGAGCCAGACGATTTTCTGAGTATCTTTGTAGTAAGTTTTACCGCTTACGCCGATAAGTACAAGCGAGCCGATAATGAGGGCTACAAGATAAACTGTATAGATAGCCACAAAGGAGAACATCAACTTGGAGACATTCTTCCAGGCTTTCTTGAGTGCTTCAGCGTCAGTAATCTTACCAATGGTGATAATGCCATAGAGGCCAAAACCTAAAGCAGTAAGCGCTAAGAACAGCGTATACGGAACGCTCATTGCTAGCGTTGAGTTAGTTGCGCCAAATGGAATGATTTGTTTAAGAGCTGGCATGAACGCCCATTCTTTAGTGAAGGACGAAATTGCCGCAAAGATTAGGAAGAACCCAAGGAACGATGAAAGAGCGATAGCCCAGGTGTTCAGGTGAGCTAAAGTCTTAGCATTAGTTTTTATTTTAGGCATTTTAACCGGGTCCACCACCGGTTTGTTTGTAGCTTCCGCCATATTTACTCCATTTAATTATATCCACTTTCATTATAGCAAAAATGCTCGCACTTGAACGAGCATTTTTTGCTTAAATTAAGCTTCGTGTGGCCTAAATCTTTTGGTCGACGCCCTTCATAGAGAGGCTGAGACGACCTTTTTCATCGATAGCATCAAGGCGAACATTGATCTCATCGCCAACCTGAAGTGCATCAGTGACTTTTTCGAGACGCTTGTCGCTAATCTGCGAAATATGAAGCATGCCGTCAATGCCTGGCAAGATGTTCACGAAGGCACCGAAATCTTTAATGGTGACAACTTTACCTTTGTAGATCTTCCCTGGTTCCGGTTCCTCAACGAGGGACTTAATCCAGTCGAGCGCCTTGGTGATTTTATCGTTATCGGCAGCGGAAACTGTGATGAGACCATTCTCTTCGATGTTAATTTCGGCGCCAGTTTCGGCGGTAATCTTATTGATGGTTTCACCACCCTTACCAATGACCGTACCGATCTTGTCTGGGCTAATCATGAGCTTTTCAATGCGTGGCGCATATGGGCTGATGTGATCACGTGGACCATCAAGTACGCTAAGCATGTGCTTCATGATGAACATGCGGCCATCATGAGCTTTCTTGATGGCTTCGGACAAAACACTAACTGGAAGACCGTGGACTTTCATATCCATCTGGAGAGCCGTAATGCCTTCGGTAGTACCAGTAACCTTAAAGTCCATATCGCCAGCAAAGTCCTCGGCGTCCATAAGATCAGTAAGGACGTATGGCTTATCGCCGTCCATCATGAGACCCATAGCGACACCAGCGACTGGGCGCTTAAGTGGGACACCTGCGTCCATCAAAGCGAGACAGGAGCTACAAGTAGCGGCCATTGAAGTGGAACCGTTCTGAGACATAATCTCGGTGACGCTACGGATAGCATATGGGAATTCCTCTTCGGATGGCAAAACTGGCATAAGGGCACGCTCGGCAAGGTAGCCATGGCCGATTTCGCGGCGTCCTGGGCTGCCAATGCGACTAACTTCACCAACGGTGTAGCCAGGAGCATTATAGTGATGCATATAGCGACGAGTACCGTCGGTAACTTCCATCGTGTCAACGAGCTGTGCGTAGCTAAGTGGTGCCAAAGTGACAATGTTCATAGCCTGGGTGACGCCACGAGTAAAGAGGCTGGAACCATGCGTGCGTGGCAAAATGCCAACCTGCGAGCTGAGTGGGCGAACCTCGTTGAGCTTGCGACCATCTGGGCGAATACCGTCTTCAATAATATGTTTGCGAACATCATGTTTAACAGCGAGCTCGAAGGCTTCGGAGTAATCAGCTTTGCCGTTAGCTTCGTAATAAGCAGTCTTGGCGGCGAGTTTAGCCTCGTCGTCCATATCGTCAGTTACGCCAGCTTCTTCGTCGCTAATTTCCGCGATGAAATCGGCATGCATCTGTTCTTTGAGATCCTTAATCATCTGATCACGAAGAATAGTATTCTTGATGCGGAAATCTTCGGTCATTTTACCGTCGAACCACTTATCAACCTTAGCTTGAGCTTCTTCGTTAGGCAAAATGAGAGTGTATTCCTTCTCTTCTACGCCAACCTTCTCGCGAAGTTCGTTTTGAAGTTTAATAGCTGGTTGAATCATCTTGAGACCCCATTCGAGACCACCGATAATAACATCTTCTGGAACTTCATTAGCACCAGCTTCAACCATGGTGATACCGGAATCTTTACCGGCAACGACGAGGTCAAGATCGGAAGCATCGCGTTCTTCTGGGGTTAAGAAGGCTTTGTATTCGCCGTTGACGCGACCGATGCGGAGACCAGCAATTGGGCCGTCAAATGGCACGCCGGCGAGCATGAGGGCGCTAGAAGCGGCGATCATAGCAATGACATCTGGGCGGAAGCCTGGGTCCATCGAAAGAACCGTAGCGACAACCTGGATTTCCTGGCGATAACCCTTCGGGAACAATGGGCGGATTGGACGGTCGATGAGACGGCCAACCAAAACGGCGTTGTCGGAGGGTTTGCCTTCGCGTTTAATAAATTTGCTGCTGCTGATTTTGCCAGAAGCATAGTATTTCTCTTCGTAATCGATAGAGAGTGGGAAGAAATCTTGCATTACAGGCTTGCTACCAACTACAACCGAGCCAAGTACGACGGTATCGCCGTAGCTTACGAGCACGGAAGAGGTGGTGCGGAAGCCAACACGGTTGACTTCGAGCTTAAGTGGACGACCACAAAAATCGGTTTCCACACTGAAAGTTTTCTTTCCGCTTGGATTTATGATATCCATATTTTCCTTTCCTCGAGAAAATAATAAGTATCCGTAGCCGTGATTAATAATTACCGCCGTGGGTATCTATCATTTTCTCGATAGTTGTTACTCATGGTATTATAGCACAGTTCAACGGTCTACGCGAAGGCGCCTTATCTTGACTTTTTAAGCTATCTGTGATATAATAGTAATATGTCTCGTGTATGGCGAGATAAGGTTGGCACTACAGAAAAAAGGGGTGATAGAATGCCAATTAAAAGAATTCGGGAGGTCAAGGATTCCAAGATTGTTATCGAAGGCTTACTGCCGAAGGACGAAGCGCAGATAATCTTCATGGATATCACGAACGAGCATCCCACAATCAGCATGCAGTACAACTACGACCAGAAGCTGGATCGGACCACGATTCACTTCCTTCCCTATCGAGTATATTCAATCGATATGCCTCCGGAGGTCAAAAAGCACGTAAACAGCGACATCAGTTTTGAGCGCAAAATCGTGATTCCCGGCATCGTGGCAAGCTACGACAAAATTATCGAGAAGCTCTGGGTGCCCGCACGAAAGCGTGCGAAGAGGAGCGAGGATGACCTGAAATGGGTAGTCGTCACTCCCCGCATCGTTAAAGATAACGAATTGAAAACCGTAACAACGGAGATTTCGTTCTTTATCGAGGTCTACAATGAAAATTCACACGATCCGCGTGGCTGCAAGGAGGAAAACGTCTCGGCAACTCTGGACAGAGCTACCGGCTTGATGACCGAGCAGCTGCAGGTAATTGTTGCATCTGACCAAAGTAGGATTCTCGAAGCCAATCACGTCATGGACGAAGTCTCCATGGCATTTGCAGAGAGTATCGACCATCAATCCTGAGCACCTTTCAACAAAAAAGGCTCGGCAATTATGCCGGGCCTTTTCTCATGTTTGATTTTTAGTATCTTGGTGCGAGCTCACGGGCGTAAGTCGTGGTAGCCTGCGAGTAGCGCTGAGCCTGGTTGAATGACCAGAGGTACACTTCAGGACCCATCATGAAGATTTCAGCCGGAGATGATTTTAGACTTACTCTGCGACCCCGTGAGTCATAGGTAAATCCGGAACCGTAGGTACGATACAGCTTTAAGCTCTTAGTCATAACTGGACCATTAAGCGTGAGCTGTGTATTACAGTTATGTGCATTAATATCAGAGATTGGAACATCACTACGCCAGCTGCCACTTGGGTCACAGGTGATGATTTCATCAGCAATTAACCAAGAATCAACATGCTTAACATTTCCCTTAATAATGATTTTCTTTGCAATCATGATTGACTGTGGAATTTCAGAAATGCTGTTGTATTGGTCCTCGTAACACATGCCAGCATCCGTAGTGTCTTGACCGACATATTGTCGTTGCGTATTACCATAGACGACATTGGTACCGATAATAAGTGTGCCATCTGCATGAATAATGGACGTACGGTTACTGTTCGTATCACCTTTGACCATGCAGTAGTTTACATCGTTCGGAATATAGGCGACTGGACCGTTCTCGTTCTTGACGTGCGTATACTTGGCGCCAGTGTCGCCGATGCATGCGAAGGTTGCGCCGGCTTCCTTATCGTAAGGCTCGTAGGTGTTATCCCTGTTGTTGTACTTGCAAATGCCACCATCCTTTACGACGATAGGATTGCTGTTAGTTGGATTCATTTCGCCCGTGCTATCGGTACGAGTGTAACGAGTCATAATTTGGTTTGCGATTGTTTCCGGATTACTCGAAGTTGTAGGATCGATACCAAATTCGCCTAGCTTATCGTCTTTACAGTCAGCGTTTGCAAAGGTATAGGTCGAGAAAGTGCAGGATACGGCTACATCACCGGCGCTCTCAATTATATTAGAGCCACCCCAAAGAGATGCACCAGATGCTAGACCCTTTAAGCTAAGGCCAGAAATAGCGGCATATTCAGTCCAGGAACCATAGATGCGTGGGTTAGTATTATTGTTGTCGGCTGGGTACTTCTGGACGCGAGCAGAGATGTAACCCTGTGCATAGGTATCGCCACCAAGAATATTGACACTTGGGCGTTTGGCGGCCGTATAGCAAGTCGCACCGGAAACGTGCCAGTAAGAGCCGTTATTAGAAAGCGCATAAGCCTCATTCTGAGCAGCCGTCGGATCGGTGATTGGGACGAGTTTGCCAGTTTCGCTGTCCGTAACTGGACTATGGCTATCGGATGGCCATACGGCAGAGATATAGCAGAATTTAACGCCAGGTTCCGTATCATATGGAATATAACGAGTATACGAAACGACAGTCTGGCCGCCCGCAACGTTTTTGGCTGGATCATACTGATACTTATTATCACCACTAGTCGCCACAACTCTACAACCGTAACGTATGCAGACATTTAAGGTGCTGTTTAGGGCTTTAGTACCGTTGCCATCGACGAAGTATTCCTGGTTATTAACTAGGTTGTTGAAGTAGGTCGAAGTATCGGTATTATCCGAATCAATTACGATTTCCAACAAGCGATACTTGGTTGGCTTAGTGACAGTAGCATATTCGTTCGCGCCGTTAACTGGAGTATTCCTACGCCTATCTACATTAAGCTTAATGCTCTCGGTGTGATTGGTGCCCGGAATGATATAACCGCCAACGCCAGAGTTGTTTACGGTCGTCGTGTAGTTGTAAGGTATTTTAACTTCCGACTTCATGGTTGCAGTGGCGCCGTTATGATCAGTAACCGGTCGGCCATTAACATACTGAGTGTCAGACCAAGTCACTTCCTGCGTAATAACACTACCAAGGTCATTTACGCGGCCATAATCGTCAGACTTACAGCTATTGCGGAACGTACTATTCGTCAAATTATTAATATACGCTGGAATACGATAGAAATTATTCAAGCCATTTGTACCATAAAAATCGCAAGAATAGAGACGATCATCATCTTGGTCGCCACTAGGCGAATAGGTAGTAATAGTGTAAGAGCCATCAGTGAATGGACCAGTACCAAGAATGTCGCTGGCATTACTGAAATTTTTATTAGATGCAGTGTACGGCGAGTCGCTCATGCTGCGGCCAAATAGGTAGCCATATACTGTGGCGCTTTCGCCTGAGGCGGGGCTGGTCTTTGTCGATTTGCCGGCAGCATTATATACTGTTTTATTAGTCGCGTTGGCATACTGCCGAGCAAGTTCACCGCCTGCGCAGCCTTCATACTTAAAGTTAATTTGATCGCCAGGTTTTGCCCAAGCCGTAATAGTAGTACTGCCCTGGTATTTAACGCCAGACGATTGGTTGGCGGTCTCAGCATTATTCTTGTAGATACTAGCGCGAAGATAGTTTTTGGCGTTATGAATACCGTACTCTTGACCAAGACAAGTAGCCGAAGCGGCGGTAACAGTTACACATACTTCACTAGCATTAGCCGTGGCTGTTGGCTCCGTACCTTGGACTTCGCTAACATAATTCATTTGCTGACAAAGTTTTACGGTCTGTCCCGGATAGACCTTTAGGTTAAAGGTATTGGATCTCGTATCACTGCCACCAGGCGCAAGATCGTTAGTATCGGTATTAATTACGCTGCCATCATCATCGCCGTCATGGACCACAAGGATGGAGTCATTATTAATTGAAGTCTTAATGTGAGAATGCTTGTTATTTTCGGAGCCATGCGCATCATTGCTACTTCGTACCACCGTGTGGGCGAACGTAATCGGTACGATTATTGGATAGGTTGAGCCGGTGGCGCTATATCGATCGTTGGTATATTCGACAGACGCACCATTGTCCTGAATGTAGACTTTCGATGAGCCAGTGAAGGTAGTTTTGCGACGCTTTACGGTCACACAGCCGCTAGTCGTAGCTTCATCTTTATAGGTCGAGGAATTGCTCCAATTCAAATCTTCACGGACTTTGCTGTAATAGGAAAGCGTCTGGCAGAACTGTGTGCCATTATCTCCTTTATCAACGTTCGCCGTTTTAGCTTCCGATGAAGGGCTATAGAGTTGAGCATACCAAGTGTCAGCATTAGTTAGAACAGAAGTTTCGGTATAACTTGCTTGATTGCCAAAATCGTTGCTAATAGTCGGATTCTTACTGGTCTTGAACTTCGTCTTTTTGCCAGCCGTATCACTCTTGATAGAGTGCGTAAAGCGAAGAGTAGCAAAGTTGTTTTCTGTCCACCAATAGCCCGTACTGGCTTCTTTCTTAGCGCCAGTTACCGAAACATCCACTTTGCCGGTTAGGTTGTACCAGTAATAGCGGTGAATTGTCACGGCGCCATCAGTCTTTGTCCAGTTATGCATACCGCCACTATGATAGACCGTATTATAGTAGCCAAGCGTATCCCTGGTCGTGTAGTCGCCTTGAGCAATGCCCGTGATAGGACGTGTATCTATGTGAACTTTCCTACATTGACCAGTTTGATTCTTTTTTGCCAAAGCGGCCGAACCAGTAGTGCTAGCTGTTGGATTGGTGGCCGAGCTAACGCTGCCACTCGCTTTATCGTGCCAAGCCTGCCAGTTCGTAGTCGCGCTCGCTTCGCCACTCGTATCAGTGCGGCAAACGTTAGATTCAAAGTCTACGGTTGCACTATCGGAATCGATATAATATTTGCCGTCTGCCGCTCTCGTTACGCCTCTGACCGATCCAGACACGGAACCACTAAAGGTATAGTCCTGATAACGATTAACGGTAACACAGGAGGACTTCGTCTTAAATGCGCTGCCAGATTTGACGGTACCGTTTTCGTTTCGTGTTTCGTAAAAACCAAGCGTCTGACACTTTTGCACACTTTCGCCAGGATCCAAAGAGACGCTTACGACATGCGATCTAATATCCTTCCAGCCACTATTTTTCGCAAAAGTATAACTATATTTAGCACTAGATGCCGTATTAACATTAACCTGAGAGGCCGTCTTGTCGTAGTAAAGCCAATAATCGCTGCTAATGTTTGAGTTTGGGCCGTTATTGTTGCGCGTCATCTGATGATAGAAGGTAACGGACGAAGAGGCGGAATCTATCCAACAAGTGCCCGTGCAAGTACCAACTTTGGCCGTAACGGCACCGTCAAACGTAGTTGGATTATCCGTAACAAGGCCAGTCACATATAGATAAACGGCACCCTCCTCGCAAGTACTTCTACCAGTGACCAAACCGTCGGAGCGCGTACTATAGCAACGGTGAATGTAGAACTTCACCCAACCATCTTGGCCGCCGTTTTTGAGGCTCTGGCTAATAGTGAGGCCGGATGTGCGCCAGTTTTTAATTTTATCTCTCAGGACAGCGTTGTTAATTTGGATATTATTGTAATAATATGGTAATGCCCAATAATCCGTACCACGATTATGCGGATTTGATGCTCCGGCGCGCTGCAAAATACCGGAATAGCCAGCCCTAACAATTCCACCAGCCGTGCCGCCCTCGGCGCTCAGATTAACAGAAGCCTCGCCCGTACGACCAGTACCGCCGCATGTCCCCTCCGTTAAGCAGAACCCAATATGGCTAGCGTATTGCGTAGAGGTACCGCTACCATGGTAATGCACCATGCCACGAAGCTGAACAGTAGTATAATCGCCGTTCGACAACTCGGTATCTGGATAAATCGTGTAAACACCATTTGAGATACTGACGGAGTTTGCGAAGAAAATCACTGCACTATTCGTGCTCCAACGATCACAAGCCCAGCCAACACCGGTTTCGCCGCCAAGATCGTAAATATCGAGGCCGACCCTTGGCGAACTAACATACATATGTCCGTTCGCGCTAAGACATTTTTCAGTTGCTGCATATGTATCATTCCCGCCAAACAGCACTGCGCCTAGTAGCGAGAAACAAACGATTAATACTGATAATATAAGTCTCTTTTTCATACTCTACCCTTGACCATCCTCTTCCTCGTTTTGTTCTTCTAATTCTTCATCGGTTGGCCTTTTGCCGCCAATTTCTTTAAGTTCCTCGTCGATGGCAGCAACTTGTTCGTTGTTGTCGACCATTAAATATGCGTCGCGAAGACGTCTTAGCACATAAGTATCTTTCGGCGCATAAATGCGTGCGGTCTCGAGCGCATTGATGATCTCATCGTATTCATCCGTCGTGTGAGCGGCAATCCGATCGGCCATATCCAGGTATACATAGGCCTTAGTTTCGTTATCGGTGACATCTTCAAGATATTCGGCATAAATGCGCTTAACGTCGTCGAAATGGTAGTTTTCAACGGCTTCAAATAGATCGGCGTCAACATTTAACTTGGCGATAATGGCATTATGCTCAATGGCTAAGAATTCGGCTTTAACCTGCTCGTCGATACGACGCTGCTCTTCTTCTTCGGCCAGCCGCTTCTGTTCCGGAATGATAACAAGATTAACGACCGTAATAACCGCAATTGCAATTACGGCAACTGCTGCTACGGCAATAGCGACAATTTTGGTGATACGAGAATTGCGTTTCTTATTGCGTTCCTTAACTTCGGCTTTTACTTTTTCCTTACGTTGTTTTTGGATATAGGCATTAACCTCGTCGACCTTTTTTCTTTCCTCGACAAGTTCCCTATCTACTTCTGCCTGTTCGGCGTCGGCAATCTTCTGCAGGTCTTTTTCGGCCTTAGCAATTGCCTTTTCTTCTTCTTCTAATCGTTTCTGAGCAGCTTTGGCACGTTCTTCGGCGCCTTCGACATTTACGAAAAACTCGGTTTTTCGTCTTTTCTTAATGTCGGCTGCTTTATAAATAATTTCATCATCCCCCGAAGAAGAGCTAGGGGAATCAAAAACCTTATCTTTATTCACCTCACCTGGTGCGTCTTTAGCGCTCATGCTTTCATTTTACTAAAAGTATAAGCAAAATGCGAGAGTATATAACAAAAAATCTGGCTTTTAGAAGCCAGATTTGTAATGTCGATACTATTTGCGAAGACCGAGCTTTGCGACAGTAGCTTTGTAAGTTTCGAAGTCATTCTTTTCAAGATACTTCAAAAGCTTCTTGCGCTGACCAACCATCTGAATGAGGCCACGCTTAGCCATAAAGTCGTGCTTGTTCGTCTTGACATGCTCAGTAACTTCTTTGATGCGCTCGGTCAAAATAGCGACCTGCACCTCTGGGGAGCCGACATCCTTGTCACCACGGGCGAGCTTTTTGATCGCCTTAGCCTTGTTATCTTTAGTAATCATATTAGCCAAATTTTAACACAGAAATAGATAAGATGCAAGGAATTTTCCCCCTATTTAGCTAGGACACGGTAGTCTGCCAGCTCGTCTTTACGAGCGGCAGCTACCTTGTACTCGGCTGCGGCCTCCGTAGAGTCCTAGTTAAATAGTGGGGATTTCGAGCATATTAGCTATTTATTGTTCATGTACTTGACGAGGGCGGAGCGGAGGTCTTTAACCGGGAGGACGAATTTGTCTTTAATTGTGGCCGGGGCGATAGCGTGATCGAAACCGAGCTTCTTGGCTTCAGCAATGCGGCGATCCGGCGCAATAACGCTGCGAATTTCCCCGCCGAGACCAACTTCACCAAATACCACTACTTTCTCATCGAGCTTACGGCCGGCGGCGGCACTCGCAATCGCCATACAAATAGCAAGGTCGGCCGCAGAATCGTTCAGGCGCATGCCGCCAACGACATTAATGAAGATATCTTTATCTTGAAAATTGAGCTTGGTGCGCTTCTCGAGTACGGCGATTAACAGATTAAGGCGGTTTAGGTCAAAGCCAGACGCGGTGCGCTTTGGGTAGCCAAAATTCGTATGATTAACTAGTGCCTGAATTTCCACGAGTAGGGGCCGCGTACCCTCAATAGTAGCCATAATGATGCTACCATCAGTGTTTTGGCGCTCAGAAAGCAGTGCTTCGGATGGGTTCTTAACCTCAACAAGCCCTTGAGCGGCCATTTCAAAAATCGCAACTTCGGTAGTGGAACCGAAACGGTTTTTGACGGCGCGGACAGTTTTGAAACCGCCATAGCGATCACCCTCAAAATTCAGAACTACATCCACGAGATGCTCAAGTACCTTCGGACCAGCTAAAGTACCCTCTTTGGTAACGTGGCCGACAATAATCGTGGCGGTGCTGCTAGCCTTAGAGGCGCGAATAATGAGATTACCGCAACCGCTCACCTGGCTAACCGTACCCGGAGCCGAGGTGATTTCGGCGAGGCTGAGGGTCTGGATAGAGTCAACGATTACAAGGTCATAGCCGCCCTCCTCGATAGTCTTAGCAATATCATTGCCGGAGGTAGAACTGGCGAAATGTAACTTATCGGATGATGCGCCTAGACGAACCGCGCGGAGCTTGACCTGGCCGGCCGATTCCTCGCCCGAGACATAGAGCACATTATGACCGGCGGCCGAGACGGTTGCGCAAATCTGCATGAGCAGCGTAGATTTGCCAATACCCGGTTGGCCGGCGAGCAGGCTAACGGAGCCAAGTAAAATACCGCCGCCAAGGACATTGTCGAGATCATTGAAGCCCGAGGGTAGTCGGCTGCCGGCATCGGAAGGCTCGATAGTATTGATAGAAACAGCTTCGAGTTTTTTACCCGAGACAGCACCGCGCGCAAGAGCGGATTTAGATTCTGCCTCAGTGGGAACGACTTGCTCTAAGAGCGAATTCCACTCACCGCAGTTTTCGCAACGGCCAGCCCACTTGGCGTAGCTTGCGCCACATTTTTGACAGATAAACCTCGTTTTCGCTTTTGCCATATCTATAGTTTAGCATGTCCAAAAAACGCGCCAAGCATAAGCACAAAATATGTTGTAGGTATTGACTTTTTTACACACTTATGCTATAATGTAATTATGGCCTCAGATAATGAGGTCATCGAACATTCAAAAGCAGAGTTTTGAATTCGGACTAGCTTTTAGGAGAGAGGCCTAAATGCTAGCCCGAATCGGCGGGTAGCTAGAACAACTGTTTTTAAGGGGGAGAGAGAAATGGCAAAATTCTGGCTGAACTATCTGAAGAACAAAATCGAGAAGCTGAATCAGCGCCGGAAGGATATGAATGAGCGGGCCAATGGCAAGCTCATGAAGATCCGGGTTGCGCTGGGGAAGGCGAATGGGCGCCGCAAGATGTGGATTCGTTTCCTGAACTGGCGTGAAGACAAGGTCTCCGAGAGGAGAGCCTACCTCAACGCCCGCACCGACGAGAAAATCGCCTATATCCGGCGGAGGCTGGTAATCCTGGATGATGACAACTGGGTAAAAAATGCCCAGAAGGCCGTTCGCAAGGCCAGTAAAGCCATCGACTACTACGATGACGCTGTTGTCACCGAAAGAAGTGGCTATGCGTTTGGCGGCTCTTCCATGTTTGGAATGTCCTGCCAGGTCCTTGTCTTGGCCATAATCGAAATGGCCCTGATCATCGGAGTGCTATGCTTCTTCGGTTTGGTCGTCGGCATCAATTTGTCGAATGGCTGGATACTCCTGGGTGCGATCATTCTGTGCTTCGCGGCAATTTGCGTACCGCTCGACATCCTCTACACCAAGGGAATTCTGTTTAATCCCTTCCTGAGGCTGAAGATTTGGCGGTTGCGGATTCTCCGCGACGGCATGAATGAAATCTCCGCGTAAAACTCTGCAAAAAAAGAGCCCGGCCTCAGCGTCGGGCTCATCTCATTTCTGGATTATCTGATAACTTCGTCAATAATGCCGAATTTTTGAGCTTCTTCCGCAGACATCCAATGGTCGCGGTCCATAGCTTTTTCGACTTCTTTGACGGATTTACCAGTGTTCTTAGCCATCATTTCGGCAAGAACTTGTTTGAGGTAAATGCCTTCTTTGAGAGCAATTTCCTGATCGGTAATTTTGCCTTCCGTGCCAGAGCTTGGCTGATGAATCATAATGCGAGCATTTGGCAAACAATAGCGCTTCCCTTTGGTGCCGCTCGAAAGCAGCATGGCGCCCATAGAGGCCTGCAGGCCAATGCCGATAGTCTGCACGTCTGGCTCGATATAATTCATAGTATCGATAATGGCAAGGCCATCATAAACAGAACCGCCAGGCGAATTAATATAAAGCTTGATATCCTTCTTTGGATCTTCGTAAGCGAGATGCAGAAGCTGCGCAATGACAATATTGGCGGTTTCTGGCGTTACTTGATCGCCCATAAAAACGACGCGCTCCTTCAAAAGACGCGAATAAATATCAAAGGCACGTTCGCCACGATTAGTTTCTTCAATAACGGTTGGGACTAGATAATTCTTCATTTTCCTCCTTGAGAACTATTATAGCCTTCTAGCACTCGCAAATCAAGAGTGCTAGTTACTCAGCGGAGGCGGTAGGGACTTCTTCGACTTTGACGTGGCTATCCATGGCTCTGCTAAGAGCGCGGTTGCGGTCGACGTAATCGTTCAACTGATTAATCTTTTCGTTCAACGCGTCAATATCCTCATTGAGGACTTTGCGCTCGGCCTCAAGTTTTTCATAGGTATCTTTGACGACGTCGTAAGCTTTCATCATTTCGGAGTAATTACTGTAGGCGCCTTCACTTGAGCGTTTCTGGAAATCGGCGCTGAGTTTTTCATAGCTAGCCAATTTTTGATCATACTCCGCACGACGCTCATTTATGCCGGTGCGGATTTTTTCGACTTCATCATGAAGGGCGTTGATATTTTTTTCGAGCGTTTCCAGGACGGAGCGATATTTTTTGTAATAACCCGCGATTTCGTCTTGGTTTTTGAAATATTTCGCATAATGATTGCGCAGTGTTTCCGGCAAATCAGAACCTTTTACGCGCTGCCCCACGATTGAATGCAACTCAGTGTAAAAAAGTTTTTCCGAATAGCTCGACAAATAATCTTCAAACTCGTCGCGATGCGCATCGTAATATTCTTTTAATGCCTCGTGCACAGTCGAACGGTCAAAATTATTCAGGCGCTGATAAATTGCATGCAAAAGTTCGTGCGCTAATACTGATTCTTTTATGCCGTCGAGTTCTTCGGCGTCAATTTGGTAGATAAAAATTTGACTTGCGCTCGGCGAAAAACAGCCCAACGTCGACATCTCTTCATCACCACTCGGGCAGTTTTTATTGAACTCTTCAGCGTTTTGCTGAACGGGATGGACGGCGCGCAAAACCAAATCGGCATCTTCGGTTAAATGTAGTTTTTCGATAACTTTTGCAAGTTCCGGAGACGGTTCATAGTCGCGGCCGGCAAAATAATCTGCGATGCGTTGACCGAACAAAAGAAAACCAAAACCAAGTATTAAAACTAGGACAGCAGAAATAATCCAAATACTAATGTGGCGTTTTGGCTTTGGCAATTCCATGCCAACAGTTGGATCGTATAGTAATTCCACGTTTTAATTATAGCGCTTATTCTTTGACGACACTAATCGTGAAGGCGGATTTATTAAAATCAACTTTCGCAATATCACCTTTGTCGAGTTTGCCTTGCAAAATGTGGTCGGCAAGTAAGGTTTCGAGATCGTCCTCGATTTCGCGGCGAAGTGGGCGAGCGCCATTCTTGGGATCGTAGCCTTTTTTGATGAGTTGTTTTTTGGCGGCGTCTGTAAGTTGCAAGCCGATTGACTTTTCGGCCAAACGTTTCTTCAGATTTTCGATCATATTGTCGAAAATTTGGTTCACATCTTTTTCACTGAGTGCATTGAAAGTAATAATTGAATCGAAACGATTAACAAGTTCTGGGCGCATCATTTTGCGAAGAGCTTTCATAGCAGCTGCTTCATTGGCGGCATGCTCAGCTTCGAGTGCTTTGGCGTCTTTTTTGGTCTTTACGGAAAAGCCCATTTCGGATTCGCGATACATATCTTCTGCGCCTAAGTTGCTGGTCAAAATCACGATTGAGTTGTTGAATTTAACTTTCGTGCCCTGCCCGTCCGTGAGAGTACCGTCCTCTAAAATTTGTAGCAAAATATTGAAAACTTCTGGATCGGCTTTTTCGATTTCGTCGAACAATACTACCGAATATGGACGACGGCGAATTTGTTCAGTGAGTTTGCCGCCATCATCATAACCAACATAGCCAGCTGGTGCACCAACGAGACGCGCAACGTTATGTTTTTCCGCAAATTCAGACATATCGATTTTAATTAACGAATCTTCGCCGCCAAATACTTCGCGCGCAATTACTTTTGCGAGTTCGGTTTTGCCAACACCAGTTGGGCCCATGAAAATAAAAGAGCCAATTGGGCGATGTGGATCGCTAATTCCGGAACGGCCACGACGAATCGCTTTGCTAACTGCCCTAATGGCCGCATCCTGGCCAATGATGTCTTTTTGGAGATGTTTTTCGAGATTAACCAGGATTTCCTGCTCAGAACCATGGACGCGTTTGACTGGAATGCCGGTTTTGAGACTAATGGCGGTTGCAAGATTTTCGGATGTAACAGCCGGCGCTTGATCGATGTTTTTATTGGCTTTTTCGAGCTTTTTAATTTCGTCTTCAACTTGCGCGGCGCGAGTCTTGTACATGGCCGCTTTTTCATAATCTTCTTTTTCGGCGGCTTGCTCGATTTTGTTCTGCAAGTCCGCAAGTTCAATTTTACATTTCTTGTATTCGCTGCCACCTTTTTTATCGAGCGAAACGCGCGCGATGGCACTGGCTTCGTCAATTACGTCAATGACTTTGTCTGGCATAAAACGATCAGAAATATAACGTTCAGAAAGCGTGATAGCCTCTTCTAGAATCTCGTCGGAAATTACAACTTGGTGATAGTTTTCATAATGTTTTTTGATGCCCTTTAGAATACGCAAAGTAATTGTTGGCGACGGTTCATTAACCATCACGGTTTGGAAACGGCGTGCAAGCGCCTTGTCTTTTTCGATACTTTTACGATATTCATCAAGCGTCGTAGCGCCGATGAGTTTCAAAGAATTGCGCGCTAGGGCCGGCTTCAAAATATTTGCCGCATCCATGCTGCCTTCGGCCGAGCCGGCACCAGAAAGAAGGTGTAATTCATCGATGAATAAAATCACGGAATCGTCACTAATTGCTTCGTCGATAATGCCTTTAATGCGCTCTTCAAATTCACCACGGAATTTAGTGCCAGCAACGACGGAGCTTAAGTCGACTTGGAAAATACGTTTGCCGATAAGTTTTCCCGGCACATCGTTTTTGGCGATGCGCATGGCGAGACCTTCCACGATGGCGGTTTTACCAACGCCAGCTTCACCAATTAAAACTGGGTTGCTTTTAGTGCGACGACAAAGTACCGTGATGGCACGTTCAATTTCCTGTTCGCGGCCAATGACCGTGTCGAGCTTGCCTTCCTTGGCAAGGTTCGTGAGATCAGTACCAAACTTAGTTAAGAAACGGAAATTAGTACGCTTGCCGGCTTTGCGTTTTTGTTCTTCAACCTTAGCTTCACTAGCCTGCTTTTCGACTAATTCCTCAATATTATCGGCGAGATGCTCAATGTCGACATCGAGTTTGTTCAGCAGCGCGCAGGCGCGTGAGTTTGGCTGGCGGACGATGGCATAGACCATATGTTCGGTACCAATTACATCGAGGCCGTTTTCGCGAGCAAAATTCATTGACATGCGGAGCGTTAAAACGGTAGCTTCGGAAAGAGACATCATAGCCATTGGGGCGGCCGGAACATCAACTGCAACTTTACCCTGGGCACGTTCGACTTGATCAATATCGACGCCCTCATCGCGGAGCAATTTAGCGCCCGTACTGGTGTCCTGTGCAAGAATACCCATCAACAAATGCTCAGTGCCCATGTAGCCCTGATTGTAACGTTTACTGTACAAGTCGGCTTTCTGGAGCGCAAAACGAGCGTTTTCGCTTAAGTGACTCATAATTTCATTAAAATCGTCAATCATATAATCTATTGTAGAGCATTAGCACTCACAATGCAAGAGTGCTAATTATGGAGTTTCGACAAGTCACCATATAATACGAGCAAACTACAACAAAATACAAATTTTTACTATTCGCCTATTATTTCCAAAAATTTAGCTTCGTCAATGACTTCTGTGCCGTACTTGGCGGCTTTGGCAAGCTTAGATTGACCGGTATTGTGCCCTGCTACGAGGTAAGTAGTCGTTTTTACAACGGAGCTGTGGAATTCTCCGCCAAGTGCACGAATTTTTTCGGCGGCTTCGTCACGCCCCATCGAGTCGAGCGTGCCGGTAACGACGAAAGAAAGCCCATTGAGCTTGCCGCCAGAAGTGTCTTGATATACTGGCTCAACACCATTTGCCTTAAGCTGATCAAGTAATTTCAAGTTATCTTCGTCCGAAAAATATGCCACTATCGACTCGGCAACAACTTTACCGATGCCCGGAAGTTCCATGAGCTCGGTTTCGGTAGTTTCGCGGAAAGCGTCAAAGGACTTATAGTGCGCGGCTAAATCGATGGCAGTTTGGCTACCAATGTGACGAATACCAATAGCAGTAATGAAGCGCGCGAGTGGCGGATTTTTGGACGCCTGGATGTTATCAACTAGCTTATTGGCAGATATTTCCGCAAAACGATCCAATGCCTGAACTTGACCAGCAGTTAAAGTATACAAGTCAGCAATCGAGCCAACGAGACCAGCATCAATCAATGCTTCAACGTTTTTTTCGCCGAGACCTTCAATATTTAGGGCCGGCTTGGACGCATAGTATTCTACGGAACGTTTAAGCATTTCGCCAGCGTCACTTCCCTTTACGCGGTAAACCACTTCACCGGCCGGGCGTTCAAATTCTAGTTCTGGATATTGTTCATGAAGCGCCTTTTCGTAATCATACGGTTCAGAAACATTTGGACGAAGTTCGGTAAGCACACGATTGACCTGCGGAATAATATCACCAGCCTTATAAATAACGACCGTATCGCCAATACGCACATCAAGACGAGCAATTTCATCTGCGTTATGTAGAGACGCGTGCTTTACGGTTGTGCCGGCAACTTGGACGGGATCAAATACGGCAACTGGTGTTGCTGCGCCGGTGCGGCCGATAGAAATAACAATGTCTTTAACAATAGTAGTAGCTTCTTCGGCAGGATATTTAAATGCAATGGCAGCACGTGGGGTTTTACCTACAATGCCGAGTGCTTGGTAGACTTTACGATCATTGACCTTAATAACGGCACCATCCGTACCGAAAGGCAAATCTTGGCGTTTTTCATTTAAGTCATTTATAAAATCCATGGCTTCGCGCAGGTTATGATAGATATGCTGTTGATTCGAGATGCGAAAACCAAGCTCTTTGAGACGATCATAAACATGCGCATTAGTATCAAGGTTTGGCGAAACCATATCGTAACCCATGAATTTGAGCGGACGTGAAGCAGCAATTTTCGGATCAAGCTGGCGAATAGTTCCAGCAGCTAAGTTGCGCGGATTAGCGAACTCCGGTTTGCCCATGGCGCGCTGTTTTTTATTAAGTTCGTCGAAATCTTTTTTGAAAATCACAACTTCGCCACGCACTTCGGTGTGTTCTTTTTGCGGAATAGAAAGCGGTACGTTTTCAATCGTGCGGACATTCATTGTGACGTCTTCGCCAACTTTGCCGTCGCCGCGCGTGACAGCCTGCTTTAGTAAGCCATCTTCGTATATTAAAGCCATAGCGAGACCATCCATCTTGATATCGACAAATAATTCTGGATTGATGGCACCTAACTTTGCGATACGGTCAAGCCAATCGCGTACTTCCGCTTCGGAAAAAACATCCGCGAGCGAAATCATGCGCTCGGCGTGGGTGACTTTTTGAAATTTATCAAGTGCCTGACCAGCAACGCGCTGCGTTGGCGAATCTGGCGTAATGAGCTCTGGATATTGCTCTTCGAGCTGCGACAGCTCGTGCTTTAAACTATCCGCCGCCGCCTCGGACATAATTGATTCGTCGAGAACGTGATAATGATAACGATATTCGTTGATCAATTTACGGAGTTTTTCGACGCGTTCGGTAACATTAGTTGGTATCATCAAGCATCCTTCTGTAGTAGAGATAAATATATGACGTAGCGTAAATGATTGAGAAGGTGGTCATAATTTGGAGGCAGAGTGGCGCAAATGGAACGCCTTCAAATATCTCAAAGTTCTCTTTGAGGACTAGATCGAGCCACATCAACGGCAGCATGACGACTACCCACAAAACTGCTAGGTAAAGAACTAGAAATACTACACGGATAATCATTTTGGTACGGCGCCCCTGAAGCAAGTCGGTGGCGGCGTGAATTGCCGTCATTGGATACATACCCGGTACGGAAATCGCCACAAGCGCAGTGATTGAAACTGGCAATAAATAAAATGAAAGCAGGCCAAGTAATCCACAGAATAACCAGAATAAGAACGCATATAGTGGCGTAGAGAGGAAGCCAGTCTGGACGGCCGACGAATAAATAATTGTACAAATAATAATTGGCAATGCGTGAACATATATTAATGCTAAAATACAAAGGCTGGACATCAGCGGCGAAAGTGCATTAAAAATTCCATCACGGAATTTCGGTTTATTGCCCGCCAAAAGATGACGCAGATAATAAATCGTTACTAGCCAAGTGACGGCCGTGAAGAATATGACAAATACCATTTGCACTTCCGTCATGCCCTTAGTTAAACCGCCGGTCGTAACAGTCGACAAAAGCAACATGCCAGATTTGGCAAAATGCCCCATCACGCCACCCTCTTTAAGGGCGGCATAACTTTCATCAAGGCTTTGCTGGACCGCTTCGTATGTGTCCTGGCTCATTATGCCGACGAAAATAACGTTACAAACCACAATAAAGATAGTTAGCAACAAGAAGAGTTTCCAGTTCTTGAAGATAATCTTCATAGTAGAGTTGGAATGTGCGACTAAGCCTGGAGCTTGAAGTGGACGCTGATAATCTTCGTGATACGATCGACGGAAAGAATGATGGAGTTTAACGCGGGCGCGTTTTCGATCCCAAACTTTTTCGCGCGAATCATGATAAGCTTGCTTGAAACTTTTTGGTGTTTTCTTTGTCTTTTTCGTCTGTTTGGATTCGGTCTTAGCTTTCTTCATACTTCTCTCTTCGTTCACTGATTTACTGGTCTTTTTACTTCTTGGCATTTTCGAGCCTTTCTATACGCGATTCGATCGGTGGATGAGTAGAGAAAAGTTTACTAATGGTCGATTTTCGAAGCGGATTTGAAATGTACATTGCTTCCGTTGCGACATTCTGTTGATGCATCGGGCGAGTATGTGTTTCGAGTTTACGCAGAGCCGCGATCATGTCGTCAGGATTACCAATTAACGTCGCCGAGGAAGCGTCGGCGAGATATTCGCGTTGACGCGAAATACCCATTTGTACGAGCGTCGCGACAATTGGCGAGAGAATCAGGACGATTAGTGCGATTAATGCCCCAACCGGTGAGTTATCTTCTTCCTTGCGGTCACTGTAAAATAGCACACGCAAACCAAAGTCAGACATAAAACCAACTAGACAGACGAGTCCGAAAACAATCATACTAACGCGAATGTCGTAATTTTTGATATGCGAAAGTTCATGTCCGATTACGGCACGAAGCTCGTTATCATCCATAACTTCAAGCAGGCCGGTAGTTACAGCAAGATGCGAGTGATTCGGGTCACGTCCGGTCGCAAATGCGTTTGGCGCATCGTCGTTAATTATGTAGATTTTTGGTAGCGGAATATTCGCATCCATGACAAGATGTTCGACCGTGCGATAGTAACGTTCATTGTCGGCGCGTTCAATTTGATGGGCGCCAGCGGCACTGATAGCAATTTTGTCGGCAGCAAAATATTGGAATGCGGCATAGCCCGCACTAATTAAAACTGCAACGATGAGAAGCGTAGGATTATCGCAGAGCCAAGCAAAAAGCCAGCCGATTAGTGTAATCATGGCGACAAAAACAACCATGATTACGATAGTATTGCGTTTATTCTGCGCGATTTGTTTGCGCATGGAAACTGCCATATATAAATATTATAGACTATTTTTCTTCATTATCAGAGATTTCGAGCACAAAAGGCGACGGTTTTTCGTAATTCGCAATCAAATACGTCGCCTCACGAGCACGAGTAATGGCCACATAAAATAGACGGCGTTCTTCGGCGAAAGCATAGTCATCTTCATGGGATAGAAGCCTATCAATAATTGGATCAGTTTCGCGACGGGCCGGCATACCCATTAGGTTAGAGTTCATATTCAAGACAATCACGATATCGCGAGTAATGCCTTTGGATTTATGCATGGAGCAAAATTCTAGTTTTATTATCTCCGTGGGACTACGTGCGCTCCGCCAATAAATTGTAGCCGTACCACTATCAGAATCCTTGACGATTTTGAGATTCTCGGATTGCGTCAGCCGATTAATGTCATGATTAAACCGCGAAATAATTTGAAATTCTTTTGTGCGCACTCTGTCGTAGCCATGCTTATCGATAATAGTCTGCAGAATGATGTTCAACGACTCAGTATCATCGTCTCGAACTTTGGGGCGATTAAATATGACATGGATAGGCGTTGGCTTGCCCCTTAAATTAAATACATTCTTGTGCGATTGAGTAGGGTTCTTTTGCACGAACTCGCTACTGATTCTGATGGTGGGATTACCAAAACGGTGCGTCGTTTCAATAAGGCTGTGGCGAGTTTTTAATCCAAAAGTTGTTTCAAAATCCCGAATCAAAGTTAGGTCGCTGCCAGTAAAACGGTAGATAGATTGCCAATCATCGCCGACGGCAAACAATTTGCAGCCCGGATTTTTCTGCAGGATGGCGCGGATCAACAAGCATCGGTTGCGCGAAAGGTCCTGCACTTCGTCTAATAATATATATTTATATCCACGCGCAACGTTCGGATAGTCACGAACAGTCTGCTCTGCGCAGTTGATCATATCGGCAAAATCATATTTGTGGTGAGTTTTTAAATATTCTTCGTACGCAAAATAGATTTTGAAATAGATTTTTAAGAACTGCTGCGCTTTTGCTTGCACCGTTTCGCTGCCAACCATTTCCCGCTTTATGACATCCGCTGGAGAATACTGAGCATTTTTATGCAAAGACAAAAACGTTTGGAGTTGGTTCACGAAAAAATCCTTGTTGTCGGGCAATTTTGGCAGCTTCGATACTTGTTGTTGAAGAAAACTCTTAGTTTCAGATTCACTAATGAGCGTTTGACCACGAAAATCGCGCCCGGCACCATGCAGAATACTATTGCCGAGACCATGAAAAGTACGAAACTCCACGCCTTTCACTTCGCAGCGTTCTGCTAGCTCGTCGACAGTCTTTTTCGTAAACGATATTGCCAATATTTGCTCCGCCGGAATGCGTAATTCGCGATAGAGATATTCGATTTTCGCCAGAAGACTCATGGTTTTGCCCGAACCGGCCGAAGCTAAGACCAATTGCGCATCCTCGCAAGCAACAACGGCCTCAATTTGCTGTCGGTCAAGCGGAAAACCGCCACAAAGTATAGTGCGTTTACGTGCGCGGTGTAAAAATCGCCAATTGTGAATTTTGCGCAAAAACTCCACTAAGCTTCAGGACGAGTGGGCGCCTGATTCATGCCAAGAAATGTAATAGTTTTTGCGGGTCATGTAGAAAATATATAGTTTTTTCGGACAATTAAAAGCATCAGCATTTTCGATACTGTATAATATGGGTGTCTGTAGGCATTCCTATCTTATCGGAGGAGGTGAAATCATGACGGACTATTACGCTTTCAAAGCACTCGATGTCTGCATGAAAGATGCGCGCAGGCAAGCCATTGATGGGGGCATTGAATACTGTATTTTCGTTGTCTCTATCAAGAACATTCCTCAAGAAGGTTCCACGCCATCGATGACCGATGAAATCAGTATCGAAAGAGTGATGACGTGGGGTTGCCCCGATGAGTCCAAATGTGATTTCGTTAGAAAATACGTGCGAGATCACAGGGGCAATGCCCCGTCGATGGCATGGGATGCAGAAATTGCGCTGGGGACCGTAGATTATGGATCCGGAAAGGACGGCTACGGTTTTACTATCGCGATTGGCGTCTTGGCCGACACGACCGAGCACGGTCAGACCATTCTGGAAAACGCCCAGAGAACCTTCACGGCTGTCAAAGTCTGATATACAGACGATGTCAGCGCCCGGCGTCAGTGTGACGCCGGTTTTTTATGCGCAAAAAGCCCCGCCATACGCGGGGCATTAATCCTCAGACGGATCGTAACAGGTATTCGTGTTCGAAAGAACGCCGTAGAAGTATCCCACATCGGGAACACCACCTTCATCATCAATGAATGGCTCCGGCAGATGTTTGCGAATATAGCCAAATACGGCCTGAATGATAGGGCTATCATATTCCGCCGGTAATTCTCGGCTCAGTGTGATGCCAACATAGCCGTAATAGCACCGAGCGCTTTCGATTGCGATCATTAAAACGGGGTACTTTTCGACGTCATAGTGCCAGGGCGGCTGAATCTCGATAATATCGAGCAACTCGCCGATGCGGCGCTCGTTTCGCGCAACCATTATTGATGGCATTTCGTCGGTGTCTGGACCCTTAGTGCGTACGTCTGCATTGATATCTAATTCTAAGCACAACACCGTAACAAATACGTCATCTGGCACCATTGAGTAGACCTTTCGAGCAAGTTCCTCTGCGGCTTCTGGACTGAAGATTTCAAAATCGGAAAGTTCACTCATTCACGTCCCTCCTTGCGTTTTTGAGCAATAAATATAAACAGCCAGCGCTGTTTACGGGTTTACTATATAATAAATTCGGCCATTTTTCAAGGTAAGAAAGGCCCGCTAATGTATGATATAATACCTGCATGGTGCGTTGGCGGAGCAGTTACGCAGAGGTCTGCAAAACCTCGTAGACCAGTGCAACTCTGGTACGCACCTCCATTTTTTAAGAATTTGGGCAAGTGGCGGAATTGGTATACGCGGCAGACTTAAAATCTGCTTCCTTTACCGGATTATGGGTTCGAGTCCCATCTTGCCCACCAGAACAAAAAGATGACCCAAGTGGGTCATATTTTTGTCCTATTTGGACGGGACGAGAACCCGCAGGGTTCGTGCGAGCAAGGAGCCGAGGCAAGCAAAAATGCTAGCATTTTTATTTGCGAGGCGACGCCGCGAAC
>JAFRWP010000006.1 GCA_017437945.1 Candidatus Saccharimonadota bacterium | reverse complement strand
TCAATGTCATTGTCAGTGGTAATTCTTCAAAGAAGAATAACAATGTCTATGTCAATGTTAGCGAGCGCGTGCGATCTGTCGACGCTCGGGCCGAGCATCTGGCTAGAAAAATAGGCAACGAAGATAACGAAATCGCCTACAAACTCTACTGCAAAGCATTCTATGTACTATCAGAGGACAAAGTTTGGTCGCTTTACGAGTTGGCCCAGAAGAAAGGGAGGAATCCGGCGAAGTATCTGTCTTGGCTACTTTCCAACGAAATAAGAAGAGCTAGCTGAGGTTAGTTCCGATAAGACTGGCTTCGCTAGATTTAACTGGAAAGGAATAAAATGAAACCAGATTTAACTTTATCGGAAGCTTTTGAGCTCTATCGTAAAGACGTGATCGTCTATAAAAATCAGTCGGCCAAGACTGAAGAGATGAACAGGTGCGCCATGAAGTCTATCGTCGATTTTCTCGGCGACATTCCTATTTCGGAACTTGAGTTTGATCAAGTCCGCAAGTGGACGGCGAACCTCAGGAAGACGCGCACTTCTAATACCGTGCGCGGTTATATCTTGAAGCTTCGCGTCGTCTTGAAACACCTCAAGGCTCTTAATTATAAGGCATTGGACGCTGAGGCTGTTGGGATCCCAAAACGAGATTCTCGCGTTGTCGATTACCTCGAAGTAGATGAGGTTCAGGCTATGCTCCATGCCGTATTTCAAAAAGGTGCCGGCTATACCAAATTCAAGCGATATAGAAATCGCGCCATCATCGCTTTGATGTTTAGTGCCGGGCTTCGTAATGGCGAGCTTTGCGCCATGGAGCGCACTCAAATTAAACCCGGAATTGACAGTTTTACTGTGATCGGAAAGGGCAACAAACCTCGTGTTTGTTTTATCGATCCGGTTACTCATAAATATATTGATGAGTATCTTGCGCTTCGAGATGATCCTTATCCAGCGCTTTTCGTTTCGGAACAGCAAAAAGGGCAAGAAAAGATTAATCCTGGCGTCGTTCAGATGGTTGTTAAAAATGCGGCTATTAAGGCTGGTCTGGAGAAGAATATTCACCCACACACTCTCCGCCACTCATTTGCGACCGACTTACTACGTAATAATACTAATATTGTCTATGTCAAAGAGCTTCTCGGCCACACCAGCATCCAAGTCACTATGACTTATACCCACGTCGTAAATGAGGATCTACGCGAGATTCATCGCCGGAAGCATACTGTTATTCACGCTTAGCAAAAGAAAGGCTGTGAAATTTCTAGTTTTCACGGCCTTTTTTGATGAAAGTATGGTATAATAGATTCAGGAAGAATAAAACTGTATATTAACAGCTAAGGTTCATATGTCAGAATATGAACTTTTATTATTTCCAAGAAATACTGATCATATTTCTTAAGTAGGAGTCTAGCAGGACTTCTCCTTTCCATTATCGTCGGTCGATGATAACCATGGTAAGGATGAGGTCACGAGTTCAAATCTCGTTCGCGGCTCCATTTTTGTTGACAACTAACTACTTAGCCACGCATCGTATAGCGAGCCCGCTGCT
>JAFRWP010000005.1 GCA_017437945.1 Candidatus Saccharimonadota bacterium | reverse complement strand
CTATCGCGCCCTCAAACATGAAGAGACCACTACCGCTTCCATCTTCCTGCAAGTCGTGCCGGTCATTTACCTCATCGGCGACTTCTTAGTCTTTGGTGAAAAAATCACCGCCATGCAACTCCTGGCATTCTTCATCATTATTTCGGCGCCAATGGTCGTAATTTTCTCGCGTCGCCGCAAACGTATGCGCAAACTCGAAATCGGCGCCGCACTATTACTTTTGGCTTATTCCGTACTCGCCGCCACCTCGGGCCTAATCACCTCACACGCTGGCGCAGGCTATGATTTCAACAATGTCTTCGCCTACTTCGTCATCGGCCGCGGCATTATGGACCTAATCTACTACTTCTGCAACCCGAGCTGGCAAAAACGCTACAAATATGTCCACAAACACGACTTTAAACGTCTATACATATCCTTAACAGCCGCCCAAGTCATTTTCTTGATTGCTGAATTCGCCGGCCGCTACGCGCTCATTATTGGCATTCCAGCCCTCGTCTCAGTCACTTCAACCGCGCTCGAGCTCATCGTCGTCTTTGTTCTTGGCATCATTCTTTCAATCATCGTACCAGTATTCGGTCGTGAAAAACTGAGCAAACACATCATCATCGCTCATCTAATTGCAACAATCTTAGCGGTAACGGGCATCATTATATTACAATAAAGAAAAGGAGATAAAATGCCACAAGCACTAGATTTACACGCAATTCCGCTGGAATTAATTGTCACATTATTAATCGGCGCTGGCCTCTGTTTCTTTGGCTATCGCTTTAAGAAAATCGCTTTCGCCATTATTTGGTTCGTGATTGGCTACTTTGCCGTCAAACTATATCTACCAAACATCGCACCAGATCCATTCTGGCAGACCATCCTTCAGATTGCCGCCGGTGCACTTTTGTCGCTCATTGGTCTTTCTATCGAAAAACTCGCCGTGGGCGCCACCGCCTTCGCCATCGTCTTTTCAATGGTCATGCAGCACTTTGGGCCAGCTAATGATTGGGTCTTACCAGCCATCGCTGTCGCCATCGGTGTCGTAGCCGGCGTAGTTGCAGTTTCCATCATGAAGCCAGCCGTCATCGTCTATACGGCCATCTATGGCGCCAACCTATTAGCAACCGGCGTCGTCGGACTCTTGCCGTCCGAAGTTAGCAGCCAATTCCCAAGCCTAGTTTATATCCTGCTCGGCGCAATTGCTGTCGGCGGTATCGTCTATCAGTTCAAGAATACCAAGAACATCGAGTAATTAATCGTCGCGTCTTAAAACGACATAACGAATTAGGCCAATCACCAGCTCGCGAGTTTCTTTATCAACTTTTTTGCTTTGTTTGATTACTTTAATGATATTGTGCGGGCTGATAATCTTGTTAGTCTCTTTGATATTACTTTTCTCAATCACACCCATCACGGCTTCAAGAATCTTTTTGCGATCTTCATCGCCGTGCAAATCACACCAAATCAATAAACGACGTTCCGTTTCTAGGCTAGAAGCAGAGCGTGGCGACAAAACGAACTTATCACCCTTAACTTGCCAAGACAAAATTGCGTGCGACATCACAGTCTCTTTGTCTGACTTCACGACAATGTAATTGCTATGATGCAGCATCGCGCCCACTACCGTTGAGTGCGGCACAATATGCACATAACGATCTCTCAGTGCAGCAAATTCTTTAGAATTAAACTCCTGCGAACGCAGACCTGGACCATCGTTATTATAAATCTTCGCGATTCGCGCTACGCGACGCTTATCGAGGAACATCGCCCCCACCAAAGCTTGATTGCCGCCCTTAGAATGACCGCCAACGATAACTTTTTTATTCTTATTCCATGGGTCAATATGGCGAATTAAATAATCACGGGATTTAAAATGAGATTCTACGGGAAAAGAGCAAGACAACTCAAAGTCTTCGCGCCATCCGCAAACCAATTCATCCGTACCTTCGAATGCGATATAATCCAGATTCTTCGTCACATGAAAAGTCAACACGCTGAACATCAGTTCGCGCGAGGTCTCATAAATATAATCCTCAACCACCACGTCGCGAAATCGTTTAGTCTTATAAATCGCACGCAAAACCTGGTAGGCCTCATCTTGAGCGAAACCAATCTTTTTGACTTCCTTGTAGCTGTGCATCTTCAGGAATTCGCCACCGATTTCTTCGAGCGTGTGCAAACCATCATTAATGGAAGTACCAGAATAATCTACATAATTTAAGAGGGAAAAGATTACATTATCAATATCATTAAATGGCTTCTGAGAAAAACTCAGATGACCATATTCCTTAACATAATCTAGTGCGTTTGCCATAACGACAATTATACCATAATTCGTCGTAAAAATCAAAATCGGTTATACTAAAATTATGTTTGATTATGCGCGCGAAAAAGAGAAGCTCGATCGCCAACTAGACGGCGGATTAATCTCTAGCAAACAGTATCAGCGTGATCTACATTATCTTAATGAGGCTCAAGTTAGAATTGAAGACAATAAGGCACAGTTCGCCGCCCATGCAATCGACGGCTTAGCCTATAATCAACGCGAAGCCGAAATCGTCAAAGAATACGACGCTAAAATCAGCGAGCGCAAAGATAATATGGTTAAAAACAAGAAGATGCGCCGCAACATTTTTGGCTTTGTCGGACTCCTATTCTTCGTCACACTAGCCGTCGTCGTGGCCGTAATATTTACGGAAGGTTACAAACACCGTTCCATTGCTGGTATCCCTGAGCCAATCCAGGGCGACGCCGTCGGCAGCATTACGCTCACCAACGAATTCAATACTGTCGATCTTGAATACACGCACAGTTACGTCATCGACGGCGTAGTCGTTCATAAAGAAATTGATACGGGCGAGAATGCCTACAGTAAATCCATTCCGTACGTCTATGTTATAGCTTGGGGCTATGCCGCCGAAAATAACAGTAAAATCACTTGGACTTACAATAACCGCAATATCAAAGCGAAAGAATATGGCGGCCTTGATCGCCTTAGGATCGAGCAGACCGTCTCCGTCAACGAAATTATCCCCGCCGACGACGCCGTCAAACGCAACCTCGAGCGCTACGGCCCTGGCGACCGCGTCCAAATCACTGGCTGCCTCGTTAAAGCCCACATCTATAACGCCATTGAAGATTTCAAAGTCACCTCCAGCGATATTCGTGGCGACACTACCGACCACATCGGTGGCGGACCAACCGCCAATGAAATAATCTATGCCACCACAGTCGTCAAAATCCTAGACGACGATTAGGCATGGTGATACGAGTGTCCAAGATAGATTTCCTGGGCCCGGTATATTTGTTCCGCCACAATTAATCGACAAATTTGGTGAGGGAAGACTAAATTAGACAAACTCCAGACCACATTCGCACGTTCCACCATTTCTGGCGGAAAATGCCCAAATGCGCCCCCAATCACTAACACTACATCGCGACCGGTTTCGAGCGGCATTTTTAGCGTGTTAGACAGCTCCGGCGAGCTCAATATTTTACCATGTTCATCAAGTAGCACTACAAAATCATTACGGTCTAGCCGCGCTACACGTTCTGGTAGCTTATCTTCGTCTACGAATTGCCACTCAATCGTCCATGGCTTACGCAGCCGCTTCTCGTACTCCTCGCATACTGCTACTAGCCAAGATGGATGCTTCTTACCGCCAGCTAAAATTCGAATCATCTATATCGTCCACGTCATCAGTCATATACATGTCACCACTACAATCGACGTAATGGAACTTCTTTGGAATAATATCCGGATTCACTCCACCTTTTTCGCGAATCCAGTCGTTAACAAATTTACGCGCCATATCACCATCGGGGCCGTCTTCGCAGGCACCGACATTAATATTAAGATATGGCCAGCCTTTATCATCAAAATCCTGCTCCACCGAAACCGTCATATCGGAGTCGCCCGCCTCGTAAGAATCGTACGGCAGATAATCGCCCAACACCACGTCAATCGTCGACTCGCCATCGTGGCCAACGCAGAATACATCTGGATCTTGTGCCAAAGATAACTCTGGACAAACCAAGAATAATTCTTCTTCGTTACCACCAACCATCAACGAACCTTTGTAGGTAACTTTTGGATTGCTAATATCGATAATAAAGCTCGCATAGACGGCACCATCATAATCCTCAACTCTCGTCTTCACGGAGCCTTTACGAATTACGATCTTTGCTTCATTTACTTCTTGTTCAGATAAACCATATGAACGAATGAAGGCCTTCGCTCTTTCGCGAATATTTTCAATATCAGATTCTTTAAATACGCTCAGTTCTTCATCATGAATAACCTGTTCGCCATTTAGCGTCGATATTACGAACAAAATCCCCACAATCGCAATCAAAATCAAGAATGCCAGTACTGCTATAATAGTAAGTTTTTTAACTTTTGCTTTATCGTACATTATTTCACCTTTCTGTAAACTGAATAGCCCACATCCTTAATATGATGCATAATATTACCTGCAGACTCTGACGCCGACGGAGCGCGCGTATTCCCACACCCGCCATTATTCAACGACGCCGATGCAATCTTGCTATTAAAGCCAGATATCGAACCGACCCACAGCATTACGTGGCCAGTTTTACCACTCCGACATTTTGGACTAGAGTAAGGCGAGCTATAACTACAAATAATGATGTCGCCAGGCTGCATATCGTCATCGCCATGAATCTGGCTGGTCATCTCCTTCCAGGTCGATGACTTATAAAGCGTAGCAATCATATTCTTCACAACTTGATACTTAAAGTTTGGGTCCCAGCCACTAGTTATAATTGCTGACGCCACGAAACCACCACAGTCATTACCATTACAACCACCGTATTTCGGCGTATGAGCGCGGTATGCGGCCGTCTGTTCAGAGCAGGTGCGTTTCGCTTTTTTACAATGCGTACCCCAAGCCCATTCTGAGACAAGGTGCTGCAAAGATGCAACATCGCCGGTATACGTGTAATCATCACCCTGATAACCGCCTTCACCGTATGGGTTACCGCCACCATCTGGATTGCCGCCAGATCCATCATCTTCTTCGCCAGGAATACACTGCACGCCGTCACCGTCGTCATCATCATCGCCCGTGTCACCGGTACCCTGGAATTTTTCATAAAATTCCTGCGCCTTCGCCACACGGTTTTTTACGCTCTGGTTATTCACATCACGACAGTTTTTGCAGCCCTCAACATTGATCGAAAAACGTTGTGCCGCACCTTTAACTGATGTTTCATCGAATACCTTGCTATACCATTTCGAGTTCTTCATTTCGACATTAATTAGAAAATCGAGCTCAACCAGAATCAGCCTGTCCGCCTCAGAAGCTAAGCCATTTGCTCGTGCAGCCGATAGGAACGAGGCGCCAGAGACCACCGGCGCCTTGCTGTATGCTTCCGGATGGTTCATAAACGTATTCTCAAGACCAGGGGCTTTCTCAGCGATATAGTTATATAGCCTTTTGCGGCGGCCGAATGACCACTGAATCAAACCGATACCGTAAGAAATATCCGTATGTTCATTAAGTGCCATTGGCCAATATTTATTCATCTTACTTTTCTCATGACGAGCCGGATTCATTGCGCTCTCATGATACATATTCCCCATAATGCCAGCCGCCACCGCGTCGGTCACACCTTGCTTTTTTAGGCCATTCCAGATTTTCTCCTCAATCGTTGTGCCGCCCAGTTTTACGCCAGCGTAAAGGCCGGTAACTTCTTTAAGGCTAGTAGCCTGGATCGTACCGTTCTTACAGTTACCGTCGCTACTGCCTGGATCGTAGAACATAATATTATTAGCGGCATACATGTCCAGCTTCGCATCGCTAAGCGCCGAAGTATTGGCGGAAGCAAGCGCCACCAATCCTGCACAACATAACGCTATGCTCAGAACCTTTATTAGCTTGTGTCGCATTATTCTTCCTCCTTGTAGTAGTTATAAATAATCTTGTAATCTTCAGGCTTGAATCCGTTGGTACGAATTGATTCCTCGACTTTAGCCTTGTCGATATTGTAGCCACTCGCCACCAAGCAGAGCGCCATGTCGCAATCCTTGCGGTTAGAGCCATCCTCAATTTTTACTTTATCCTCAACCGCATCCGAAGCATCCGCGTTGAACGGCAAATAGTATACAATCTCGTATTTCTTCTGGTACTGTTCCATAAAGTCGTTCAGTTCAACGAAATCCTTACTATATATATATTTAAGTACGCTCATATCATTCGCGCTGCGTTCAAAATAGGCCAGACCTTCTTCTTTATTTAGAAGATATGTTTCGACCGAAGCGAGGCGACTTTTCTCGGCTTTAATTTTGAACTCCTTCGTTTCAAAACCTTCAGCCTCGATTTTGACATTATATTCACCCGGCTCTATTGCGTAAGAACCTGTGCGATATTCTTTTCCATTCAACGTAACTTTCGCAGTTGTCGGCGCCACCGTGATACTCACATAGGCATGCCGCATTGAATCACCGATTATTAACATCGTAATAATCGCAGCAATACAGCCCAATAACACGCAGCACATTAAGGCTACTAAAAATTTAAAATTTTTATCTACGAATTTCTCAAGATTCATACCTCACTCCATCAATACTTCAATTATACATGAGCTCAATGGAATTACAAAATCCTTGATTTATTCTAGAATTCTTGATATAATCTATCGCAGTTACCAAAGACAGTGGCGGTGTTTACACTTAATCATGCCACCGAGGAAAATATTTCTTGTAAATTGGTGACGTTTTCTGCCCGAAAGGGAAGATTTTAACATTCTGGCTACAAAACATAATACCAAAAGGAGATTTCTATCTATGGCAATTAGCAAAGATAAGAAACAACAATTGGTTGCCGACTTAAACGAGCTTCTCAGCGACGCTAAGATGACAGTTTTTGCCAAGTATCAGGGCCTCACGGTTGCTGAAATGCAAGAACTTCGCGCAGCTGCTCGCGAGAAAAACGTCAAAATTAAAATCGTCAAGAACCGCCTCGTCCGTGTCGCCATGGGCAATATCGCGGTTTACAAAGACACCGATACGACCGCTCTCGAAGGCCAACTTCTTTACGCTGTTTCCAGCGAAGACGAAGTTGCCCCAGCACAGGTCTTGGCCAAATTCGCCAAAGATCATGAAGCGCTCGAACTCAAAGGTGCCTTTAGCGGTGAAGGTGCAACCCTCGGCGAAGCTGAAGTAAAAGCACTTTCCGAGCTTCCAAGCAAAGAACAACTCATTGGCCAGGTCGTCGACATGCTTCTCAGCCCTGTCAACGATATCACCAATGGTCTTTCTGGCAACTTGCACGCATTACTTGACGGTGTTGCCGAAAAAGCAACCAATTAATCTATTAACCATTAATTTTAGAAGGAGTCAATCATGGCTGCTGATGTTAAGAAAATCGCAGAGGAATTGGTTAAGCTCACCGTCCTCGAAGTTAACGAGCTTAAGAACGTCCTTAAGGACGAATATGGCATTGAGCCTGCTGCTGCCGTAGCCGCAGTTGCTGCTCCAGCTGCCGATGCTGGTGCTGCTGCCGCTGACGAAAAGAGCGAATACAATGTCGTTTTGAAGGATGCTGGCGCTCAGAAGATCGCCGTCATCAAGGCTGTTAAGGAAGCTACCGGTCTCGGTCTTGGCGAAGCTAAGGCTATCGTAGACGGTGCTCCAGCAACCGTTAAAGAAAAAGTTGCCAAGGACGAAGCCGAAGCTATGAAGAAAGCTTTGGAAGATGCCGGCGCAACCGTCGAACTCGCTTAAGTTATACTAATTTGTTAGTCAGAATGTTTTCGAAAGCGACCTCTGTAAAAGGGGCCGCTTTTTGTTGCTATTTATACGCTTATACTTGACAAATAAACAAATTTTTGATATAATATTAATATGGTCTCTATGGAGTAGAGAAGAACGTTAGGAGGGGAATTATGGATATTATCGAAAAAGTCATCTATTTGTGCGAAGACGCCGAAGTTCTGAAGTCTGACAATTCCAAGACAGTTCTGGTACAGGTTAAACCCCGCGGCCGCGTTCATGCCGTCTTCGGCGAAGACCGTGAAATGTTCATCGCCTTTACGGACAACCAGCGCAACCTGTTCGGCAACAATTCCTATCTGGGTGCTGTTATGATCGACCGCATTGGCAACGGATATGCTGTTCGGCACTTTTATGTCAAAGCCAACGTCGTCGAACTGAATGGTGGAAACGACGGAGAACGGATCAGAACCATCGAAGATGGCATGGGCCGTACCGACCTGATCTGGAACATCGGCAATCACGACATGATTCCGAGGGATGTCTTCGAGTGCAACTATCGCGGTGTCTACAGCCCAGAGGCGTTCGAAAAGAACTGGGCAAGAACCAGCCAGCATAAGTTCGCCATCCGGGCCAACGATTGCGGCGATGGCTTCGCATTCTAATATCCCACACCACACAACCCCGTCCGCAAAGGCGGGGATTTTTTCTAGTCCTAACCGCAAGCATTCTGCGACAAAATCGGAGGCGACATTTCCTGAACAACTACAAGTTTAATGATCCTTCCAGTTTTGAGGAAAAATGGGAATCATTCATCTCCATGATGAGGGAGCCGACAATAATTGACGGCCAAGTGCTCTGATTATCCTCCTCATTTCAACGGTCCACTTCCACGTGGGCCGTTTTTCGTGCTAAGCTTAAGTTATATGGACGATAATCAGCCAATCAGTGTCGACCACCACATGATGCTTCCAGAAGAAGAAGCTAATTCTAATAACCTCGATGACGAAAAGTCCTCAATTGAGAAAAAATCCGTCTATGAAGATCTCGTTCAAAAAGAACACTTTTTCAGCAAAGCCAAGCTAGAGGCTAGCTCCGAATTTGAGCAAGAAATGCACAAACAGCAAGAAGAAGAGCGTCGCCAGCGTGAAGAATTCATTGCAAAACAAAAGCAAATCGAAAAAATCAAAAAGGAACAACAATTCACGAGCGTAAAACCAAAAGTCAGCGAGTCCGACATTCGCGTCCGCAAGGGCATCATTTCCACTATTGCGACTGAGATTTTATTTGTTTTCGTATTTGTACCAAATTTCGTCATTGCCTTGCCGCCAATCGTGAATTTTGTGTTAATCACGACTAGCATCATGACCGCAATCATTTCAGTTATTGTTCTCACTATGACAGGGAATATCGCCGAAAATCACTGTGTCCCGAAAAAGGAAAATGCATTATTCTGGAGCGCGGCTATTTTGCCAGGTGCCGCCCTCCGCACCGCTCTCGTTATGGGTTGCTCGGCGCTCTTTTCATTCATTCCAGTTGCCGGCCCATACATCGGATGCAGCATTGGCGCCGCTGTTGCTGCTGCCATCCACTACGCCTACATTGGCCACTTCCGCATCAAACTCCCAGAAGTAACCAGCCTTATCAATTCCGCCGCCGCCGTATTATTACTGATCATTCCCAATATGATTGCTGGCGCCGTTAATCAACCTATCGATCAAAAAGCTCAATTCGGTTTTTACGTCTATATCTTCGAAGGCGTATTCATCATACTTGCCGACGAAATTATGTTTAAACTCCACCAGGCCAGGATGAAGAAATGACGAGCGTTAAGCATTCGTCCGGACTCCTGACTGGCCCAGAACCGAACTACGAAGAAGAGAAGACTACCGGCCAATTAGACGATGAGCGCCAAACTTCTATCATGGCGCGCGCTCGTTCAGCCTATGACGAAGAAATCGACGAAACTCCAGCCATCGAACGCCAACTTCAGCACGATGGCGTAATTATGGAAAACCAACATCCATCCGCCAAGCCAAAGCTTGAAGCTAGCGCCGACTTTGCGGCCGAAATGCATCAAATTCAAGCCGCCGAACGCGCCGCGCGCGAGAAACAGCGCCAAAAAGAAGAGGCCGAGGAAGCCAAACGTGCCGCCAGACGCGAAAAAGAGCTCGAGTTAAAGCTCAAGTACGCCCAAGAGCTTGATCCGGAAGTTATTGCCGAAGATCTCAAAGAACAGACTTTTCTTGAAAACCAGAAAAAACTCTATCCCGACGCTAAGCCGGTCGCTTCTGATACCGACCAACGCATTTGGGAAAAGGGAAAAGATGATGGCACTCAGATTGCCGGCCAGGCAAGGCTTGAATCCGTTTTTAATAGCGAATTGCATCGTAGTATTTTATTTGCTATCGCAGCAGACGCCGTCGGGTTCGCCTTCACACTAGTTGGGCTCCTATTAAACAACTCTGCAGATATAATTTTAAAACGCATATTCCTAATTATCGGCATCTGCGCGTTCATTTTTGCCATCGGCTATCTTACAATTAACGCCAACAAAACTAGACATCGCGAAGTTCCATCCGACCAAGCTCGTCTCTTCATGTTCGCCACCGCCATTCCTGGCGTCATCGCCCGCATTCCGCTCATGACCGCTGCCGCCACACTACCAATCGTTGGGAAAATCCTTGGACCGGCCATTGGCTGCGCCATCGGTGCATCATTCCACTATGCCTACCTAAATCATTTTTCCATCAGGGTCTCGCCAAAGGATACGCTTATTAATACTATCGTTTTTGTAATTGTTTACGGCCTTTCGCTCGTCAGTGCCCAGGCTATTTCAGGCAGTCCATCGGGCTTAATCGATATGGCCATAATGCTATTTGGCTTCTTTTTCGGTGATTTCTTAGCTATGCGCCTCGCCTACATTTCCAGCAAATAAATGTCGCTAAAAAAGTCAATGGTAAAAAATACAACGTTTTGCACACCGCCCCATATAATTATGTGGAAAACCGACGTATTTCTTCGATTGACAAGTAAGACAATAATATATATCATATAATTAATAAAAATATAAACAGGCAGGATGCGAGGTATGTCTGAAATATCAGAAAAACAAATAAAGAGACTACGAAGTCTACTTACCGAAGCAGAGACTAATCTTTCTGCTGCAAAGGAATTATTAACATCAATGCTCGGCGATGGCGACGTTATTACCGCCCCAGCCAGCACTATTATTGATAGCCCAGAAGGCAAGATTATCGAAGGCGTTTTTGACGGCCAAATCATGATTGGTCCAGATGGCAAGAACTATCCAGTTCCAGCCAACTACGCCTCTAAGTCTAAGCTCGTCGAGGGCGATATCCTTAAGCTCACTATTGGCGAATCTGGCAAATTCCTATACAAGCAAATTGGACCAGTTGAACGCAAAACCGTCATTGGCACACTTACTAGTCACGACGATCAATACTTTGTCGAAGTTAACGGTAAAGAATATAAGATTCTTTACGCTTCCGTAACGTATTTCCGTATTAAAGTTGGCGACCAAGTCACGGTTATTATTCCAGCCGACAACGCAGACGCTACCTGGGCAGCCGTCGAAGCTAGCCTCTAATTTAGCTATAAAATCCTCAGTATCGCATCGCTGGGGATTTTTTATGCTATATTTAGGATAGAACTAAGGAGGTTACTAATGAGTAAAGAACTCAAAAAATATTTCGCCGAAGTCATCGGCACCGCCATTTTGGTGTTCTTCGGTTGCGGCACGGCCGTAATTACAGGTGGAAATATTGTTGCAACATCATTAGCATTTGGTCTCGCCATTGTCGCGGCCGCTTATGCCATTGGTGATATTTCCGGCTGCCACGTTAACCCGGCAGTCTCACTCGCAATGCTCATTCGCGGAAAACTAACAATTAAAGAATTCTGCGGCTATGTAATCTCGCAGGTCGTCGGCGCACTTGCTGGCTCCGGCTTACTTTATCTCATCCTATGCGCAGCCGGCACGGTCGGCACTGATAATCTTGGCGCCAACGGTTTCGGCGACGGCTACGGCATCGGGCTTAATCTTTGGGGCGCCCTCATTACGGAAGTCATTCTCACCTTCGTATTTATTTATACGATCCTAGGCGTTACTTCTGATAAAAATAAAAGCCACATCGCCGGCATCGTTATCGGTTTAACATTGACGTTCGTACACATTATCGGCATCAACCTGACCGGTACATCCGTCAACCCAGCTCGCAGCTTGGCCCCAGCCATCCTGCTCGGCGGCACTGCTGTTAGCCAAGTTTGGGTTTTCATCGTCGCGCCATTCCTCGGTTCCGCGCTTGCGGCCTTCACTTATGATGCGCTCAATGTCGACACTACAAAGGTTACTAAAATTTCTACCACCAAGAAGAAATAGTTAATCGTCGCAGCAAAGACCACGCGACTTGTCCGGCCGCGTGGTTTTCTTATCTAGAAATATGCTAAAATAATCTTAAATGAAGGCGCTGTATCGTAGATATCGCCCAAAGACGCTCGCAGAGGTAGTTGGGCAAGAGCAGGTCACTTCCGTGCTCCAAAAAGCCATCGCGAATCAGAAAATCGCGCATGCCTATCTTTTCATTGGCCCACGTGGCACCGGCAAAACTTCCGTCGCGCGCATTCTTGCTCATGAAATCAACGGCTTCAAATATGAACTTGAGGACGATTATCTAGACATCATCGAAATCGATGCAGCATCCAATACCGGCGTCGATAATATCCGCGACCTCCGCGAAAAGGCCATCATCGCGCCAACCAAGGGTAAATATAAAGTCTACATCATCGACGAAGTACATATGCTTTCCAAGTCCGCCTTTAACGCGCTCCTGAAAACCCTCGAGGAACCACCAGAACACGTTATCTTTATCATGGCCACCACAGACGCATATAAGGTCCCGGTCACCATCACTTCGCGCAGCCAAGTCCTCACTTTCAAGCTCGCCGATCCGAGCATCATGTTCGAATATCTCAAAAAAATTGCCAAAACGGAGAAGATCAATATCACCGACGACGCCCTTAAAATCGTCGTTCGCCGCGGTGGCGGCTCGTTCCGTGACTCACTCAGTCTACTAGACCAAGTCTCAACCTTGAGCGACGACAAAATTGACGAAGACCTCCTCACTAAGGCGCTCGGCCTACCGCAACAAGAAGCCATCACAAATATTCTCAATGGCTACGCCGCCGGCGATGCCGCACGTGTACGCGAGCAGCTCCAGACCGTGCTCGATTCCGGCGTCAAAGCTGAAGTTATCGCCGATAATCTAATTTCCGAAATCGTCGCCAACCCACAACCGATTCATCTTGGATTACTTGATAAACTCATTGAAGTCTCACGTTCAGCCTATCCGAGCGTAAAACTATTACTCGCATTGAGTGGACCTGCCCAAGCCCCAGTTTTTCCATTCGCACCAGCCCCACGTCCACGCGCCGTGCTCGCTACCGCGCCAATCGCCGCACCGACCCCAGCACCGATAGCGCCAAAAACACCTGAACCGGCTGCGCCAGCTCCAAAACCGGAACCAGCTCCGGAAGCACCGGTAGTGCAAACCATCAATATGGATCAAGATGCCGCCGAAATCTGGAATAACATTCTGCTTCATGTCGAAGAGAAAGCCCCTGGCATTACCAAATTCCTACAAGATTCCGACTATATCATAGAAAACGGTAAGGTCACGATTTACGCCAAACAAAAGTTTAAGAAAATCCAAATCGAGAAAAAACTCAGTACAATTGGCGAAATCTTACCAGATAGTTATACAATAGAAGTTAACGACCAGACACTTAATAAAGATGCTGAAATGGCCGCAATTGCCGCGATAATGGGAGGGGGAGAGGAAGTACAAATCGATGCCTAACGCCAAAGCTAATAGCACTGAACGCATTCCGCCACAGAACATAGATGCCGAAAAATCCTTACTTGGTGCCATTTTGATTTCCGAAGAATCCCTACCGGATATTACCGAAATCGTCAAACCAAAAGATTTCTACGATGAGCGTCATCAGCACATTTATGACGCCATGTGGACCCTCTACGAACATCATCGTCCAGTCGATTTACTTACAGTTCGCGACCAACTTAAAAAGAAAAAGCTCACCGAAAAAGCCGGCGGTGTTGCTTATCTTTCCGAACTCGCTAGCTTTGTTCCTACTGCCGCACACGCCAAGGCCTACGCCGAAATCGTCAACAAGGCCGCCGTCCGCCGCCGCCTAATTGCCGCTGCCGCCAGCATCACCGAAACCGCCTACGATGAAGATTCCGAAACGCTCGAAATTCTTGGCGAAGCCGAGCGTGAATTATTTGAAGTTTCCGAACAAAACGTTCATAACGATCTGATTTCGATTTCTGACTTACTGTCCGATACTTTTGATCGACTTGAGGAGCTGCACGAAAACAAAGGCAGCATCGCCGGATACAAAACCGGCTTCCCAGATCTTGACCGCATCACTGCTGGTTTTCATAAATCCGACCTTATCATCCTCGCCGCCCGCCCAGCCATGGGTAAAACTGCACTCGCACTCAATTTTGCTAGCAACGTCGCCCGCATCAACGGCAAATCCGTACTGATTTTCTCACTTGAGATGGGCCGCCAACAGTTAATCAACCGCATGCTCGCCGACGCATCCGGCATCGATTCGTTCAAGCTCGAAACTGGTAATTTTAGTGGAGAAGATTTCAGCCAAATTTCTGAAGCCATGGGCGAGTTGTCTGAACTCCCAATTTATATCGACGATACGCCTGGTCTTACCGTCATGGAAATGCGCACCAAGGCTCGTCGCGCCGCTCACGATAAAGAAATCGGTATGATTATCGTCGACTATCTACAGCTGATGTCTGGCTCGTCTAAACGCGCCATGGACAACCGTGTTCAGGAAATTTCCGAAATCTCTCGTGGCCTCAAGTTAATCGCCCGCGAGCTGAATGTTCCGGTAATTGCACTATCACAGCTATCTCGTACCGTCGAATCACGCAGCCCACAAATTCCAATGCTCTCCGATCTCCGCGAATCTGGCTCCATCGAGCAGGATGCCGATATCGTCATGTTCCTTTATCGTGAAGATTACTATAATCCAGACACTGACCGTCAAAATATCACCGATCTTATCCTCGCCAAGCATCGCCGCGGCGCTACTGGCACCGTAGAGCTATTCTTCGATAAAGCTCGCGTCCGCTTCATGTCGCTCGACAATAAGCATGAGTAGTTTACTTGCACTGACATTGTTCACCATGTTAAAATTGACCTAGTGAAAAAGCGCAAATCCAAACCTTTTTTATACCGTTTTCGATTCATCATTGGTTATGTTGTATTAATGATTGCGTTTTTTGGATTGCTTAGCTTTTTGCCAAGCATTGCGCCAAATGGCCTCAGTGATGCCGAAATGCAATCCGCCATCGATTCCGACGCCATCAGTGCAAATTTCATCCAAGAGGGTAGAGTAATTGACCTTCCATATCATGTCCTCCAAAAAATCAGCATTTCTATCTTTGGCCTATCACTTTACGCCATCAAACTACCATCTATTATTATCGCGGTTTTGGCTGGTTTCTTTATCGTCTTACTCCTAAACCGCTGGTTTAAGTCCGATGTCGCCATTGTTGGTTCTATCTTGGTGTTATTATCGACCGCTTTCTTATTCCTAGCGGGTTCCGGCACGGCTACCATCATGCTCGTTTTCTGGCTTGCATTGCTGCTCTGGCTTGGCTCCAAAATCGTTGGCAACGATCATACACCACCGATTCTGACCATCAGTTTCGTTATTAGCGTCGCACTATCGCTCTATACGCCACATCTATTCTATGTTGCTGCCGGTATTGCCATTGCGGGCTTACTCCATCCACATTTGCGATTCTCACTCAAGCAGCTCAAGTTTTATCAGCTCATTATCTGCATCGGCGCATTCGTCATTACCATCGCGCCGCTCGTTCTTGGCTGCATCTTCAACCACGATACATTCCGCGATCTCATTTGGATGCGCGACTTTAGCTTCGATAACATTATTCATAACATCTCAACCGCTTTCGCACCGTTCTTCTCATTTAGTCTAGCTTACGACAGCGTTTACCTTGCGCCGCTCTTCGGCCTAGCCAACATCGTCCTAACCATTATTGGCGTCTTGGCATCCATCGGTAAGCTATTCACCTCGCGCAATACCGTCGTCAGCCTACTAACAATCTTCGCCATCTTCGTATCGGGCTTAAATCAAAATATCGCTATTACAATTATTATTCCAATCACCGTACTTAGCACCGCTGGTCTCGAATCAATTATCGAGAAATGGCATTCGCTTTTCCCGGAAAACCCATATGCGCACATTATCGGTACGGCGCCAATCGTCGTCGTAGTACTCATGATCGTTTTCTCAGGTCTATCGCATTTCATCTTCGGCTATCATTACACACCACGCGTGGCCAAAAACTTCAGCGATGATATCAATATCATCCAAGACAACCTTCAGGGCGGCGCCATCCTTATCGTTGATCAAAATAACAAAAATCTGAATTTCTACCGTCTCCTCGACCAACACAACAACTTCACGGTTTATACAGATATCCCAGAAGAAGTCTCGGATGAAAAAATCGCCATCCTCAATCAAACCACCGACAGAGAAGATTTAGCCCTAAAACAGATAATAACATCGTCAAAGACTCGAAATTCTGATAGACTATACATATACGAAAAAGTTATACCTGCCGAAAAGACAGCAGAAAAGGGAGAATAAACTATGGGTGCCACTATGGACCAAATGAAAATGATTAACGAACTTCGCAAAGCCCAAAAAGAGCTTAAGAATGAAATCGTCGAAGTTGAAGCTGGCGATGGCGCAGTCGTTATTCAAATTACCGGTGAACTTAAAGTCAAAAAAGTCACCTTTGACCCAGAAAAAATTGATCTCGATGATATTCATGAGCTCGAGCGTTGGACCGAAAACGCTTTCCGCGATGGCTTTGCTAAAGCTCAGGAAATTGCTACCGACAAGATGAAGCCACTCATGGGCGGTCTTGGCAACCTCGGATTCTAATTTATGCTTCCAGCAGCATTAAATGACGTCATCGACGCCCTTGGGCGTCTACCAGGCGTTGGCTCACGCACAGCCGAACGTTATGCGTATTTTTTGCTCAAATCAGATCCAAATATCTCCCAAAATATCGCCGATGCGCTCTCTAACCTCCATAATGGCGTAAAAAGTTGTCCGAAAACTTTCGCCATCATGGATGCCAGCGAAGAGATTTCGCCACTTTACGATGACCCTACTCGCGACAAAAGCCTCGTACTAGTCGTCGAAGAACCACTAGATATCTACGCCATCGAGCGCACGAAATCGTTTAAGGGTACATATCATGTCCTAGGCGGGGCCATTTCGCCGATGGATGGCATTACCGCCGATAAACTTCACATCAAGGAATTAATCGATCGCGTCGAAGAAGATTCCGTTTCGGAAATCATTATCGCCACCAATCCATCCGTCGAGGGCGAATCTACCGCTGTCTTGCTCGAAAAAATGCTCCACGAAAAATATCCAGAGCTCAAAATTACCCGCCTCGCGCGTGGTCTCCCACTGGGCGTCTCATTAGAATACGCTGATCAGATTACTCTAACCAGCGCACTCAACAACCGTACTAACGTCTAATTATTTTTCACTTGGCAAAGGGAAGCGCAGCGCAAGTTCGCGCACTTCTTCGCGCATCGCATCAAGTTCCGCCGTTTCGCGCTTGCCAGCGCACACCTCGGCGGTTTTTTGCATCCAATCCGCAATCTGCGCCATCTCGGCTACGCCCAGACCACGCGTCGTAATCGCTGGCGTACCCAAGCGCACACCTGACGGCTCAAATGGCTTGCGCGTATCGTTTGGAATTGAATTAGCATTCAAAGTTAGACCAATTTTATCTAGTGCGCGTTCAAATGTTTTTCCGTCGATACCATACGAATCAATCACATTAATCAGAATCAGGTGATTTTCTGTGCCGTTACCGATAAGCTTAAAACCATGTTCCTTTAGTCCATCCGCCAAAGCCTTGGCATTTTCGACAATCTTTGCGGCATATTCTTTGAACTCTGGCTGCAAAGCCTCATAGAATGAAACCGCCTTTGCCGCAATCACGTGTTCAAGTGGGCCACCCTGAGTGCCAGGGAAGACCGAACGATCAATCAAAGTTGGGATGTTTTCAAGCGTATGCTCAGGTTTACGCAAAGGATTCCCAACAGCACCGCGGCTGAGAATTAAGCCACCGCGTGGACCGCGCAAAGTCTTATGTGTCGTAGTTGTCATCACATGAAAACCGTAATCAAGCGGATTCGGATGGACACCACCAGCAATCAAACCTGCTACGTGCGCCATATCTGCCATTAACAAACAGCCTGGGATACTTTGACCAATCTTAGCGATACGTTCAAAATCCGGCACTTTCATAAATGCGGAATAGCCTACCAGCAAAATCTTTGGTTGATGTTCCTTAGCTAGACGCTCAATCTCTTCGTAATCTAAATCACCGGTTTCGAGGTTTGTGCCATAATTAATGAAATTATAGATATGTGCACTTTGTGTGACCGGTGCACCGTGAGTGAGATGGCCACCGTGACCCAAATTCATACCCAGCACCGTATCGCCAGGTTCTAGCCAGGCATTATAGACTGCGTTGTTTGCCTGCGCACCTGAATGTGGTTGCACGTTGGCATGATCAGCATGGAACAAACGGCGTGCCCGCGCAATCGCAAGGCGTTCAATTATATTGGTGTTGTCCTGACCACCATAATAGCGATGACCTGCATCGGTCGAAGCAATCACTTCATCGTCATCACCATCCAAACCTTCAAAATTCGGATATCCTTCGGAATACTTGTTTGTCAAAACTGACCCCATCGCTTCTAATACCTCGCGCGAAACATAGTTCTCGCTCGGAATCAACTCAAGGCCTTCACTTTGACGCTTCTTTTCCGCTTCAATAAAATCAAAAACTTTTTTATCCATATTTTTCCTCTGTTTCTATTCTATCATCTCGCAAGGAAACGCGATATGTTACAATAAACATAAGCATTAATGGAGTATTTTTATGCAAATAAACGTCACTGGCGAAGCTAAACGCGGCATCGCCCCGGATCAAATCACTGCGAGCGTCGTTTTTCACGAGCACGCCGAAACCTACGACGAAGCTCTACATAACGGCGTCCAAACCGTCAAAGATTATTTACAATTTATTCAAGATAACACCGATTTCCGCATCGAGGATTTCAGAACTCGCTCATATTCTATTCGCGAGTTATTTCACACCAATCGCATTGAAGCCAAAACAGAGGAAGATCTCGATAAGAAACTTACCAAAACTATATCCGATGGTTTCGATTTTACTCAGTACGCCTACGTCGAATTTGATTTTAATCGCGAACGCCTCGCGCGTCTTCTCGCATTAACATCCAAGCAAGAAAACGCCCCACGTTTCCATATTGAATTTGGTCTCAATGATCCAAAAGCCTACCAACGCGGCTTAATCGGCGAAGCCTACCATGATGCTCAACGTAAGGCCGAGACTCTCGCTGCTGCCGCCGACAAGCATCTACGCGACTGCATCCACGTCGACATCGATCAAATCAATCATTATTCCACTTTCGAGGGGGAGACTGGCGGCGTTCGCTATTCGAAAGTCGGTTTCAATGCCGAAAGAGTAGAGCAAGAAATTAAGGCTATCGACGAAACCTTCCAGCCAGACCCAATTTACATCAATAAAACTATTTCCTGCGTTTGGGAAACTAGCGATTAACTAACAAATTATCAATACTCCAACAGGGCACCATTACAGTGCCCTTGCTTTTTTATATAAAAAATGTCATAATGTTAATAGAATTCTGCACGAAAGGGGGTTTTAAAATGCCTGCAGAAGTTGCACCTAAAACTGTAATGTTGATGGGTCCCGGCGGACCCGCGGCCAATGGTGGCAGACCAGGTAGCAGTGGTGGCGGATTTTACGGATTCGCACCTCCTGGACCTGCACCCGGACGTGGGGCAGGCTGGTATGGTTACGGCCCCCGCGTCGCACCTGGCGGAGGCTGGCGAGGATATGGCGCTGCGCCATTTATGCGTGGGCATGGTTGGTTCGGCTATGGAGCTCATGGTGGCCCCGGCATGCCGTTACCACCAGCGCCCGGCAGTCCACCACCAGCACCGCCACCCCCCGGTACCATGCCAATCAGAGGTTGGTTTATGCCAGGCCCAGGCTACATGGGTAGCGCTCGCCCCGGATTCTTCGGTCGCATGCGTGGTTTCTTCGGCGGACTCTTTGGCGGATTCGGCTTAGGCTGGTTCGGCAGAGGAAGATATTATGGCCGTTATGGCCGCCCCGGATATAATCCCAGCAGCCAGGAAACCGAGGTCGAAAAAAGCGAAACCAGAAGCGGAATCAAGAGCACTCCTGCCGAAGCCCCTCAACGGCCACCCGTTTACGCACGGTATAGTCGCACACATGGCGGCGGAGGCATCTCTGCGCTTTGGCAGCGCTTTAAAGACTGGCTGACCTACGACTATTGGTAAAAACATTACAATTTGGCTCGATGGCGAAAGCTTCGGGCCATTTTTCTTGTTACAATAAGGGCATGAAGAATGAAATTGAAGCCCAATTCCTAGATATTGACAAAGACGAGATTCGCGAGAAGCTCAAAAAAGCTGGCGCCGAGCTGGAAAAAGCTGAGGTCTTAATGAAACGCACGGTTTTCTATACCGGTGAACATTCCTTTGCGCGCGTGCGTGACGAGGGTGACAAAATCGTTATGACTTACAAAAATGTCAGCGACGATCACTCCATTCTTGGCACTAAAGAAGTAAATCTCACCGTCAACGATTATGATGACGCTATCTTATTCCTAAAAGGCTGCGGCTTACCAGCTAAAGCCGTCCAAGAGACCAAACGCGAAATCTGGAAACTTGGCAAAGTCGAAATCACAATTGATACTTGGCCATGGATCCCAACTTTCATGGAAATAGAAGGTCCGTCCGAAGATGAAGTCTGGCAAACTGCCAAAATCCTTGGCTACACCAAAGCGCAGGCTAAATACGGCTCTGTTGATACTACTTATCAACACTACTATAGCGTCGACACCGAAATCATCAACCAACACACGCCACAAATCACTTTTGATATGACGCCGCCAGACTGGGTAAAATAATCTTCAAAGTGCTATATTTATATTATGAATATGCTTAAAAAACTATTAGCCATCTTTGGCCTTGCAGCAATAACTACTATTATCGTAGCGGCACCGTCATTCGCATCGATAGTTCAATGCGTCGAGGAATACTATACGAATATATCAACCGAGCAGGATGATACACATAGAGTAAAATGTCCAACCGTAAAAGATGAAGATGGTAATTATATTAGCCTTTATGGCATAACTTCCGCCGATTGCGCATCGATAGCACCTCTAGCAGCCGATCCGGAAAGCTGCGGCGGAATGAAAGAAGTAGAAAAGACGGGGAAGGAAGAGGAAGAAGAAACGGAGTTTCTCAATTCCGGCGAAACGCTCGCCTACTTCGGAAAATGTGTTGGTGAATACTCAAAATATCCTGAATTATCACTATATAAATCTTTCGACTATCCTATTACGTGTCCAGTCATGCAATACGACAAAGATTCTGAGGCCTTGGTTCAATTCTATGCTAAAACGCCAAGCGACTGTCAATCGGCAGAATATGCCGCCGTCGACACAGACAATTGTGGCCGCCCCGGAAACGTCGTGGCCTCCACGGCCAAATACGATGATGACAACGACCCATATTTCACCATAGTAGCCATTATCGCAATCGCATTTTTCATATTCTCCTTCATATTCGTTGTTGTCTTCTGGATACGCATTGTCAAAAGAGTTAAAGGTATCGGCTCCTCCGTCGTCAATGGGGCCCCAAAACCACTTTCAGATGATGGCCAAACATATACTTTATATCCAGATAGCAATCCAACACCTGGCCAAACGCCGAATCAGCCAACACAACCGCAAAATCAAGATCAAAACCAACCACCATATCCATCAATCAAAATATAAAAAGATAGCCCCCGCGGGGGCTATCTTTATTTCTTGATGTATTTTGCGACACATAGCGCGGCTATAAATAACGCCAAAGCTGCGATTTCAATTATCCAGACCACGAATAGGGTACCACTTATACTACTCTTCTGTTTATCGCCCATCATATTCATACTTTGTGCACTGTAGGAGATTTCTTCGCCATCAGCGTATATCTTATAAGACTCATTCTCTAAATCAGCACTACTATATATCAAAGTCTTCATTGAACGATCGGTCGTAAACTCTGCAATAACCTCATCGTTCTGGTCTTTGATTGTAATTGTTGCGCCGGATTTGATTTGCGAGTTTAGCTGCGCACTGATGAAATTCTGCTTGGACTCATTTGAAATTGGATCCAGCATATTGCCAGTCGCAATCACGGTTCCGCCATTAATATACGTACCATTTATGGAATCCAAACCCGCATCGCCGCTCGTTGGATGCGCATAAGCCCATATCTTTCCACCATTAATGATTAATTTACCATTCGAATCGATCGCATCGCCTTCATCGGCTTCTTCGGAAACCTGGGCGAGCAGGGAAGAGACATTAATCGTAATATCATTACGGACCGTTACTCCATTCGCATTGGCCGTTGTTGTGTTCAGGCAGTCATCCTGCGCATAGACTTCATAATCACCCGTACCGCCATCGAAAGTTAAGTTACCTTTCGTCTCGATGCCTTCTTTATTCTTACTAGTGACGCTCAAATAACCTTCGCCCTCGAAATACAGATCAATATCCGAGCTTACTGCGCCACTGGCCTTATAGAAATAATATGGATCGCCATCCTGCAAGTCTTCGTTATCCGCCTGAACGGTCGCGAACAAGATATTTTTTATCTGGTCACTCGTGTAAATGCCGTAATAATCCGTACGCTCATTATAGGTCGTCAAGGCATCGCCAGAATAATGACTGGCATAATCCGAAAGATTCTCCGAGCCAAGCAGGCTAACTTTTTTCAGTTTGCCGCCTTCAAGATAATTCTTCGTATTTGCCAAGGTCTTAATCGTGACTTTGCAATCGGTATAGTTTTTATCCTTGTTGTAAACATAGATTGCTGGCGCCTTCTTTGAATCGGTATCAAGTTTTATGCCATTCAATATGATGTTGATTTCTCCCGAAACACCATTAGTATTTACAGCAATCATGGCACCGGTTATCTCACCCGTAAACTGATAATTGCCAGCCGCCGCGATATTGATAACCTTGATCTCTAAAGTCTTAAACTCCGTATCGTCAAGGTCGGGACTTTTTACTGCCGCCACGCCATCATACAAAAATGGTGTAACAAAAATACTCGGCAAATTTCCAGAATTATAATCCTGCAGAAACGCTTCCAAATTACTGTATTCGACAAGATTTAGATTTTCCAAATCAACATATGTCGTACTCGCCGCACTAGCATTCAACCCAAAGCCGAATAAGCACATGAGTACTGCGCCAATAGCTAATAATACTTTTTTCATTCGCACCTACTCGCTAATTAAGAATTATTGCTATTATTGTTTTCACTATTCGGCATATCCGGAGGAGTACCACCATTCATGCGCTCGCCGCCCATATCACTTGGTCTTTCGCCCGGCATCTGCATTCCGCTCTGCTGGTTCGAATTTCCATCATTATTTGCCGCTAGTGTATAAATATATATCGAGCCAGTTGATATAATCGATCCCGCTAATAGTCCAATTACGAAATATATAATTTTATCCTTCATAATAAATACTCCTAAATAATTTTGTTATATTCTAAGCATATTCGGCTTTCCTGAAAAAACCTTAAAAATCTGAAAATCTGCAGACAACAAAAAACGCCGAAACTTCGGCATTAATCATGGTTTGGTGGCTCCGGGCGGACTTGAACCGTCGACACAAGGCTCTTCAGGCCTCTGCTCTACCAGCTGAGCTACAGAGCCACTCCAATTATTCTATCACAACTATCTCATTCGGGCAAATTACAAATTATAATCAGCCCGAATCATATCTGCTATCGCTACGAGCGCTTTGTTGCCAGTTTTACGATAAGTGCGCTCAACCATCGTTGCATAGCTTGGCTTCATCTTTGCTTGGCGCGACATTTCGCGGTAATATGAGGCAATATATTTAGTCTCTTGTTCTTCAATATAGTCACTTGACTCTGGATTATATCTCCGCGCCACCTCTGCAATCTTCATGCAGTTATATACTTTACGCATATGCTCTTCAAGCAGAGAATCGCGAATTTCCTGTGGCGACTGATTTCTACGCGAGCGCGTTTCGTCATAATTGTCGAAATTTACCGTCTTTAACTGGCGAATTTTTAATATATCTTGATGAACTATGTTCCACAAGTTGCCCATTAAATGGCCAACTTCCTTTTTGGATAGTTTGCGATCATGTAAATTATCAACCACTGCACTCACTTCGTCTTCTTCGCGAACTATATAAGTACCAATCTCGGCACCAACATTATCAGTATGTTCATCAAAACCGCTATACTCGATGCTGGCGATTTTTCCATCCGTCAGCAATGACGGCCGCAAACGGCCATTCGCACCAAAATACTTTCCGAATAGCTTATATTCCTGCAAGAGGGAAGGGTTTTCGCGAATTTTCTGCGCTAGCGTTTCGACGTCATAGTAAACCGGATCAATTAACTCGCCCCTACTATTCTTTTTACGCGTAAACGCGCGACGCGCACGTACTTCTTCTTCGTTTGTTTTACACTGATCTCGCAATCGCCAAAATTTGGCAACTATTTGGTCGTTATGGCGCCTTTCGCCATAAGCTTTGCAATGATCAACTAAGAATTTACGGCACTGACGCCACGCTTCTTCGTCAGCATCAATTTCTATCTCATCACTGTCATGATTCGCTTGATAATACCCAGCCATCATCTGCTCGCCAGTTTTCAGGTTGACAACTGGAATACAACCTTGATCTTTGCGCAACACTTGATTAACCGCATAAGCCATCGCACCCGGAGTTACCTCCCCGCGCGCCAACGAATATTTCTGATGGTCATGCGTCGTTTCATGGTAAGTCACCATCATTAAGTGATATAAGTCATTTGATTTGTTGGTACGCGATTTACTCATTGACTCTTCAGACGTCATCGACATCTGCAAGAATTGTTTCTTTTCAAGTATACAGGCATAACTTGTCGAAACGCCCGTATGCATATCGCCAGGTTGCGCCTGGAAATCTGCAATAAAAATCCGACTGCGTCTTCGCACTTCGTCGTCGCCATCATAGCATTTCACAAAATAATTAGCCAAAGCGCCAATTACCGGCACAGACGCTTTATTATTAGTATTCTCATCGATTTCATTAATACAATACTCGGCCAACTTTTGCGCACGACCATCGGCGTAATTGTGGCCCAAATATACGTAATCGCCCAAAACATCCAATTGTTTTTGGCTAAGCTTATCGCCACGTTCAAGACGACTATCGATACCGCTCATCGCAACTTCATAGTTATGCATATGTTGCTCAATTATCCTCAAACCATTCTCAGCATGCTGTGGATTAACACTACGCACAACCATTTCGCGCGTTTTTGGATTTTTCAATAATGGATTCAGCGACAACTCTGGGTAAAGCGGGCCACGGCTGGTATCAAAATGGCGATCATTCGCAATCCGCATTGTTACTTCACTATAATTTCGGAATTCTTCGCTGCGAGCAAATTGTTCGGCGTTCGGTCCCTGCAACTGCACAGTCACACAATAATCAAGCCACTCTTTGACTGACAACATTCGCGAAGAAGTCTTGCCATTATTCTCATATTGCTCAGAATATTCCGCCGCTATCTTGTTTAACAGTTCCTTATTACGCAAAACTTCCATCGGATTCTGCGAAATCTTTTCGGCCACATAATCTTTAGGCGCTTCCTGCCTCTGCTGATAATCATCCTCATGCTTACCACCGGCAAACTCTGGTACATTGTCACCTAGCCAGCCTTTTTCCTCGGATTGTTCAGTCGTTTTCTCTTGCAGCTCGTGATTAGCCATACCATATATTATACCGTTAATGCTATATTAATAATAATATATTTAAAGACCCTTATAAGAAACATCCACAGCCAATCCGTATCGGACCCGGCATCGCAGCCGACGCAAAGCCAGTCTTTTGTTTCGGCCGCACAGTCAGCAAAGAATACTGATTCTACTTCGAAAATCGTTGTCGGCATCATTATATTTATTCTCGTTTGTTGTATTTATTTGATGATTACTGAACCAATTCAAGATATCGCTAATAGTAGAAACGGAACTATGATTCAAGCCGAAGAAGAGCGCATGACCAAAGAAAGCTACGACCTAGACGGCCTCAAAGAAGCACTCACCACACTACCTGATAAAGAATAGCCTTTGTGTTAAAATAAGGGTATGAAAAAATTAAATACGTCGCCACTTTCCGGCATGCAAGAACTCCTACCAACTGAGCAGGCTATCTTTGACCAGCTCAAGAATAACATCAGCGACGTATACCACCATTACGGCTTCCTTAGTATCGAGACGCCAATTATTGAGCGCACCGACATTTTGCTCGCTAAGGCGGGCGGCGATACCGAGAAGCAAATCTATATGGTCAGCAAGACCGACGAAAGTTCCGACTCCGCCGATCAAGCTCTTCGCTTCGATCATACCGTGCCACTTGCACGCTACATCGTTGAACATAACAACGACTTAGCTTTTCCGTTCCAAGTTACACAAATTAATCGCAACTTCCGCGGTGAGCGCGCCCAACGCGGTCGCTTCCGCGAATTTTACCAGTGCGACGCCGACATCATCGGCCGCGACAAATTACCAATCGCCTACGACGCAAAAGTTATTTCCTGCATTTATGCTGCGCTCAAGACTTTCAACTTGCCAAGAATGATCATTCGTATCAGTAACCGCAAAGTTCTTGCTGGTTTTCTACGAGCACTCGGCCTCAGCGAAAAAGCCACTCAGATTTCCGGCATTATTGACCACGCCGAAAAAATCCCAGAAGAAAAATCTCGCGCTGCCTTATACGAACTCGGCCTGAATGATGACCAAGTCAATCAAATCTGCGCCTTCATGTTCACGAAGGGTAGTTTCGAGGAAGTTGAAACTAAATTACGCGAAATTCTTGGCGACCTCACCGCCGTCCAGGAAGGTCTCGACGAACTTAAAGAAGTCACTTCTATCCTCGAAGCAGAGAAGACCGGCAATTTTATTATCGATTTCATGATTATCCGTGGCCTCGATTATTACACTGGTACCGTATTCGAAACTATGCTCGAAGATTATCGCGAAATTGGCTCCATTGCCTCCGGCGGACGTTACGAAAATCTTGCCAGCAACTTCACTGACCAAAAATTCCCAGGCGTTGGCGGCTCCATTGGACTCACTCGTCTATTCTTCATTCTCCGCGAGCACAACTTAATCAACATCAGCGTCAACAGCCCTGTTGATTACGTTATTTTGCCACTTTCGGCCAATGAATACGAAGCATCTTTCGAACTAGCCAACAGCCTACGCGAAAAAGGCAAAACTGTCGACGTTGATCTCACCGACCGCAAACTTGGCGACCGCTTCAATCGTGCTGGCAAAATTGCCGACTTTGCCATAGTCGTCGGCAGCAACGAAGTAATTAATCAAAAATATCTTGCCAAAAATCTAAAAACCGGCGAAACAACCGAATTATAACGGAGGGCAAAAGGGTGCGGAACGAGAACAAACTAACAATTACAAATCTTATTGTTATTTGCGTCTCCGCCATCTTAACCGTAGTAGCCATTTGTGTTGTTATTATTTTGATTGCAGTCAACAATCCGCAGAATACTCCTACTGAAACAGGAGACACCGAAACAACTAAAAGAGAAGACATCGCCGTCCAAGTCGATGGGCTATCGTTCATGATCAAAGAAAAGTTTGGCGACACCGTCAGGCAAATCGCCAAGCAGCGCCAACCATACTGGTTTGATACTCAAGACGCCAGAGATACGGTGCGTGTCAACGATCTCGAATCTTTCCTTAACCAACCATACAAAAACATCCGCACACAAATTGAGTTTAAAAATAGATCAAATACTTACTACAACGTCAACGTATTTTACGAAAACGACGGCATTAAACACGACTCGAGTTATAAAATTGGTGACGCCAAAACCAATGTCGATTTCAATGTCCGAGATTACGAAATCGCCTACATTGATAATCTAAAAATTCAAGCCAATACTACCACCAAAGAAGACCTCCGCTCCATGTTCAAAGATATTAAAATCCAAGAAAACAATTCCGTAGCCGATTTCGCCACCCATATCGCCCAATACAAAGGCTACACGATTAGTTTTAGCTACCAAAATGGAATCATCGCAATAACAATTAGGAGCAAATAAGCGAGGTCAAAATGCAAAACGATAACTATTATCCGCAACAATATCCCGTCAATAACGCGCCAGTCGATAACATACCACCAGCCGATAATCCCAACAAAAAATTAATCATGCTATTAATCGGCCTTGCCACGCTCGCCATTATTGCATTAATTATCCTTGGCACATTTTTAATAATCAAAAACATCAATGGCGGCAGCGGTGATGCTACTGGTGAAGTCGATCCGGACTACATCACTATCGAATTCGATGGCGCCAAGTTTAAAGTGACCGACACGTACGGCGACGTCATTCGTCAAATCGCCAAACAGCATAAAATTTACGACTGGGGTGGTCTCATGGACCACACTTATACTGAAGTAACCGATATCGAAAGCTATCTCAGCCAATACATTAAAAGTGACCCAGAAGATTACGAAGGAAATATCAAAAACACCATTCTCAAAAAGAGCGATTCGGATTTGCCCGACTTATTCATTAGCGTAGACCGCACCATTTATGGTCTTGACGAAATGGCTACCAAAATTGACGACGCCGATTTTTCGATAATGATATATCCATTTCAGGGAAACTCAGTCGAACTAAAAATTGACGGACACGACCTTACTACCAAAAAGACCACCAGCGCCGAATTCGAAGAAATGTTTAAAGAAGCCAAGGAATACGTTTCCGATGCAACCGGATCCGATGGGTATAAAGGTTATAGTTTCACTTACAAGAAACGCAACTTCCAAGCCGCATTTAATGCAACAGACGGTACTCTGGAAACTCTAAGTATTAAAACGCATATAGGAGTGTAATTATGCAACCAGGTTATTGTCCGCAGCCACAGCCGCTACCACAACCACAGCCGATGCAGCCGATGCAACCAGTTTCGCCAAACTCGCCAAATCCTTCCGGGTCGAACAAGAAACGCATCATTATTCCAATAATATTAATAATCGTCGTAGCGTTGGCAGCCATCGCCGTCATCTTCTTCGCCATGCAAAAGAATGGTGGCTCTCAATCTGGCTCCGGCGAAAATCAACCAACTGCCGGAATGCCAGGGCTTGTCGACGATCAAATCCTTGTTGGCTACGACAATAAATATTTCTTTGTCGCCGACACGATGAACGATACCGTCAGAAACGCCGCGAAAAATTTTCAACTTAATTCCAGCAATAGATATGATGACTACGAAGAACTGACAGATATTGACGCATACTTGGACGAACTAGCGTCATTCTCATACGAAGACGGCGTAGCCTATAGTAAACCGCCAGTTGAAACCAAAAACTTTATTTACATGATTTATCAGCTCAGGGATGATACCATCGAATACAGTTCTGCTACTAAACGCGGTGAACTCCTATCGGTCGTCACTATAACTTGCATGGTTGATAAATTCGACTTCGTTTTAGAAGGACAGACTTATACCTGCCTCCAAACTACGGAACCTGAAATCGAAAAGTTTTTCGGGGAGATAGAGATCAAAGAACAGGCTTACGGAATGCCAAAAGCCTCCATCCTTTACAAAAATCACTGGATCGAGTTCTATTTCGTCGGCGACGTTATCAATCACATCACTATTACTCCTCTTAAAGATCAGGAGCGAAAAGAAGCAAAGTATTATCTTGAGTACGATAAAAAGAAGCCGTCCCCATCGGAATCTATTGAAATCAGCCTGTATGCAAATACTATTGTCATGACCAAGAATCTTGGCAATTATCTCTACAATATCAACAAAGAAGGCTGCGAAATCTCCGACCTATCCAATTCCAAAAAAGAGACCATCACAAACATTTTCGAATTCATCGAACAGCCAGCCAAAGACAACAAAGCAAATATCGGCGTCAAATGCAACGAGTCGCGATATCTTTATGTATTTGGCTATGCGAACTCAAATGCTAGCAATCTTAAAATTAAAGATTTAAATGCCTATACGCAAACTGTCTTTGGATTAGGCTCGGGCTTCTTTGACCTCGATAATAAATTCCGAATCGAGCAAACCAAAACTACTCGCAAAGAATTCGAAGATATGTTTGTGGACTATCAAGTCATACAAAATACCACCAACATTTACGTCGTCAAATACAAAGGCTTTTTCATTAAAGCCATCTTCGCCAACAATAATAAGAACAGTGATCAAATCTTGTCCCAATTGACCATCTACGGTGGCGATCTACCGACCAATTAGCTACTCCGCTTATGTTATACTAGAATTATGTATAATAATTCTTTTGAACCAACTCAAACCCCGACGCCGATGCCAGGTCAGACTCCAATGCCGAATCCTGCGCCAGCGCCAAACCCATATCAACCAAATCCAGCCGGCATGCCAATAAACCCAACGGGTACCGCACCGCAGAAAAAATCTAAAGCCCCACTCATCATTATTCTCATCGTTGCGGCTATTCTCATTATCGGTGGCATCGTTGCCGCAATCATTTTAATGAACAATTCCGGCAAGGCTGACGATTCTAAAGACAAAACCGCCGACACCAGCAAAGAAACGAAGAAGACTTCGGATGACGGAGACGATGGCGACGAGACTGATCCGGTTCGTGATCCAAGCGAAAAACTATCCCTCACACTCGATGGACTCACTATTGAACCAAAAGAGAAGTATGGCGATTATATCCGTAGCCTCTCCAAGATCACCGATCTTTATGAGCGCGACAGCAGCTTCAATTATAAAAAACTTACCGATATTAATGCGCACCTTGCAAAGACCTACACATTTGACATGGATTCCGATAAAGGCGATACGCTTCCTTCAGCCTACATCATCAAGGATCTAGACGATTACGACGCTAGCTATACCGTGGTTTATGGTGTATACGTTGGCAGCGGCGATGACGATAATGTCAAAAAATATGATGATCTTTCTTCTTATGCAGCCTTCTGGTGCGGCGAGCATAACGAAAAAATATCCGTCAACGGCCATGAGTTCACCTGCGGCAAATCTAAAGGCGAAGACGTCAAGAAAGCCTGGAAAACGGCTAAGGAAAGCCATGGTAACTACTGGGTACAAATCGGTAACTACCGCGTAGATTTCATGTTCTCCTCAGAAGAAGACGGCGGTGCACTAGAAGAAATCATGTTCGAATACTCCGAAGTTTTATAAAAAATACAACACCATTACCTCCTCTTAGATGCTAAACTGATATTCAAGAGGAGGTTTTTCGTGGCACAATTATATTTTCGCTACGGCGCCATGGGTTGCGGCAAAACAATGCAGCTACTCCAAGTGGCATTTAATTACGAAGAACGCGGACAGAAAGTTTGCGTCATAAAGCCCGCAACGGATACTAAAAACAATACCAAATTGCTAACCCGTATCGGGCCTGAGCGCGACACGAATTTCACATTTGACCGTCGCACGAATGTTTTTAGCCGTATCAAAAAGGATTATTCCGACGTTGACTGCGTCCTCGTGGACGAAGCTCAATTTTTGACCCCAAAGCAAGCCGACCAACTTATGGAAGTTGTAGTTAAATTAAATATCCCTGTAATTTGCTACGGTCTGCGCTTGAACGCATTCAAAACAGACAAAGGCTTCGAGGGTGCCACACGACTATTACAAATAGCGCACAAAGTCGAAGAAATTAAAACCATCTGCGATTGCGGCCGCAAAGCTACGCTGAATACACGCTGGCTCGACGGCAAGCTTGTCACCTCCGGCCCAGCCATCCTCATCGACGGCACTAGCGAAATTGAATACAAAGCACTCTGCGAGCATTGCTACAGTAAATACAAAGAAGGTAAATAATGCACGAATCCTGGAAGCCCATTCTTCAGTCCGAGTTTGCCCAACCATATTTCCAGGAGCTCTCCAAGTTTTTAACTGATGCTTATGCGCACAAAACTATATATCCGCCTAAACAGCAGGTATTTTCGGCTTTCACCACTGATTTGAATGACATCAAGGTTGTAATTATTGGTCAGGATCCTTATCATGGGCCACGCCAGGCCAATGGTTTGGCTTTTTCGGTTCACACTGGCGTCCAAATTCCACCATCACTCGTAAATATCTTTAAGGAAATCCATGACGACGTTGGCGCGCCTATTCCGAATAACGGCGACCTCACGCGTTGGGCCAAGCAGGGCGTAATGCTACTCAATAATACATTAACCGTCGAAGCGCACCTGGCCGGTAGCCATCGCGGTAAGGGCTGGGAAATTTTCACCGAACATATCATCAAATACCTTAACGAGAACCGTCCACATCTGGTATTTATCCTCTGGGGCAGGGATGCGCGCAGCAAAAAAGCCATGATCGACCAATCGAAGCACTATATTATTGAATCCGCCCATCCTTCGCCACTCTCGGCTTATAATGGCTTTTTTGGCTCCAAGCCCTTCAGTAAATGTAATAATCAGCTCGAAAAATGGGGTTTTACCCCTATAAAATGGTAAAAAATACCCATTTTTACAAGAAAATCATAAAATAGTATTGACTTTTTTGCAAAAGTGTGCTATACTGTAATCATTAAGGTTGATAGAGCGCAGACGTATAGCTAACAAGCCAGCCGCCTCCGTAAACTACAATCGATACGCAAGTGCATCGCTACCAAGCGATGCATTTCCGTTTCTGGGGGATTTCATACACAGTAGTTTTCCACAGGGTTTTTCCACAGCTTTAACAGGGGTATTCCACACTATTTCGCTGAAAAAATCATTACATTTCAAGACTACCATAAGCCAAATCAGCCACATATAATGAAAGTACGACATCACACTTCGGTCACTGATTGTCGGAGTATACGCCGTCATCCGTATTTGTCATTGTACGGGTGGCACCGAGCCGAAAACCATGGCTCACATAAATGACTCCAAAAATTTAATCAATTAAGGAGTAATTTATGAAAAATATTATTAACAATCCAGCTCAAAAAGGCGAAAGAGTCGAGGTCATGGCGCTGTTCAATTACAGCCGCATCCCATGCCAACCGTTATTCTTCCGCAAACGAGGAGAGGAAGAGGTCGAAATAACCGAAACCTTGTCCGAGCGCATTAAGTTCGTTGGCGACACCGCCAAGCACATTTTCCAATGCGTAATCGGCAAGACTGAGTGCACACTCGAGTTCGATGCTAAATCCTTGGCCTGGACTTTGTTCGAGGCCTGAAAGGAACCTCACTGGATATCTGCCACGATTCGCAAGTGGCAGATATTTTTTTATTTCCAGCAAATCCACCGAATCACCACGAGGCACATCAATAGAATCAGACAGGGAAGCACACCGTCCATGACGGTCACTTCCGTATTTGGCGCCAGTGACGCCTCGGCAGCTTCAACCGGCTCGCTAACCAGCTCCGATATTTCATCTTCCTCCGCCCAACCCACTTCGCGCCACTCGCTCGCCGCCTCTTCGGATAGCCATGCCACTTCAATAACAACATCCTCATCAAAATCTACATCCGTGATCGTGAGTAATTTTTGATCGGCTGGCGCATAGTCTAAATCAAAACCATTCAATCGCACCCACAGGTACGGCGCCGCCGGCTCAGCCTCACTCCAATCCAACACCACGCCGTCGTCGACTTTTCGCGCTACTACATCCGTCGGCGCCGGTAAAACCAAAGCATCCTCCTCATTAGCGACAATAACCTTACTTGTATATTCCGAGCTGCTATCCAGCATATCCGTCACTTTTACCGTTACGCTGTGCTCGCCAGCATCAAAACCTCGCATCAGCGTTGCCGCACCCGCCATATACTCACCGCCATCCACGCTCCACTCATAGCTAGCTATATCAACATCAAGCCCAAAGCTCGCCGAAGCATCAATCACTACCTCCTCATCCGGTCGCGCATAGTATGTATCCTGCGTGAGCAAAGCATAAACTCCGGAATATGTGCTCCGCGTGCGCACTACGCTCGCCCCCGAACCGCCCAATAATTTCCCGCGCAAAATCCCAACCAGCTGCGCCATCCGCTCGGAATACTTCATGTGTCCGCCATTTTTCCAGGGCAGCAGGGCACTCCCGCAAATATAATCCTCAGCATTACACCACAAACCATATTTGCCAACCAGTTCTCCATAAACGTACGGGCTACGCGCCTTCAAGCTGCCTTCGTGCGTCCGACAGGACGGCACATACACGCGATATGTTGAATAATTTCGCCCTAGACAGGCATCCGGAAGCAAACCGGAACCCTCCGGCAGATATAATTTTGGATCGCCAAACAGCGCCACATATACCACTTGCTCGTGCCAAAAACTTTTTACTGCCTCCGCCACCACCATCGCCCCCTGCGAGTAGCCCGCCAGCACCCACAGGCTGTCCGGACAACTAGAAACTACCTCGTCGTAATAATCCCGCAGAGCCGACACGCCACTTCAGACGCTCTGACCAAATTTATAATACTGACCAGCCGAAACGTACGCGCCCAGCGCATTCGTGATGGGATTTGTCACCGACACGGCCGGATAGTCCAAATCCGTCACCGCAAAACTATACCGACGCCGCGCCGCAAGTGCGCTCATTGCATCACGAAACGCCTGCCATTCGCCGCTCTCGTTTCGCATTGCACCCGACCCACGCGCAAACACAAATTGTACCTCCGCACACGCCCCACCTGATGGATCATCGGTCTCCAGAAAATTATCGCTACCTTCCACCGGGTGCAAAGTCGCAAGCAGAATCGAACCTAAAATCATGCTAAATAATTGTTTCATTCCACCAATTTTACGAATAATCCCAAAACAAAAAAGCACGAGTTCAATATTTTTACTAAAAACATCGTACTCTATCTTTAAAAATGGTAAAATAATCAGTATGGAAAGTACGACAAAGAACATAGTTGAAGTTAAACACTTCAAGATGGTTTTCGCCGACAAGACCGTAATCAAGGATCTTTCCTTTGATGTAAAGAAAGGTGAAATTTTTGGCCTTCTTGGCAGCAACGGCTCCGGCAAAACTACTACGATTCGCGCACTACTTGGTCTCTATGAGCCTACTGGCGGCGAGCTACTTGTAAACGGTAAGAAATTTGCCCCACAAGACAAAATCCGCATTGGCTATCTACCAGAAGAACGCGGCCTCTATAAAAAGGAATCCGTCATCGACACTATGATCTATTTCGGACGCCTACGTGGTCTCGAAAATCCAAAAGAATGGAGTATGAACTATCTCGAACGTGTCGAAATGCAGGATTTTGCCAAAACTCGTGTCGATAAGCTTTCTCAGGGTATGCAGCAAAAGGTTCAGGTCGGCATCGCTGTCATGAATGACCCAGAACTCCTGATTCTTGATGAACCAACTAAAGGCTTCGATCCAATGAACCGTAAGCTCCTCATGACTATCATTGAAGAGCTCCATAAAAAAGGTTCGACTATGATTTTAATCACCCATTACATGGAAGAAGTTGAGCGCCTCTGTGACCGCATCTTGCTCCTCCGCGACGGCAAAGCCAAAGCTTACGGCACCGTCAAAGATGTCCGCAAAGAATTCGGCGGCAAATCGCTCGACGATATCTTCGTTGAAATATATGGCGCAAAGGAGGTTGACTAATGAGTGGCATTTTTAACGTTGTTCGCTTCGAAGTAATGCGCAACCTCAAGAAGCCAAGCTTCTGGATTGCCGCCGTCATGGTACCAATCGCACTCGCCGCCTACGTCGCCATCTGCGGCATGGCCGGCTACAACATGGGCGATAGTCTATCCGGCGGCGTCGATATGACCGATTTGGAAGTTGCCGTCGTCGATGATGCGAATTATTTGCAAGTTTTCGAAATTCCACAAGGCGACCCAGAAGAACAAAAAACTAAAACCATTGCCAAGCTTGAAGATAAAGAGCAAGCCATTCAAGATGTAAAAGACAAGAAAATCGACGTCCTTTATTACATCCCAGCCGATTTTGCCGAAAGTGCTAAGATCGAAATCTACGTCAAACCAGATAAATCAAATATTCTCGACGATTATTCCATCCCGATTAGAACCGCACTCAATCTGCAAGCTTCGTCGCAAATTCCAGCCATCGACCTCAAAATTATCACCGGCGCCATCGAAGTCGCCACCACGACTTACGACGCCACGGATGATCACGAAGTCGACATGTCTGAAAATATCAACAAAATCATTGCGCCGATTATCTGCGTCGCATTGTTCTACTTCCTTATTGTCGTACTCGGCAACCGCATTATCGTTGCGATGACCGAAGAAAAAGAGAACCGCATTAGCGAGCTTCTCCTCACTAGCATCAAGCCGAACGATCTCGTCATTGGCAAAATCATTTCCTTAATGATCCTCGGCATCGTTCAGCTACTCGTATTAGTCGTACCAGTCTTAATCATGATCAACACCGATGCGATTAGTGTCGTACTGCCGGCCGATCTTGAAATTTCCGTTAACGCAGTAGAGTTAATCAAGTACTTCGCCGCACTCCTAGCTTCCTACTTCTTCTTCACGTCAGCATGTGTTGCCATCGGCTCCATCACGCCAACCGCCAAAGATGCAAATAACTACTCCGGCGTCATCATGGTCTTTATGATTGTACTTCCAATCGTTTTTATGAGCGTTTTCAACGGTGAACCAACCTTCATGACTTACTTCCTCACTTACTTCCCAGCAAGTGCGCCGCTTTCCATCCTACTCCGCGGCATATTCGGCAGCCTCCCAACTTGGGAACTCTGGCTCAGCGTCGCCGACCTAATAGCCTTTGGCATTTTATGTTCATACCTTGGCACCTATTTCTTCAAGCGCAACGCCATTAGCTTTACATCCAAAATCAACTTTAAGAAGCTTCTAGGAAACCCACGCAAATCATGGAACAAGTAAGTATCATTCTCGGTAAGACCGTCGCAAAACTCAGTCACCTGCGCGGAAATAGCGGGTCAGCTTTGCCTGGTCTCGTGATTGAGAAAACTAATCCTAAATTTGTCAAAAAAGTTCTATCTAAATTGCCTCATGGTGTCGTAGTTATCTCTGGTACCAACGGTAAGACTACTACCACTAAAGTCGTGGCTGAATCATTACGCAAACAGGGCCTCAAAGTTTTTACTAACGACACTGGCAGCAACTTTGTCCGCGGCGTTATTTCCGCCATCATTAAAAACATCAAGGTCTCCGGCAAGTTTGACTACGACATCGCCGTGCTAGAACTCGACGAGGCTCACGCGGTCAAATTCAGCGAAGTGGTACCAATCGATTACGCATTATTACTAAACGTCCAACGTGATCAGCTTGATCGTTTCGGCGAAATCGACCACACAGCCGAATTGCTTCAAAAAGTCGCCAGTACAACCAAAAAGTGCGTCATTCTCAACCGCGAAGATCCACGTATTAGCAAAATCACTGCCGAAAAAGTGGCATATTTTGGCCTTTCCGAACCGATGCTCAAAATCTTCCCGTCGGACGATAATTTAATCGAAAAATCCGCCGTCACAGTATCAAATAAACCTGCCAAAGTTATCCTCGAAAAGCTCAAAGGCAACCACGCCAGCTATAAATTCGGCAAAGATATTTACGACGTCGACTTAAAGCTCAAAGGTATTTATAACGCCTATAACGTCGCTGGCGCACTTGCACTATGCGCCACCATTCTCGACAAAGCCAAGCCTTCCGAATTGGTCACCAATGTCGCCGATATCGAATCCGCTTTTGGCCGCGGGGAAGTCTTCACGATCAACGATGTCGAAGTTGAAATTCTACTCGTTAAAAATCCATCCGCTTTCCAACTCAGCATCACATCATTCGCCGACGACGATCACGATTATATGATTGCGATTAACGATAATGTCGCCGACGGCCACGATGTTTCTTGGCTTTGGAATGTCGATTTTAGTAAGCTCAAAAACATCAAAATGGTTTCCGGCATCCGCGCCACCGACATGGCGCTCCGTCTCAAATATGACAACCTCGAATTCGAAAAAATCGAAGAAAATCTACCAGACGCCGTAAAGAAATTTACGCACGCCAGCAAGCGCCCAAAACGTATCTTTGCCACTTATACGGCCATGCTAGAAATACGTAAAATCATTTCAGGAAAGAGCATTCTATGACCATCAATATCCTACATTTATATCCAAAAGAAATGAACCTCTACGGCGATCACGGCAACATTCTTTCCATCATACGCCGCTGCGAATGGCGGGGTATTAAAACCAACGTCATCCATTACGAACCGGGCGACAAGCTGCCAGAAAAGGTCGATATTATCTTCGGCGGTGGTGGCCAAGATTCGGGGCAGGGCAAAATCGAAAAAGACCTTGCCAAAATCGGCCCATGGCTCAAAGACAAAATCGAACACGACACGCCAGCATTACTAATTTGTGGTCTCTACCAGCTGGCTGGTCATTATTTCGAAACGTCCGAAGGCCAAAAGATTGAAGGCTGCAATATTATCGACATTACTACCATTGGCGGCCCAACTCGCCTTATTGGCAATATCACTATTAATACACCAGAATTCGGCGAAGTGGTAGGCTACGAAAATCATTCCGGCCTCACCAAACTCGGCGAGGATGCCTTACCATTTGGCACGGTTACTAGTGGCGCAGGCAATAACGGTCAGGATTTTACTGAGGGCGTTCGCTATCATAATTGTATCGGCACATATTTGCATGGTCCGTTACTACCAAAGAATCCACGTATTACTGATTTCCTAATCAAAAAAGCCCTCGAAAACCAGACCGGCAAAATCCAAAGTCTTAAGCCACTCAACGATCAAATCGAGCTACGCGCACACAAAGTCGCCGCTAAACGCCCACGTTAATTTATTTCTGAATTTTCATTTCGGCCGGAATAGCGCCCCAATTCAAGCGCTGACCGACCGCGGCCTGCAATGCTGCGTCGCCTAAACGCGTAATACGATTACCGGCCGATGTAGTTGCATGGTAATCATAGGCCCAAGTTAGTTTCAATTTCGGAAGCTCCGCCTTCTTCACTTTTTCGTAGCAAGTCGCTTTATCCGCCAAACATTCTTCACCGATTGCGTTCCAATCGTCGAGTTTCGCATCCTTAATATCAATCTTTACAATTGCCTCAATCGCCGCCGAGCGCACAACCTCGGCGTTGAAAGTTTGGTCAAACATAAAGTTGCCCATCGAATACGTAATCAACTTGCCGTTGTATGCCTCAGCATTCTGTACCCAATGCGTGTGGTCTGCAATTACTGCCTCTACGCCAGCATAATCAATCATGCGTCGATAAATATTCTGACGTAATGTATCCGAACTCGTTTTGTATTCAGCGCCCATATGTGGCGTCGCAATTGTTGGCACATACTGCGCCATCGTCTTCATATTTTCAATATAATCATCACCCGGCACACCATAGACGCCGTGCGCGCTGCACATGCCAAATGGAATCTGATATTTATCTTCCGCGTCATTATCGAGCTTCACGCGTACCGGTAAAACCACAATATCACAGTTCGTCACGTTCGGATCATCGTTCTTGAAATCCGGATCGCTTTCACCCGTGCCAGAACGTTTCGGCGTACCGTAATATTGAATTCCGTTTTCAGCTAAGCGTTTTCGCGTTTCCGCCAAACCTGCAGCACCTTGATTGCCAGAATGGTTATTGCCTAGACCAAACACATCAAAATACTTTGCCGCTTCCGGAAGATAATCCGGGTCACAGTTAAACTTAAAAATCGTTTCTTCTTCGTACTTATTATGATAGTTATTTTCTTTCTGCGTAACCGGGCACTCTAGGCCGCCAATCCAAGCATCATAGGATTTACGATCGAGCGTGTCTAGCTGCGAAAAAGGATATTTGATACCGAGTTCAGAATTGCGTGCGTCCGTATTCGTGCGACGCCCCCAAAATGTTGTTCCCGCAAACAGAAGGCGCGTCTCCGCAGAAACAACTTCAGGCTCCGGTGGAGCCTGATTAATTGTTTCTTCGCCGGTTTTTTCTTGTCTGTTAACTCCGTATACGCTTACAAGAATTACGCAGGTAATCATCGCAACCGCGGCAATGCAGATGATTATCCAAAAACCCCACTTCAGTATTTTAAACACCTTCTTCATACTTAGTTTTATTATACTATAATAAGAATAAGAGATTAGAAAAAAGGAGTAATCATGTTTAATTTAGAAGGGCAAATCGCCGTCATCACTGGAGCATCATCAGGTCTCGGCCGCCAGATGGCGCATGCTTTTGCCGCCCAAGGCGCAACCCTAGTTGTACTTGCTCGCCGTATCGAGCGCCTCAAGGATCTTGCTAGCGAACTCGAAATGGAATATGGCACCAAAGTCACCACGATTCAGTGTGACGTTACCGATTCAAGCAATATTTCCAATGCTGCCAATCAAGTCGAAATGGAATTTGGCCGCGTCGATATCCTTCTAAACTGCGCCGGCTCATCCAAAGACGCTGGCGTCCTCGAAATGACCGATAATGAATGGGACTTCACTATTTCTACCGATTTAACTTCCGTCTTCAAGATGACGCGCGCCTTCGCCAACATCATGAAGAAAAATCATTACGGCCGCATTATTAATATTGCCTCTATGTATGGCCTCGTTGGCAACACCGAAATTCATACCGTCGCTTATCATGCCAGCAAGGGTGGCGTCGTCAACTTTACGCGCGCCGTTGCTGCTGAACTTGCCACCGAAGGTATTACCTGTAACGCAATTTGCCCAGGCTACTTCTACACCGAGCTCACCACAGACGTATTGAACACTGATCGCTTTCAGGAATTCGCCCGCGAACACGTCCCAATGCAGCGCTACGGCCAGGAAGGCGAGCTTAACGCTGGCGCAATCTTCCTCGCATCCAAAGAGGCAAGCTACGTCACAGGTGTAATTTTGCCAATCGACGGCGGTTATACCTGCATCTAGGACCAGCATGGAAAAGAACATTAAATACATCGGCAAAATCCTTCATGTCAAAATCGACCGCCCGTTCGGCAGCAAACATCCGGGCTACGATTTTATTTATCCCGTAAACTACGGCTTCCTGCCAGACACCAAAAGCGCCGATGGGGAAGAGCTCGATTGCTACGTTCTTGGCGTCTTTGAACCGGTCGAAGAATTTACCGGTGAGTGTATTGCTGTGCTCCATCGCACCGACGATGATGACGATAAATTAATCATCGTGCCGCCAAACAAAAAGTACACCGACGAGGCCATCGACGCGCTCACCGAATTCCAGGAGCGCTTCTTCCATCACATCATTATTCGCTAAGCATTGAGCGGCGTTTCGTATACGCCTTTTTTCACTAATTTTGCAAACTCAGAAATAACTTTTTCTTTATCGGCAGCATAGGTAATGCCAAACCATTTATCGTGTGTCTTTAAAACCGAAATTGTAGCTTTCTTTTTGGCAATTAATTCGCCCATAATTACTGGCAGCAAATACTCGGCTTTTATATCGCCATCTGGAATATTCTTTAAGAATTTCGTAAAACCTTTTTCAAGGATGCCTAAGTAATCCGGCGTCACACCCCACATATTCATCGATGACAGAGCCTTCATCGATATCTCGTGGCCATCATCTTCCGAAACTGCGATATCTTTATCTTTTTTGACAATATTATGCGTCTCAATGATCTCCGTCAGATTACCATTTTTATCTACTTGGCAAATCCCGCGCGATACTCCGCCTTGCTCGCTCAGAGTATTTTTCAAAATAAAGCCCGGCATACAATAATGAAATTTATCATTAGCATGCTCAACTAGAAAATCATGCACGCGCACAAACGCTTCCTTGCCATAATAATCATCCGCGTTAATCACGGCGAACGGCTCGTGAATTAAGTCTTTACAGGCCAGTACCGCTTGACCGGTGCCCCAAGGCTTAATCCGATCTGACGGCACCGAGAAGCCTCTTGGCAAATCTTCCAGCTCTTGAAAGGCGTATTCGACCTGACACTTTTTCGAAATACGATGACCAATTATTTCTTCAAAGGTTTTATGAATATCCTTGCGAATCACGAAAATAATCTTGTTAAAACCTGCCTCAATTGCATCATGAATAGAATAATCGACGATAATTTCGCCACTCGGACCCACCGACGTTAATTGTTTAATGCCTTCGCCAAATCGCGAACCAATCCCCGCCGCCATAATTACTAAAGTAACTTTTTGCATATAATTGTCCTCTATATGCGTCTATTGTACTACGACTTTTACTTTTGATTTTTTCGAAAAATATGGTATATTATTCACGAGACTCAACGTCTAGTTTCCTTGAAAGGGGTGATCTGTATGAAGATTACCACCACGCGTATTATTCGCTTCGGTTTACTGATAGCTTGGCTGGGGCTCACCATTTTCCTCTCCGAGCAAACCGGAGTAGAAAGTGCGCGATTGTCCGTGCGTATCACTAATTGGATTGTTCGAGTATTTCCGTCAAAAATCGAATACACCCGCCTCCATGGCATCTTGCGCGAACTGGCGCACTTCGGTATTCATTTTATACTCGCAATCCTAGCATATCGGGCCCTTATTACGATATTCCACGAAAGAACCAGTATCGTGATTGGGTTATTATTCTGCGGCATTGTTGCTATTGTTGACGAGCTGTTACAGATCAGAATTATTGGCCGCGCCCGCGAATCGTTCGATCTACTCCTTAATCTCTTTGGAGTAAGTCTCGGCACGAATCTCAGCTATCTCATCAGTAAACCCCTCATACCAAAAACGCCCCGTTAACCGGGGCCTTTTTATACGTACTGTTTATGCTTATAATAAAAATAGGAGAAACTTATGGCGAAGAAACAAGCAAACAAGAAGCAAGAAGAAAAAGAAGAAAGACTGCTAAATATCTGGATGCCTATCGGAGTAATGTTCGGAATCGTAGCCGCAATGGTTTTTTCTTTTAATATAGGATTTGGCGCTGTTGGGGGATTACTAGTAGGGACCATGATAGGCTACATCCTCGCCGATGATACCCACAAAACACAATCCAAAAAGAAGAAAAATAAAAAATAGTTTGAGACAACAAAAAATGGTGGGACTATTGGACGACAACTCGAAAAATTATATAGCAGTTGTGAAATATCGCAGAAAATGTCATAACACTCATGTCGAAGAACCAATAGATCCAACTATCACGGATACTTCCTACGACCCCGATTCTACCGTAAAAGCACTTAAACAACAACAAAAATCTTTGTCCGAGGCCGAAATCCTTGAAGTTATCAAGAAATACAAAGCCGGAGCCTCAACCTACGACCTCGCCGAAGAATTCGGTTGCCACCGTGCCACTATCAGTGCCACGCTGAAACGGAATGGCGTACATGTGACGTGCCGTAAAGTGGATATTCCTGTCGCTATCAAGATGTATGAATCAGGAAAGACAACGACAGAAATTGCAAAACTCTTCGATACGGACGGATCTGCGATCAGCAGGACATTGCGCCAGAATGGCGTTAAAATGCGTAAAAGCTGGGATTATTCGCGTAAATAAATAACATATTCATTTTACACGGCTAAGTCCAAAGGAAGATCACTGATATCTTTTAGACGCCTGCCGCCTATTAACACATTTAGCAACTCAATGGAATCCTCAGCGCCAGTCGCTTTTACTGCCTCGACTAATTCATACAGCGCAAAATGATACATGCAATCAATATCCCCGGTACCAAGAGCAAGGGAAGCGAGTCTAGACGGAAGCGGTTCGCCGGTAACAACAACTATATGCGGAAGATGACCTTTTCGATTGCGGATTAGACCTAACGCCTCTGTTCTTGAATTTTGTGCCCGATCGCTACGCATTGTCCACTTTGCGGATATAGACGCGTGCAAAATCGGCAACCCGCCGTTTTTTGAGCGGAGGTCGGTAAACGTAGAAATATCATCATCGACTATAAATTCCGCTTCATTAATAGTCTCATCATCGACGGGTTCTCTATATACCACAACGTCGGGAGCTACCATATAATCATTACCCATCGCCGCCGCAAGCCGAGAATCACCCTCCGTCAGTTTATTAAGATATTCTAGATGCTCATACTGAGCAAAACTGCTCGTCTTGATAGAGTTTCTATTGCCAAGTTTGATGATATGCCATTTCCCCGGACGAATGTTCTGCAGCTTCGGAAAAGTGTTTAGTAAGAACTCCATGTTAAGCAATTCGAACTTTGCCCCAGAAGTCTGCCCGACAATTTTCTCTCCCGTATCAGCCATAAGAGTCTCTGCAATATTTTTTGCAATCGCAATAGATAGCTTTGACGACTTATCAGCATTGCTTGCTACGCCTTTGTCATCAATAGTGAGCACTCCGCTTTCCAGAAGGGCTTTATGATATTTTAATCTTTCATTTGCTATTAACGATTGCATTTTCTAATACTCCTTTAATTTGTTCGCCTACGGCCTTTGCAACAGGTGGGGGAAATGCATTTCCTATCATCCTGCATGCTGCCGTTTTTTTCTTTCCAAAATCCCAGTTGTCCGGGAAACCCTGAATTCTAGCAATCATTCTAGGCGTCAGGCGCGGCATGCCTTCAAAATCTTCCGCCGGGGCCTCATTTGCTACACCAGCACCATCAATGCCCAACTCAGCCCAAGCCCTTCGAGCTCTAACTGGACCGAGATCTGGTCCGCCATGCTTTTTCGAACCTCCGACAATCGTTGGCGCAATTCGATCGGCCTTTTTCGCCCACGCTTTTGCACCTTGCCAGCCATTTTCGCGCATTAAATCATACAAAGTCTCACCGACGCTTTTCGTTTCATCTGGATGTTCTTCGGGGTACAAGAACTCCGTTTTGATATTCTTATCGATTCCAACTATTACTATTCGAGGCCTGAGCTGTGGGACACCATAATCCGATGCATTCAACAGTTTAATCTTTACGTTATATCCCAACTTTTCGATCTGAGACATAATGTTCTCTCTGTATTCATCAAATTTTGGATCAAGAAAGCCGCGCACATTCTCGAGCATTACAGCACGCGGCCTTATCTCAGCGACCAATCGAATAGCCTCTGGAAACAAATCGCGCTCGTCCGAACTTCCTAACTGTTTTCCGGCAACTGAGAAGGGCGGACAAGGAACACCTCCCGCCAATAAGTCAATTTGCCCCCTAAATTCTTTTCCACTAAAATCATGCACATCGGCGCAAATGACATTCCATTCAGGCCTGTTGGCTTTTAGAACATTGCAGTAATCTTGCTCATATTCAACTAGCGCGACGTGGTTAAAACCCGCCATAGCGAGCCCCAATGCTTGACCACCAGCACCAGCACAGATCTCTATACTATTCATTGGCCTCACTTCTTTCGCTACTACTTCAACTTAATATTATACTGCAATCTACCCCTTATAACAACGGTGTAGAAAAAAATTTACATTTTGCACATCGGTCAAAGAATGTCTCATCGCACGTTCGAAGCCGCCGCCCGCAACAGGGGAAAGATTACGCGAAAAGCAGTAATCCTCGTTTCCCAAAAAAGAAAAGAACCCCGGAACCATGCGGCAAAAGCGCTTATATTGATCGACGCGAACACCCCATCGACCGGACATCGGTTTATAGGCAAGATTATTGCTGAAAAAGCAATAAGAACCTAAAATATGGATATGAACCAAGCAATTCTTCAGTTATGCTTACCGTTTCTTTTGGTGGCCATTGGTCTGTTTGTGTTGGCTGGACTCATCTGGTTGTTCTTTAATCATGGGATAGATAAGATCCGACATCCCGAAGAATGGAAGGACCAAGGCAGCTCCGGGGAACGCATCATATATCGAACCTTGGTCGATCAAATCCATGTGCCAGAGAACCAAATCCTGCGCAACGTGTATGTCCCAACCGCTGATGGCAAGACATCTGAGATCGATCTTTTGGTCGTATCAAAGAAAGGTCTGCTGGTTTTTGAATGTAAGAACTATGCTGGGAATATCTATGGTGACGCCAGCCGTAAAAAATGGATTCAGTACCTCGGAAAAAAGAAGAGCTTCTTTTATAACCCCTTCATGCAAAACCGCACACATGTAAAACATCTCAAAAAATATCTTGAACAATTTGGAGATATTCCTGCGATTCCAATGGTTACAACAATCACTCGCGGCACATGGAAGGTTAAAAATTACGGCCCGGAAGATTATCTCCTCGGCTATAATTGCCACCTAAAAGACATCCTTACAAAGACCCCAGACTCTGAGTTAATGGCTCAACATTTCAAAGCAATTCTTGCAAAATTACAGCCGCTCTCACGCCCGGATGAATCCATCAGGAAAGAACATATCGATCAAATCAAAAATAGATAATACAAAAAATTCGACCATTATTGTAAATATTACAACACCAAGTTATCGGTGCCAAGAATTCCAAAAACGCTTATTTTTACAGGGGTGATCCCGCCTTATCGGATGTCTTATCGCTCCCAGAAGTCGCTTTTAGGGGCATTTTTTCTTATCAAAACCTGTGTTATGGTGCGAATAGGACAACAAATCCTTATGTCTGTCAAGAGCAAGTGGCCGATAGTTGTCCTACAGTTTTAGGTGGAAAAACGAATAAGATAATAAATTGTAAATTCTTCGCAGAATGACTGGCTTTCTCCTCGAAAGAGAGCTATCATGCGATGACTAATAGAGAAAGGAGGTCGCTCTATATGAGTACCACAACTATGGCGAATACGGCGCAGGCTCTGATGGAGTCCATGACGCCAAAATTTGCCGTATCGTATCTTCGCGTATCAACACGCGGACAGGCCGAACGTGGTGGTGGGCATGATGAGGGTTTCTCGATTCCTGCTCAGCGTGAAGCCAACAAGAAAAAAGCAGCATCCCTCGGCGCAATCATTGGTAAGGAATTTGTTGACCGTGGCGCATCGGCAAAATCCGCCGACCGTCCACAACTCAAGGCGATGCTGGAATATGTCAAAGAAAATGCCAACCGTGTGGACTATGTAATCGTCCACAAAGTTGATCGTCTCGCTCGCAACCGCGATGATGACAGCGACATTATGCGAGTACTGCGCGATTGCGGCGTTCAGCTCGTATCGGCATCAGAAAGTATCGATGAAACACCAGCCGGTATGTTACTCCACGGCATTATGAGTTCTATTGCAGAATTCTACTCACAAAACCTTGCCACGGAAGTAAAGAAGGGCATGGGCGAAAAAATCAGAGGCGGCGGCACCGTTAACCGCGCACCGCTTGGTTATCAGAACGTTCGATACATTGACGAAAAAGGTCGTGAGGAACGTACGGTTATCCTCGATCCAGAGCGCGCTCCGCTAATAAAAATGGCGTTTGAGGCCTATGCTTCGGAGCAGTGGACAGTTAATAGCCTGGCGGATTATCTGGCCGCGTGTGGCCTTACAACGCGTTCTACGCCGAAGATGACCTCGAAGCCTATCCCATTTCAATCCCTTCAGAAAATCCTGACCAACCCCTACTATAAGGGCATAGTAAGGTACAAGGGCGTTGAGTATCCCGGCACACATGAACCAATCATAGATGTAGAAACATGGGATAAGGTTCAGCTCATACTCAGCTCTCGCGTTAATGGCGAGCGCACCAATAAACATCCACACTATCTCAAAAGCACTGTCTACTGTGCATACTGCGGCGAACGGCTCATGATCAGCAACGAGAAAAAGAAAGACGGCACAGTCTATCCATACTTTGTCTGCGCCGGTCGACACAGCAAACGTCGTCGCGATTGCAAGACAAAGTATATCCTCATCCCATCAGTAGAACGCGAAATTGAAAAACTTTATGATAACATCAAATTCTCCGACGAGGAAAAAGTTGCTATTGAAAAATGTCTACAGAGCGTCGTCGCCAAAGAAAAACAGAAATATGACACAGAAATCGAAGGCTTGCTGGGTCGGAAACATGAACTGGAGCACAAACGTTCCAAACTGATGGAAGCACATTACTTGGATGCCATCCCGGTAGACTTCATGAAATCCGAACAACAAAAAATCACAAAAGAATTGACGGCAGTCGAACACGAGATCAAACAGCATAGTCTGACCTTCGACCAAATATCCGAGAATCTTTCCTACGCGCTAGAAATGCTTAATGACTGCGGTAGGGCATACCGCTCCGCCAGTGACAAAATCAAACGCTTAATGAATCAGGCAATTTTCAACAAAATTTACGTCATATTTAACGACGAGGTACCACTCGGGATTGAGGCGGAATGCCGTCCGCCGTTCGATTCCATCCTTGCCCCGGCAAAACAGGAGCAATCGCAGAATAACACTATCGAGACAACTGAAGATCTCAATGTAGCAAAAAGCCGCATCCTTCTTGAGCCCGGATGCGGCGTTTTTGCGGATAAATCCAATTCTATTCCAAGTTACTCAAATTTTTTTAAGGATAAAATTTCGAGTAACAAACTTTTGGTGGAGCATAAGAGACTCGAACTCTTGACCTCCTGCTTGCAAAGCAGGCGCTCTAGCCAACTGAGCTAATGCCCCATCATCAATAAAGGGTAAACCGGGGGGGCGGTTTACCCGAACACTATAATATCACAGCTCGCGAAAAAATGCAAGTTTTAAACATAAGAAAAACCCGGCTTGGGGAAGCCGGGCCATTATAATACAGTTTTTACCACTCGAAATTCCGATTAATTGCCGCCGTCCAGATCAACATCGTCCCAATCATCACTCAACTCTTCCGGATCGATTCCGACTATTCCCAACGGATCTCCATCCATGTATTCGTCGGCAATCGTCCCAGAATTATAAGCAATGAAAATCATATCACGCAGAGCCATCATTTCATCGGGATTTTCTTTGTCGACGCAGCCATATTCGTCCGTATAGAACGGCTCATCGTCGTCATCATAGACGAAACCGTCATACCGATACCAAATTTTGCCACCAGCATCAACAAGCGTCCATCTTTTGATTGAATCGTCTTCGTACTTGACTTCCAGGATGTCATTCTTGCAACGCTTGATCACCCTCCGAACTAAATGCGCCTTCCGGTTTGCTGCGACTTCTTCATCATCCTGATCACGCCAGTCGTCATTGTATTCCTGGGAATCAATCACGATAAAACCGGACTCCACCCATGTGCCAAACTGGAAAAACAGATCCTGAAGAAACTCAACCCGCTGCTTCACAAAAAGGTTCAGCAGCCAGGATAGGCCGTTGTCATCACCATCACTCTCGCCAGTCAAAATGGCAAGAAGCTTGCAGGCAGAGCCGCAGTAAAGATCGTCCGCATAACACAGCATGCAATCATCCAGAATCAGCTCATACAGCCACCGACGAGCCATTCTGGCTTCGTAGCCGCTGTTCTCAGACCGGTAGGGCAGCTCGTAGTACTCAAAGCCGTCGTCGCCATTACCGCCATAGCCGTCTTCGTCATCACCGTCGCGGCAGACAAAATAGCGCCTGGCATACATTGTATCGCCAACCACGGCCAGTTCCCAAGAGACAATCATCTCATCGGATTCAATCACGAAAGGCGCGCCGCTGTAATCCTCGAATACCTTGTCAATGGTGCTAATGATCTTGGATTCTTCATCACATGTCATGATTAGTACCCCTTTCATATTTTTTCGAGTTCCAAAACTGTGAATGAACTACCCCCAGAAAAGATTTGGGGGATAAATCCATTTTATCTCTTATTCCCCTAGAAAGCAAAATATTGTATTATGGTACTATGGAACGTGCTAAAGTTTACTTCACTAGGAAAATTACCCCAGATGGTTTAATTACCGTCTATAAGAATCTCGGCATCGAGCTAGATGGCAAAGTTGCTGTCAAAGTTTCTACCGGCGAACGCGGTTCAAAAGGCTATCTCAAGGCCGACCTAATTGGTCCACTCGTAAAGTCCCTCAATGGTACAATCGTTGAATGTAACACCGCTTACCGCGGCGCCCGCACAAAGACATCAGAACATCTCAAAGTGGCAGAAGAGCACGGTTTCACTAAATATGCCAAAGTCGATATTCTCGATTCTGAAGGTGAAGTAAAGATTCCAATTAATGTTGGTAAACATCTCAAATTCGATATAATCGGTTCACATTTCGACAATTATTCTTCCTATCTAAACTTATCGCACGCTAAAGGCCACATTTTGGCCGGTTTCGGGGCAGCACTCAAAAACCAAGCCATCGGTTTTGCTAGCCGTAACGGTAAAGCTTATATTCATTCCTGCGGCCAAACCACCAGCCCAACTTTCCTCTGGCTGAAGAAATACGACCAGCGCGATTTTATCGAATGTATGGCCGAAGCCGCTAAGGCTGTATCGGACCACATCCGCGAACGCGAAAAAGATATTCTCTATATTTCCGTCATGAACGCCATTTCGCTCGACTGTGACTGCGATAAAAACCAAGGCGCACCAGTCATGCGTGATATTGGCATCCTAGGTTCATCCGACCCGGTTGCTCTCGATCAAGCCATCCTCGATCTCATCTGGTGCTCTCAGGATCCAGGCGCTCAGCATCTCAAAGAGCGCATTGATGCCCAATTAGGCCGCCATATTACCGAATACGCCGAAGAAATTGGCCTTGGCTCCCGTGATTACGAATTAGTCGACATCGACAACAACAAAACCATCCATAAAGGCGACGCAGAACAACAAGAAGTTAAAGAACTAGATGACCACGAGCAGTTTGGTGAAGGGCTAATCCAAAAGGCTGACGATGTTAAAATGTTTTAAGACTAACACGAAAGAGCAGCGGCTCGAAGAAATATCCGAGATCGTGCCGGACTGCTGGATTGACTTATCGGAACCATCCGAAGCGGAAATTCAACACGTCGTAGATACGACACACGTTGAACCTGGTCTCATTCGTAAGATGCTCGATAGCGACGAGCTTCCACGCATTGAGTCCGAAAAAGGCGCCAACCTTGTCGTTATTGACGCTCCAGTTTTTGATAACCAGGAAAGGGAATACATCACCTATCCGCTTGGTATTATTATCATGGAGAATAACTACGTTATCACGGTTGCTCCAAAAAGCATCCCCCTACTAAACCAATTCCGCCAAGGCGAAGCTAAAGATTTCCGCACATCCAAAAAGAGCCGTTTCCTAATTCAGGTTCTTAACGCTACCGCCGCCGCCTACCTCAAAGCACTAAACGAAATTTATCGCGATATCGACCACAAAGAAGAGGTGCTTAAAAAGTCCACCAAAAACGAAGATCTAATTGATTTGCTTGGCACCGAAAAAACCCTCGTTTATTTTATCGCCTCTCTAACCGAAAACAGCAAAGTACTCGAACGCCTCAATAACGGCAGTACCGTTCAGCTCTACGAAGGCGACGATAGACTCATCAAAGACGCCATCATTGAATATAGCCAGGCTATTGATATGGCTACACTCTATCGCAAAATTCTCTCAAGCATTACTGATACTTACGCTAACGTTATTTCTAATAATCTCGACTACACCATGCGCTTCTTGGCCGGCGTAACTATTGCGCTATCAATTCCGACCATAATTTCTTCCTTCCTGGGCATGAACGTCTGGTTTGGCGAAGTTGGCACCAATCACGCCGCCTGGTGGATAATTGGCCTGGTTTCGGTTTTGCTAACAATTGCAGTTGCCGCATTGTTAAAGAAAAAAGGAATGCTTTAATAAAATAGGGTAGAATAGAAATATGAGTGAGAGTGAAAATGAGGAGAAGGGCCTAATTGAGGCCGAAATTGTCAAAGATAATGATGGCGAACAGGCCCGCAAAAAGGCTGCCGACAAACGTCATTTCAATGATTTCTTTGCACCGATTATTGTTGATTTTATTTTATTCGCATTGGGCGTCTGCTTGATTGTTTGGGCCGATAAAGTCACCAACGCGATTTCCATTGCTATTGGCTCATTATTCATCCTTTACGCTCTCTATAACTTTATTGACTACTATCGCGCCAAGGCTGGCGAAAAACACATTATGAACCTCGTTACCGGCATTGCAATGATTATTGCTGGCGTCTTTCTTTGCGTTAATACTGGTTTCATTAAAGAAGCGTTGTCTTTCATTGTGGGTACATTCATTATCATTATCAGCCTCATGCGTCTTCAGGACTCACTAAAACTGAAAAAATCCAGTAGCAAATACCAACTACCGCTCTATATGGCAATCATTGGCATCCTCGCTGGCACTCTCATGATTATTGGTAAGATTTTCATCACAGATATTTTCATGCAAGTCATCGGCGTATTTATCGTCATCTTCGCCATTTCGAACATGACCGGGCATATTTCATTCGCCCGCGCGAAGAAATAATTAATCGCATCAAAAAGCCTCGGTTTATCGCCGAGGCTTTTTTAATTAGATTTCCGCTTGTCCGACCCAGTAATCGGCTTGCTTCTTGCCACCGTCTTGCGTAGCAAGTTTGCCTTCGATCGCCAGACCTTCTTTACGCAATGCGCCAACCGCTAGGTTGCCGATGGCCGTAAATGTACCGGCCTCGCCAGAACCACCATGCGTGCAGAAAGGATAAAACTTAATGCCCGTGAAGCTGTGTTTTTCAAGGAAGTTGTAGACAATCATCGGGAAGTCGCTACACCAAATCGGATAACCAAAGAAAATTGTTTCGTACTGCGAAACATCAACGTCGCCATTATATTCTGGGCGCTCCTGCATCGCGCGATCTTCCATTGCCTTAGCTAAGCACATATCATAATCATCCGGATATGGTATAGTCGGCTCAATCTTAAACATATCGAACTCGCGCCCATCCTCTTGTAGCTTTGCGGCAATATTCTTGGCGAACGCCTCCGTATTACCAGATTGTGAAAAGTAGCAAACTAATACTTTTCCCATTTTTACCTCCTTATTGTTTTGTAAAATCTATTGTCACGTCGCCATCGCCGAGCACTTCGGCGAGTTCGTATGCATTCTGAACCCATCCAAGACGCGTATAGCTATATTCTGAATTAAAAGTCTTGTAGAACAACACTACCGTATCGTCACCGTAGAGCATTAAATCACCAGCCTTTATCTGGCCAGGCTGATATTCTTCGATAGCCTGGAATTTATCGCGACCAGTATAATATTTTTCATTACCATTTAACTCATTCATCTCGAGCTCAAAAGGCAATGCCTCCGCAAACTCCTGCGACGCATCATTGCGCGCCAGAATAATCGGAAACTCTTTATCACCCACCCGCATCATAATCATACTGATTGCTTCATGGGCCGGCGTCACGACCTGTCCTGACGACTCTTCTTTTTTAGTTTTATTATTTGTATCCTTTTTCGTCATATTATCTACGTTTCCTATTAATACGTGACTAAAAATAATCATTACGAGACCGGCGAGTACCACGCCAATCAAACTAACACTTAACTTTGAGGGCTTCGCCATATATTTACATTATACAAATAATTGAAGCGTTGCGGCACGTCTTTTCGTCGTCAGTATTTGCCCGATAAGAGTGAATTAGATTATTGTGGCAAACCGTACATAGGCCAGAAGAATGAATATTTTGTGGCTGTACGCCGATTTCTATCAGAGAATCCGTTAGACAAGCTGGCGCATCGATCAAATAATGCATTTCATCACTTTGTGTGATGTGACTCAAGCCAAATTCCGCCTCAAATTGAGCTCGCACATCTTCCGTCACCTCAAAATGATCCGGACCAATACTAGGGCAGAGCGCAACTACAACATCTTCTGACTTCGTGCCATATTCGTCAGCCATTCGACGAATCGTCTTTGGCGCAATCCTCAGTAGCGTCCCGCGCCATCCGGAATGGATATTGGCAACCGCATTATTAACGGGGTCATAAACCAACACTGCAATACAGTCCGCCACCCGCATCACCAAACTAATACCTGACACATTCGTCATCAAGGCATCAACTCGATTCGGCGTATCCATAATACTATTCACGCGCGCCGCTTCGTCACCATGAACTTGTTCAGGCGCTTTTACTATTCCGTCATAATCGATTCCGAGCGCCATCGCGAGTTTAATATAATTTCCGTTATTTTCCGACCAGTTATAATCCAAATTTGCTTGTCCGCGAATCGCAAAATCTGCCAAAATATTCGGATAAGCGTCAAAAGCCGTGAACTCTAAATACTCAACGCCCAGATTCTTTTTATGGCGCACTTCGTTGTTCGACAATTCCATATCTATATTATACGGTATATAATAAACATAAGCATGATCATCTATGAGAACAATAAGCCAGCCGCGTCAGAGCAAATAGGCATTAAAGCCTGTAGTCTAATCCATCTGCAGAAAATCGGCATCGAAACCCCAGAATGGTTTGCGCTCAGTTCCGACTGCTTCCATGATTTTATCTATGATCATCGCGAAGAATATTTCGATTTAATTAATGATTATTCCGAAGACAAACGTCAGCGCTTCGTCAAAATATTGGAACGCACCGACTTTACCGATAGCACCAAACGAAAAATCATTGCAGCTATCCACAAACATTTCTCGCCAGAGGACAAACTTGCCATTCGCACTAGCATTACTGACGCCGAATTGAACGAACCATACATCGGCATGTATCAGACTTATTTATTCGTAAAACAAAACGATAAACTATTCACTTATCTCAAGAAGTGCATTCTGTCATGTTTTACCGAAAAGGCTATGTCTTACCGCCACAAAAAGCAATTACTCAGTCGTTATTTTGGCACCGCCATCATTATTCAAAAAATGATCGATCCGGATTATTCTGGCATCATTTTTACCACTAACCCTCAGACCAATAACGCCAATGAGACGCTTATCACCATCACTCTTGGCATTAGCCACCGCGATTCTTTCACTGAGGATAATAGCATAGATGTCATTATCGACAAAAATGGCGATATTAAGACTGATTTAATCCGCGAAAAAATCGTACTCAGCAAAGACTTAGTCGCAAAACTTTATCGTATGGGCCAAACCATCGAAAATAGTTTCGACCAGCGCGTTGCACACGACATTGAATTCATCGTTAAAGACGACAAAATCTACATTATGCAGACTCGGCCGATGGCAGATTATCTACATATCGACAAAAACAAAACTCACACTATTCTAGACAGCTCCATGCTAAGCGACGGAATAAAAGGTATTACTACGCCACTAACTTACACGCTTGCGCGTAGCGCCTTCATGAATATGCAAACCGCCGTACTGCAAAAGCAAAATCTACCTGCCGACACGGTTCGAAAAGCCGTCGACAATATTAGTCATTCAATTTGCTTCTACGAAAATCGCATCTACATGCGTCCACTCGATTTGAATAAAGTCACCGCACTTTATGAGCAGCGAGAGACCAGAAAAATCATCAAAAAACTCAAGATAATGCGCGAAAAGAAACAATTAACCCTAGCTCGCCTGAAGATTGAAAGAGAAATCGAGAACGAAAATTTTGAGCAATTAACGCGGCCATATATCAACACCACCTTCAAGGGTTATACTAATATACAGCTGCTAGAAACCGGCCACGACCTAGAAGCCGAACTGCTCAATGATTTTATCACTCAAATCGCCGACAATCGCACAATCGACCGCAATTATGAACGCCTCCTGAACTTATCCGAGAATGCCAAAATATTTGAGCCAAAGAAAAAACTCGATACCATTTTGTATTCGCCAAATTCAGTTGTCGAATCCACCAAAGACCACGCTTTTCACGAAATCATTAAAGAAATCAAACGTGATGATCGCCTCGTAAATCTCTTCACAAACTCAACCGTTTCTACACTCGTCGAAAAATTACACACCAATTCATTACTAATCTTCTCGAAGATTAACAGCTACATAAATGAGTTTGGCGCATTCGGTAAAAACGAATTAAAACTTGAAGCTATCACCGCCAAAGAAGATCCTGCCCCGCTGATTCTAGAAATCAAAAACCAGCTCATCTCACTTCAAAAACCAGCCGTGCATGAACCGGTAGCAAGTAGCTTTGAGTCGTTTGTTAATAAATTCCGCAACATTCAAAGAACAGAAATCAAAAACCTGCTCGAAACCACTAGATATCTCATCGATAATCGTCGCGCTTTATATTATAAACAAGTCCGCCTTTGCTCAATTTTGCGTTCAATTTATCTCCGTATCGGCAACAACTTCACGACTGCGGGTATTATCCATAATCCGCGCGATATCTTCTTTTTGAAACAGGACGAAATCTCCGACATTATCGAAAAAGGGAAGTATACCAACGAACAAATCCAGGAGCGTATCCTCGACCGTCAAACAGAATACGTCGACAATGCCAAAAAGCCCGACCACGAATGCATGCACTTCTATGGCGCCATTCAGCCAGAAAATATGATTGTTTACAAAAGCGAATAATTACTCACCACAGGCCAGCAATTCTTCAGAATCCGACTCATCTTTGCTAGATTCTAAAGTCTCTAACGCTTCTTTTTCGTCTTCATCCATAACTATAGTATAGCAGAGCTACTTCTTTTTTGGCTGCCGAATAATGAATCTATCTAATGTAGCGAGTAGTGCTGGCAACAACAACAGAATAATTAGGCATGACACCAAAGTTCCGCCCGAAATCGATTGACATATCTTAGCTGCGATTGCCGTTGCGAAATTACCCACAATCGCCGTAACTAAGATTAAAATACTAGCCGAAGTCAAAATCGAATGAATCGATTTCTTATAAGAAGTTAACACCGCGTCTTTAATATCGAGTTTAAAATATCGACGTTGCTCAAGGTAGTACGAAGTATAGAGAATCGCATAATCAATCGTCGCACCCATCAAAATCGATTGCACGATAATCAAGGCAATAAAGTAAATACTCTGATTTGTTAACGACAAATAGGCCATGTTAATGTAAACCGCGCTCTGGATCGTCATGACGAGAATAAACGGAATCAAAATCGACTTAAACGTAATCGCCACTACGACAAATATTGCTAGCATCGTTAAAACTGTAATAAAATCTAGCTCGCTGCTAAATGTCTGCGATATTTCATAGGCCATCGCCGAATCGCCGATTACAAAATATTTAGTCTTCACACCATCACCCATTTCATCCTTAATGTCCTGCAAGAATGCAAAAGTCTCCGCGCTTTCTTCCGGCAAGTGCGTCTCAATTAACGCTCGCGAATGCTTATCTCCAACCAACATTTCTTTTGCATCTTTCAACATATCCCAAGAGTCAATGATCGTATCATGCATTTTGTCATCGATTCGCGAAGCAAAACGACCATCATTCAAAATATTCTTATACAAGAAGTGTACGAGTTGTTCGAGCGTCAGTTGCCAATTCTCATCATAATCATATAGAGACCCGTGATAAAGATATGCTAAAAATATTTGATTACGATCGATTTTATTTGATAGTGGCAAAAGTGCCCGATAAAGCGCATCGTAGTTATATTGCGTACCCGCAATTGCGGCATGCATTAAGTCTGCGACGGCATATATTCTTGCGCTTTGACTTGAATTAAAACGCGTTGCATATTCTGGATTTGGCAGTACGGAATTAACCAAAAACTCAACAACCGTTTTCGGCGACAATGCCAGTTCGACATGAACGTGGCGCACATCATAAAGTGCGTAAACTAATTTAACTTTCTCTGCATCCAGATTAAAAGTATTAGCAAGCTCGGCATATCCATATTGAGTAGTCTGATGGCGAACTACATATTGGGCTAAACGCAATAGATTAAGGCGCTCCGACGTCATCGCATCCTTTAATATTTCATCGTCACTGTGCGCTAGTAAGAAATCAATAAACTCGGCAGGCGTTAATTGCTTGACGGCATGCTCAGCCTGATAAAGCTTATATAACTCTTTAAGTTTCGCGAGAGTATCCTGAACAAATTCGTCAACTTTTGGCGTAATCGCATCAAAATCTATTTCAATTGTCGTTTCGCGGCCCTCATTAAACTCATCAATCTTTTCCGCAATCTCAGCCGATAAACCTTTTAAGTGATTCGCTAAGTTTTCAAAATCCGAATAGGTATAGCCATTCTTGGCACGCTCCAAAACTGGCTCAATTTTTGCCATCAACTCTGTTTTTTCTTCATCCGATAAAACATCCGATTCGTTAATGGTCTGCTTTATGGCGTTCGCAAAATCATCTTCGTGTTGGCGTAGTTCGGAGCTAATTTCGGATACAGTTTGTTTTATATCCTCAATTTGTTCGTCGGATAAATCAACGCCCAACTGCCCAAGCGCGGCTGGATTATCCAAAGTAAAATCAATCAGTTCTTCCGGTTTTAGTCTCGGCGTAGGAACATCAATCGCCGTATAGTATTGATATGTTAAAAGTCGCTCAACATCAGCAACGTTCAGTTCGAACATCTGCGCCAGTTCTGTGGCATTCTTCTTAGTATTAGTGATATTAGGGTTACTAAAAATCAATAGCTTTGCCAATTGCTCACGTTGCTCGCGCGTAATCATTTTGGCGTAATTTGGGTTAGTTAACACTTCATTATTTACGAAAGTTGCAAACTGATACAAAGTCAATTTAATACCGGAAGGATGTTCCGCCAAATATAGCGTATATAACTCATCCAAACTCGCCGGATCGATGTCGAGAAGTGCCGCCATTTCAGATTTCGAACGCGGACGATTCATCTTTTCGCGAATGACAAAGTTCGAAAAACGATCAATATCTTGTTTAGTGCCAGCCGAGACCTCATCTGCAAATCTTTCGTCCGGGATAATCTCATTTTGCACAAAACTAACAACTTCCGGTAAAGACATCGTAGCGCCATCGCCACGGAAATAGTAGTAATATAAAGCCTTCACTATATAGTCTTCAGTCGTAACTTTTTCGCCATCGCCCATCGTTTCGCCAGAGACTTTTGTTTCTTTCAGCGAATTGGCCTTATCAACTATTTCATCGTATTTTTTCGCTTCATTAAGCGTGTTGCTATAACAAAGAATTTGCGCCACATCTTCACGCTTGTCGAACTTTTCACACAGCTCCTTTACTTTATCTTCTTCAGAGTTTGCGTAGACCAACGCCGTCTGATTGTTAACCGGAAATACATCCTTGATCTTATTATTCTGCGTGGAAGTAAAGAGAATACTAGTATTACCTTTTAGCAAAAATGCCGCCACGAATAGGCCTATAAATAGCGGCAACGCGAAACGATGAATAAGCTGCGTGAACCTACTCAAAAACTCGACTCGAATCGGCAAAATTTTCTTCCTCGACTTTTCGATAGCTTTATCGCAGAAGAGCAGAAGAGCTGGCAAAATTGTAAAGATGGAAAGTAAACTCAATATTACGCCTTTACTGAGCACGATACCCATATCTCGACCAATTGTGAAGCTCATAAATACAAGCACGATTAAACCAACAACGGTCGTAATCGAACTCGACGAAATTGCGCTAAACGAATAGCGTAACGCGCGCTGCATCGCCAAACGATTATTGGCCTTGCGGTCCGTACTTTTGTTTTTATCGGCATTAATTTTATCTTTTTCCTGGCGATAGCGCGAAGACAACATAATCGCATAATCCATCGACAATGCCATCTGTAAAATCATCGATATTCCGTCCGTCACGTGCGATACGCTTGGTAAAAATATATTCGTGCCTTTATTAAAAAGCACCGCAATCATTATCGCGAATAAGTACAGCCATGGCTCTACGAATGATTCACTCATCAAAATCAGAATCACCATCGCACTAGCAATTGCCGTAAAAATTATTACTGGATCAATAGCTGCACCATTGTTCAAATACACATCGCCATTTTGCGAAAAATCATACTTATTATGGATGAAATTATAGACTTCATTATATGCTGCATAAGCTTCTGGCGAATCCGACGGCGCATTCACAGTTATTTGGAATAAATCATATCTATGCCCATCCTGCTCGCGCACATGGTCCTCCGAGTTATCGTAGGATACTTTTTTTACGTGCGCCGTATTCTCAATATGAGTCTTGATTTCATCAACTTGCCCCTCTTTCAGGTCTTTAAACATAATCTGCCAGCTACTTGTCGAGCTATAGTCAAACTCATCATCCATTATGGCAAGACCCAGAGTCGTCTCGGAATCTGCCGGCATATAAGAATAGATATCGTGATTAATTTTTACTTTTGTCGATAATAAACCGCAAATGGCCGCGAGTACTATAAATATCCAGAAGACAACAAAACAATAACGTGTAATAAAACCAGCTAACCTCTTGATCATAAGTGCAAAATATTCTACCACTGTTATGTATTTTTTTCAAGAAAGATAACAGTGATATAATTGACTTATGGCTACAGCTAAGAAGAAAATTGAGAAAAAACCAGAAACAGAAACTAAAAAAACTGAAAGCAAATTTATGCAAATCTGCCATAGAATCTTTGGCGGACTTGATATGTCATGGCGCAACACAATCGTCTTCGCCATCATTATGGGTATTTGGACGGCACTAATGGCCATGTTCGTACCGGACGGCAATTCTTTTCACGATATCGCCGTCACCGCAGAATGGTGGGTTGTCCCAGCTATCTTCATTATCGTTAACTGCAAAAAGCCTCTCGAGGCAGCTCTAAAAACCTTCGTATTCTTTCTCGTCTCTCAACCATTAGTCTATCTGATTCAAGTACCATTCAATTCTATGGGCTGGGGATTATTTGGATACTACCGTTATTGGTTCATGGTTACGCTACTTACATTTCCTGGCGCATTTATTGGCTGGTACATCAAACACGACAAATGGTATTCCGGCGTCATCCTTTCCGTAATGACTTTTTTGCTAGCCTTCACAGCATTTGGTTATATCAAGACTTTTGAGGAATCATTCCCAAACCACCTCATTTCTGTACTTTATTGCCTCGCCTCCATCGTACTACTCATTATTGTAATTTTCAGAAATATAGAACCACGCCTAGTCTGCGCTGGAATTACTATCGTAGCCACGCTAATTTGTATACTGCTCGCAACAACGGAAGCTTTCGAAGCATACAATACTTCATTCCTAAACGACATCGAATTCACGGGCAAACCATACGTTTCAACTTGGTCTGGTAGCTGTAACGGCAAAGTTGAACTAATACGTTACGAAGAAGACGGTTATAGCTTTAAACTCGTCGGCTGCAAGGGAAAAGAATCCTACTTCTCAATTACCGACGACGCGACCGAGCAAGAATATGATTTCAAGTATTATTTCGACAAAGAACAAAACACCGTGATCGTCGAGCGCAAAGAATAAGCTGAGGCGATAAAAAATAGGCCAATAGACAATAAATCCTTGACAAATACGCACATATATGCCATAATCAAATACGAGGTTATAGTCAATTCACGGCTATCACTTATGTACCTGTACACGACTTTATTTAGGAGGTAATTACAATGGCAAACGGCGTTATTTCTGGCAATAACTATTCTCTGGAAGGCAACACTGTAAACTTCTTCGGTGCTAAGGGCACACGTTTCGGCGACAGATGGGCTATCAATTTCTTTGGAGGCGACCCGATGGTTGTAGTCGTAAAAACCCATGATATTCTTCAGACTATCATGCGGTGTATTAAGAATGATACCGACGCCGGCAAACGTGACAAGATCGCCTACGTAATCGTCGGCGTACGCGCCGCTGTTGTACTTTTCCTGGAAGGCATTATTGCTGCAGAGCACCTGCGCAAAGCTACAGAAGGAGAAGAATACATCGACATCCCCAATGTGATCTTCGATGGTCTCTCACTGACCGTCCGCGTAGACGCCAGCAGAAGAGATGATCTTGCCTTCGTGGCTACCGCTGACAAGGATTGCACTATCATCTAACACACTCCAGAAACGGCGAAAAGCTGAGTCGTTTAAACCGCAGAGCAAGAATGTTCTGCGGTTTTTTAAAAAATAAAGAACTGAAGATGATGATTATTCAATTAAAACCAGTTGCAAGAAATAAAAACCGAGAGCAAGCTCTCGTTTTTTCTTTCTTCATGGCTGGGCCGGTAGGACATAAACAATGCGCCGTCGTCGCAAGCGACCGGGCATTGGGCGAACCTGGGCTCGAATCTAACCGGCCCACCATTCGCAGTCCAGACATAGCTAGAATTGCCCAGAGGGGTATTTTATTCGAGCGAAGCGCACCTACTGGGTGAGCGAGCAAGAAAAAATGCCCCAATGGGCAATTCTAGCATGTCTGGTTTGGCTGGGCCGGTAGGACTCGAACCTACGAATGACGGGACCAAAACCCGTTGCCTTACCACTTGGCGACGGCCCAATCTGCAAGATATTTTACCACATTTAAGAAGCCGTGGCAACGAAGCCACGGCGTTTTTTAAGCCGGTGGAGTGGTACTAGACCAACCCACGGGATCATAGTAGAAAGTGGCTCCATCGAACGTCATGCGACAACTGCCCAATAGCGTCATTCCGTCTTCGCCCAAGGCGTTAAATTCGCAGCCGATACCTTTCGGATCGAGACTCAGAACAAGCACGGCCTCAATGTTATCCTCCGGCAGAATCCTAATCCACATCTTTCCGTCTCTATCAACTATTACCGTGCCACTGATACCAGCCTCACCAAGCAAAAAGCGTCTCATGATTGATTGTTTCATCAATTTCGTCGGCATTATTTCTTCCATCAGGTTACTCTGGTCTGGTCCACCGCCCACATCAACGTAAAAGACTTGAAAGATCAGTATATCCATCTTTCGGTCAAATTCACCTAGGCAATAGTTGAAGGTGTCTGCCTTCGCAAATTCAAAATAAACCGTATAACCCATGCCGTCCGTATCGGGAATTCCTTGCTCTTTGCCGAACCTTCGCAGCTCAGCAATCGGAAACGCCATAAAACCATTCGGATACACTTTAACGTTTGGCGCTCTCGCGGTAATCTTCTTGGGCTCTTCCACTTTCTCAGAATGTGCGTTCACCTTATTGGTATCCAATGTTGCCACCCCCTTTCAATGAATCTAGATAAATTATAGATGAATTTAGGGTATAATAAAAACATGAGCAAAAAACCACTTATTAGCACGCGTAATTTGCGTAAGTCTTACGGCCGACGCAGCGCTGCTTTTGAAGCGCTCAAAGGTATCAATCTCGATATCTATGAGGGCGAATCAGTGGCCATTATCGGTAAGTCCGGTTCCGGCAAATCCACCTTGATGCACCTTCTTGCGCTTCTAGATAAACCAACCGAAGGCACCATTAAACTTGAAGGGAAGAACACTAGTCAATTCCGCCAGCATAAGCTAAACGATATCCGCAACAAAAAGTTCGGCTTCGTATTTCAGAGTTTCTTCATGAACTCGAACGATACCGTGCTTAATAACGTCATTCTTCCACTCAAAATCGCTGGCGTTGGCTTCCGTGAACGCCGTCGTCGCGCGCTTGAAGCGCTTCGCGTCGTTGACTTAGCTGACAAAGCCAAGAACAAAGCCAACGATTTGTCTGGCGGTCAAAAACAGCGCGTCTGTATTGCTCGCGCCATCGTAAACGATCCAAAGGTCATCTTTGCCGACGAACCTACTGGCAACCTCGACTCCGGAACCGGCGAACGTATCATTAAGCTACTCTTTGGCCTCAATGAACGCAAAGGCATCACCCTAATCATCGTTACTCACGACCAAGACCTTGCCAATATGTGCGATCGTCAGATCCATATCGCCGATGGCGAAGTAGTAGAAGAGGGTATTAAACAAGAACTCTACGACGAAAATTTCGACGGCGACAATGACAATGATGGTATGCGCGAAAAAAACACCATCAAACGCATCGATGTGGAGGAGGACTAACATGAAAGTTATTGATATTATCAAAGACGCCAACGCCAATTTGCTCCGCAATAAGCTCCGTACTTTCCTTACCATCCTTGCCATCTTTATTGGTTCATTTGCTATCGTTTCAACTTCGGCTATTCAGGCCGGCGTTAACAGCTTTATTGACGATCAGGTTAACAGCTATGGCGGCGAAGGTTATCTCGCTATCGTCAACAAAGATTCAATGGATGCCCTCGAAGGCCTCACTAACGCCATGGGTGGCGGAAATTCTGGCCCAATCGAATATGACCCAGACAAAAAGCAAGACGGCATGACGCCAATCAATGAAGAGCAAATCGAAAAGCTCAAGAAGATTGACGGCATTGACGGCGACAGTATAGTTAAGCAGAAATCGCTCGACATCACTTATGTCACCAGCAAAGAGACCGACAAAAAGTATCTCATGGGCGCCGAAGCTTTGCCTCCTGGAAACATCAAGGTTGCAACTATTAACGGCCACAGCCTCGACCTCAAGGCCGACGAATATCAACTTCTCCTTGAACACACCTACGTTAAAGCACTTGGCTATGACGATCAAAATATTGTCGACAAGAAAATCAAAATCGTCGTCAAGGATCAATTCACGAACGAAGAAAAAACTTTTGAAGCCCGCGTTGTTGACGTAATCGCGCCAGGCGTTGTCTCGATGAGCATGTCCTACTTTAATAACAAGCTCGCCGATGACATCTACGAAGAAAATACCAAGTATTACCCACCAGAATACAAGGACATGACCGCTGCCGTAGCCGCCAATTACGACTATAACAAATACAGCGCAGAGGAAATCAAGGATAAACTCGAAGACATTGGCCTATCGGCCATGACAATTGACGATATCGTCGGTAGTATCAAATCATTCTTCGATGTCATCCTTACTGTATTTAAGATCTTCGGCTTCATCGCCTTAATTGCTGCCGCTATCGGCATCATCAATACGCTCTTTATGGCCGTCCAAGAACGCACCCGCGAAATCGGTCTCGATAAAGCCCTTGGCATGTCATCCGGCAAAGTCTTCGCTAGCTTCACCATTGAAGCTATCTCCCTTGGCTTCTGGGGCTCCGTATTTGGCATAGTCGTCTCCATTATTATTGGCAACATCGTCAACGTGGCTTTTCATGCCGAAGGCGCCTTCCTTGAATCATTCCCAACCTTCAACTTGGTCATCTATACGATTCAAGACGTCATCACCGTAACTTTGCTTATTATGTTTATCGCGTTCCTCGCTGGTACCTTGCCAGCCCGTCGCGCTGCGCACAAGAACCCAATCGATTCCTTGCGCTACGAATAATTACGAGCATAAAAATGGCCTCGCCCCTTTCGGGACGAGGCTTTTGCGTGCATGCATCAGATCAGAACGGATAGGGAATTAACCCGATTTTCCCGAAGGAAAGCAGCGACACTGCTGCGGCAATAATCAGCAGCACTGCCAATGAACCGAACAGGAACGTCGTAAACTTGTCGCTCGGTTTTTTCTTCCGCAGCAGGAATGATACGAATGGAGCCCACAGTAAGGTTGCGATACCGATATAAATCAGCAGGTTTATGAACCAATAGCCGGCCATGCAAAACGTTTCTCTGATGGCATAGGTCAATTCTTCCATCTTTAAATCCCCCCTCATCTATTCACGTTCTTGTCGTCAGACGACACATATACTCTCATTATATCACAAAATACGAAAAAAGTCAATACTGCTCACGCTTAAAGCAAGAAAAACCCCGCACCGAAGTGCGGGGGTAGAAGAGGTGAAAAAGGTTAAATCCGTTCGAACTCCGAGCAAATCGGATATTCTTCACGTATCGTGCACATACCGAGGCTCTTCTGGGAGAACTTTGAGCAGTTGTAATCCGGCACAATGGTCCTCCCAATCGACTGGAGTCGCCGCAACTCGCGAATCTTTGTCAAATTACCAATCCAGGCAACACCATACCACTCGCCTTCATCGTCAAAAACTTCAACCGCGCCCTCAGTATCCTCAAACGGGATACAAATCCAGTTATTGGCCAGGTCATACATATTATCATTTCCATAGCCTAACCTATCCGGATCATATTTTTCCAAACGAATAATCAAACGGTCACGGTATACTTCCAGGTATTTCGGAATCATTCCGTCAATAAGCGTATCATTATTGCAAATAGCCATAATTGCATCGGTCAACTTTGCGCGCGCAACCCCCCGCACGCCGGCCGTCTTCGCCAAACGGCAGATTAATTTAATATTGTTTCTTCCGCCTTTTGCACGAGTTTTACCGTCCAGAAACGAAATTTTCATGGTTCTGGATATCGGGATTTTGTATTCCTCGATATTCATCCGATATTTCATGACACCCACGCATATCACCCCTCTTTACCGTCAGTTTTATGAATCGGATATTTTTCCGTAACCTTGCAGTTGCCCAGAGATCTTCCGCCGAAAGCGTCTTGTATATAAGTCAGACGAATATAACGCTCCAACGAGTTAAGAGTCTCCGTCACAGACATGAGTTTCCCGTCACGCCACGAAATAGCGTAGGCTTCGCCTTCGGATTCATTTCGAAACGTCATATAACCGCTGGAATCACGGAAGAAAACCCAAATCACGAATCGCTCATCGTCGACATTGTCAACATCTTCATCCTCTCCACGCAAATAAAGACCAAGATTATTTGCAGACAACTCAATCCGATGTAGTTTCAGACCATTATACGAGTGCCCCTGCCTGAAAGCGCGCAGTGCGGCCGCCACATCCTCTCTGTCAATACCCTTAGTGCAAGACATAGCTGCCAACTTTTCCTCGTCCTGCATGGTCGCGCTAAATGCGCTGCGTAAAGGCTGCAGATTGGAAACAGAGAACGTCATCCCCTCCGAATAGATGATCTTGTACTTCGAGTACGACTGGTAATACTCTTTGACATTCATACGACACACCCCTTCTGTTTAAGTGCATGCCTAAAGGCACTTCTAAATTACAGCACAAAACAGCGAGAAAGTCAATATTTCTGCATAAACACTTAAGCTATCTTTTGCTTCTTCTTCGAGACAATATTCGCGATTATTACAAAGCCCACACAAAATGCAGCCATAATCAACATATTCAGAATCACCGGCCAAAGCGAAGCTAAATCAAAGTTTTCCAAATAAATAATCTTATTATTCGCATCAATAAAGTAATAGCTCGGCAAAACATGCGCGAAAGTCAGCACGCCCGCAGGCAAGTATTCCGCCGGCACGAAGGCGCCACACAAGAAGCTCGAGCCGAGCGCCACCACGTTCATAATGCCATTAATTGCACCGGATTTTTGTACGAACTTACTAATCAAATACGCAATGCAGGTTGCGCACACGCAGAAGACAAACGAGTTGATCGCGAACAATAGTCCATATGTATTCCAAAGATTATCAAATCCCACGACTACAAAACCAACTACTAAATAGAACAGCCACATCAATCCCGAATAAATGCAGCTATTGCGCAGCAATACGGCGTTCATGCGCTTAATATTAACGGCACTGACCAAATTACGTTTGCGCACCGGCAAGCGATTAAACGATGCCATAATAAGACAAATAATCGTAATCACGCAGGCCAGAATGCTATAGTTAGCAAAATTAAAGTAGGTCGCCGCGCGTAAAAACTTTGAAGAATCAACTTTTGATTTTACCTCTACGATAGTATCTTTACTGAGCGCCTTTTCGACTTTTGCCACTAGCTCGCTTTCATTCAAATCTAGCGACGCGTAGCTTTGCGCCATCATTAAATAACGGCGCACGGAAACTTTCGCCAGCTCGCCCACATAACCAGCCGATGATTGCATATGTATTTCTGGGTTATTGCCGGCCGCAAGATCAGTAGAGAAGTTTTCTGGAATATCCACTGCGACCGCAACAGTTTCATAAAACAACGCATCTTTAAGCTTATCGTCATTCTCATATTCGTCCGAAATCTCAGTATGTTTTTCCATATAATCTACGAAGCTTTTCGCAAGCGCACCATCCGCATCATGGTTAAAAATCACCACCGTCGGCTTCTTCGCCTCGAACTGCGTCGTAGTCGAATTACTATTCATATTTATTGAGCCAAATACTACCAGAATCACCGTATACGTTACTATGGTACCAATATTTTTCAGTACAATTCGCCAGAAAGCTTTAGATACTGTCATAACGCTGCCTCCTTAATCCACGAATCGAAAGCGCAAAGAATATGCCCGCAACCACAAGTAAGCTCACGATATTTACAGTAAACCGACTCAAATCGTCGTAATAATACAGCGAATAAAAACCATCCGTAATCATACCGACCGGACTAATCTTATTTACAATCGGCAGCATCTCATCGAAAAACACTTTCTGGCCGCCAAACATACCCGCAAACATGCAACCGACCATTGTAATCGTTAAGATGATTACATTTTTCGCCGCATCATTCGTTTTTAATATGACCGACAGCCACATACCCATAGCCGTTGCGGCTAGGCTACCAATTGCCGAATGCAGCATAATTAATCCCAGGTTATCACCCAGTTCGATACCGAGCACGAAACGTATAAAAAGAATCAGTAAAATAACGGCCGCAAACAGCATCGTATAACCGGCAAGAAGACTACTTAGCACGACGATACTTTTACGCGTCGGCGCAATTGCCACGCGCTTACCGCGATTAGAGATATTCGGCAAACAACGATTCATCATTTCCGAACTCACCATTGCGCCCTGCATAATCGCCATCGCAATTAACGTATAAAATTCAACTGCTACAATATTCATCACGCGCGAATCGTCTTTAATATTCGGCTGCGCCTCAGATATTTTTGCCGCAACTCGCGCATATATCGCCGGAATATCAACCGCTCCGTTAGCTCGTTGAATTTCGTCCATTGCTATATCATTCACAGCATCAACACTCTGTGAGATCTGCTCAACCGCCAACACCAGCACGGTTGTCATCGTACCATTTTCTTTAATCTTTACTTTCGCCTCGTTCTCTTCGACAAAAACATAGCCTTCAATGTTGCCACTCTCGAGCAATTCTTCGGCTTTTTCTTTCTCAACGTATTGCGTATTAAAAACACGCTCATCGCCTTCACTTAAGCTCTTAAATGCTTCGCTAAATGCGACATCTTTTCGATACGATTCATCATTTACGACCGCCACATTTAGCGGCTCGAAAGTGTCATAATCATGAAGTCTTGCGAACGCCATATAAAAAAGTAGCGCCAAAATAAAAGGGAAGGCTAAGGTCCAAAAAACCATCTCCTTACTTTTAATTAATGTTCTGAACGCATACTTGTAATTATGCCAAAACATTAGTCGCGCAACTCCTTGCCGGTAAGTTCTAGGAATACGTCATTCAAGGTCGGACGCTCAGCAAAAATCTTGTCGTAGTTGATACGATTTTCTTTCAAATATTCAATCATATCGCCTAAATTATTCTTACCACGACGATAAACGACCTTCAACACCCCATTATCATACTCGACTTCGCTAACGTTCTTAATTTTCTCGAATCCCGAAAGCTGCTTCGGGCTCAATTCTGGTATTTCTACTGTCACTTTTTCTTCAATTTTCGCCAATGCTTTGAGCTCATCATTCGTGCCACTCGCAATGATTTTGCCACGATCCAGAATAATTACGCGGTCACACAAAATCTCGACTTCTTCCATGTAGTGCGTTGTGTAGACAATCGTTGCGCCATCATCACGCAATTTCTTAATACCATCCAGAATATTATTGCGACTCTGAGGATCAACGGCCACGGTCGGCTCATCCAAGAAGATTAATTTCGGCTTGTGTGCAATACCGCAAGCAATATTTAAACGACGCAATAAACCGCCCGAAAGTTGCTTAGGATACTGTTTCGTGCAATCTTCTAGGCCAACCAACTTAATTGCATCTGCCACATATTGCGCACGCGTTTCTTTATCCTCAATATATAGACCGCAGAAATAATCAATATTCCCGTAAACCGTCAGCTCGTCAAATACGGCCACCTCCTGAAAAACCACACCAATCTTAGCTTTCGCATCATAAGAACTTGGCGTCATTTCTTTGCCAAAGACCGTAATTTTACCGTTATCAAACTTTAACAGCGATAAAATACAATTCATTGTCGTAGTTTTGCCAGAACCATTTGGACCAAGCAGGCCCAAGATTTCACCTTCATGCACTTCAAGGCTCAAATCATCCACTGCTTTATGCGCCTTGTAGCTTTTCGTAAGATGTTTTACTTCAATAACATTTTTCATTGATATAATTATAAGATATGCAGGCAAAAATCGACAAACTAGTTCCTGGCGGTCAAAGCATCGCCACACTCGAAAACGGCAAAAAGGCCTTTATTTGGGGCGCCTTACCGGGCGAAATAGTTGAGTTTGAAACTACTAAAGACAAACGCTCGTATTGCGAAGGTATCGCCACGAAGGTACTCCAAGCCGCACCTGAACGTATTGCGCCACAAGATGATTGCTATTTAGCAACCAGCCCGTGGCAAATCTTAGATTACACTGAAGAATTAAAACAAAAAAGCATAATTACAAAAGAATGCTTCCTACAGCAGCATCTGAATCTTGAGGTTCAGCCAACCATTACGGACGGCAAAGATTTTGGCTATCGCAACAAGATGGAATATTCGCTTTACTGGAGTCACGACGATAATAAGATTCATCTCGCATTCCACTCCCGCGGGACTCATCGCAAAACTCCGATCGAGCGCAGCTCCATCGAGCGCCCAGAAATTTTCGCCAAAGCCCAAGCAATCGTCGACGACCTAAACGCTCAGCACGCCGAAGCGCGCACTTATCAGTCACTGCTCATCCGCTGCGACCAAACAGGGAAGACTTCTGCTGCACTTTTCGAAAACGGCAAATCGCATCCGCAGATGGATACACTCAAAGACACACTGAACGGCTACGAATACTCTTATTCACCAAATGGGTTCTTCCAAATCAACTTGCCAGTCTACGAACTCGCACTCAAAGAAATCGCTCAGCATATCACAACCAACCAAGTACTGGACCTCTACGCCGGCGTCGGCAGCATTGGTCTCTCGGTTGCTCGCGACAAAGAACTTACTCTTGTCGAAGTTAACGGCGCCGCTTTTGCTGAGATGGAAGAAAACGCCAAGCAAGCCCCACATGCCAAGTGCGTCCTCGCTAAATCCGAAGACGTCACGGAATATATCACTCCGGACTGTATCGTCATCCTCGATCCGCCACGCGCCGGCTGCGACCAAAAACTCATCGATAAACTAAACGAAGTTAAACCAGCAAAAATCATCTATCTGAGTTGCAATCCTATCACACAAGCACGCGACATCGCGCTACTTACCGACAATTATCACGTCGACAAGCTTCAGCCATACAACTTCTTCCCACGTACACCGCACGTGGAGAACCTTGCAATTTTATCTCAAATATAGCATAATAGCTGAAGTCGCGCCGGCTTTCAGGCGCGCTAGTTCTTTGAAAGGGAGGGAAAGAGATGAAATACGCAATCTTTACCGATTCAACCAGCGATCTTACTCGCGAAGAGTGTGAACAATTTGGCATCTGGCCGGAATTATTCACACAGGAAGTAACCTGCTACGGAAACCAAGTCGATTTCTCGGATGCTGATGGATTTTATGCCGCCATGGATCGCGGCGAATATCCAGCTGGTGAGCTTAAAACCGCGTCCGGCAATTACGAAGCCATCACCAAAATCTTGGACGATATCATCGCCCAGACCGAAGAAGATACTACTATCGTCTATGCTTCAACGTCGCCATATATTTCGTCCAGCACCGTTACGGTTGGCGAAAATGCGCTGAAAGAGTACCAGGAGAAGTACCCCAATCGCAAATTCATCCACATCGACAGTCACTGCGTCAGCGGCGGCCAGGCCGTTTTCATGTATTATCTCGCCAAATACGGCGGCGATGATATCGAAAGCTACGCCGAAGAGCTGAGTAAGCACTGCGTGCATTTGTTCACGCTGCGCGATTTCCGCTACGCCCGCAAGAGCGGCCGCTTTAATATCGCGGAGCGCATCGCCATGATGGCTATGACACAATTAAAAATCTCTCCGTGGATGTATTTTCCACTGGAGGGGCAGCTTAGTATGAACGGCCAGGTCTTCAAAGGCGACAAGCTTCTGCACGAGTGGGCAAAATACATTGCCAATAACCGTGCCGACGACGCCAACTATATCCGTGTTTGCTACGGCGGCGCCGCCGAGAAAAGTCGCGCTGAAAAACTCATCAGACTCATCATGAAATACGCCGATATCCCGGAGGAAAACATCTATCTCGTCCACATTGGACCGATTATTGCTTCTCATACCGGTAGCACAGTCTTGGCCGTTTTCTTCAAGCAGGAAAACGATCGCACTTAACCTCCGTCACCACCGCCCATTTCCCCAATGGGCGGTTTTTCATGCTAAACTAAAAACATGAATATTGCGATTTTAGGCGCCGGCGCTTTTGGCCAAGCACTCGGCAAAATTCTGACCGATAATCAACATACTGTTAAATATTACGACCCCTACGTATATCCAGACGTCAATCTCGATGCCGCCACTTTTGAGGCTGACACTATTGTCATTGCCGTTCCATCCTTGGCAATCGAAAAATTACTCCAAGATTATCCGGAACGCCTCAAAAAAGTCCCGACTATTTTAGCCACCAAAGGCCTCCTCAGTGCCGAGCCTTTCGCTGATTTCGCGCAGTTTTCTGTCTTGTCCGGCCCAGCCTTTGCCTCAGAAATTGCCGAAGGCAAGCCTGCCACTCTCACTTCATCCAGCCCGGTCGCGATGGGCATCTTCCATAACGATCAAATTACTATCGAACTCTGTGAAGATACCAACGGCATCCTTTTGTGTGGCGCTCTGAAAAACATCTACGCTATCGGTGCAGGCTACTACAGCAATTCCGAAAACATGACTGCCGCCTTCATTCAGCACGCTCACGCCGAGATGAAAAATTATCTCTCCGACCACGACTGCGACCCAGCTACTGCTGAATTATCTTGTGGTCTCGGCGACCTAATTCTCACCTGCACCAACGAAACCTCCCGCAACTATCGCTGCGGCAAGATGCTCGCCGAAGGTCGTTCCATTGACGAAATCCAAGACAAACTTCGCACCATCGAAGGCCTCTCCACCTTACTCAGTGTTAAAACCGAAAAATACCAGCTGCTTCGTCAAATCAAACAGCTCGCAGGCTACCAGAACTAACTTATGGAATTTGAACAAGCCTATCAGCATCTCAACGAACAGCAGAGAGCGGCGGTTGATCATATTGACGGCCCACTACTCGTCATCGCCGGCCCCGGCACGGGCAAAACTCAGCTTCTGTCCGTCCGCGTCGCCAATATCCTCAAGCAAACTGATGCTAGCCCAGAGAATATCCTTTGTCTAACTTTCACCGAAACCGGCGCCAGCAATATGCGCCATCGCTTGGCCGATTTCATTGGCCCTGAAGCCTACAAAGTTCAAATTCAGACCTATCACGCCTTCGGTTCGTATATTTTGCAGGAACATCGCCCAGATTTGACCGCCGCTATCGACGAACTCGATCGTTTTACGATGATTCGCGAGATTCAAGAAACTCTCGATCCGACTGATATTTTACGTCCAGAATATTACGCTGGTGATATAATATCCGCGATTTCCGACCTGAAAGCCGCCGCGCTCAGCCCAGAAGATATTCGCAAAATTGTCGAGCGCAACCAAATTGACAACGCAAAAATTTACACCGCCATCGAGTCCGACATTCAAGCCACCAAAGGTTTGCGTTATCCAAAATCCGCCGAAGTCTACGGCCGCATTCTTAAATCACTCGAAACCTTTGTTACTGCGCCAAGCGCCAAAGATTACATCGTCGGCAAAGTTGAACCAATCGCCAAAATTTATTACCGCGCGCTAGCCGAAGCATTACTCGCCGAAGAAAACTCCGAAAAGCCATCCGCCAAACTACCGGGCAAATGGCGCGACAAATATTTCAAGAAAGACACCGCTAACAGATATGTTTTGGGCGATAATATCGCCAACAAGAAGCTACTCAGCCTCGCTAACATCATGGAAATCTACGCCGCCCGCCTCAAACTCGCCGGCCTCTTCGATTACGATGATATGATCCTAAACGCCATCGACCTACTAAAGAATGACGACGAAAAGCGCTTTAATGCACAAGAGCGCTTCCAGTATATTCTGCTCGACGAGTTCCAGGACACTAACGACGCTCAGGCTCAACTCGTTAGCCTCCTGACTGATAATCCGAGTAACGAGGGCAAGCCGAATATCATGGCCGTCGGCGATGACGACCAGGCCATCTACGGCTTCCAAGGTGCCAATACTTCGAACTTCTTCGACTTCGATAATAAATATCACCCGACGCATATTTTCCTCACCAAAAACTATCGCTCCAGTGCGCCAATTTTGGACTTTTCGCACAGCGTCATCGAGCAAGCACTCGATCGCTTCTGTAAAGCCCCGAACGTCAACATCGACAAGACTATCACCGCCGAAAACCCGCCCGACGATACTGCCATTGAACTACGCGAATTCCCAGCCTATCAAGAAGAATATTCGTACGTCGCGCAAAAAATCCGCCAGCTCCTCGACGATGGCGTACCGGGCAACAAAATTGCCGTTATTGCACCAAAACACAAATACCTAGTCTCAATTTTGCCGTATCTACACAGCCTCGACGTCCCGATTTCCTACACCCGTCGCGAAAACATCCTCGAGACACCCGAAATCATTCATCTCTTTAATGCCTGCGACCTCATTTTGGCGCTCGCCGAAAACGACAAAGCCGCCGATCCATATTGGCTCGAAGCGCTTACGACGCCTTGCTGGAATATTTCCGCCGCCGAAATCATCACGCTAATTCAACAGGCCCGCACGGCGCACCATAGCATCTTCAAAGAACTGCTCGATAGTGAAGAAGAGAAATGTAAAGTCGTCGCCGAATTCTACGCCGATCTCGCCGTTAAAACGCAATCATATTCCGCCGAGTATATCATCAATAATCTCACCGCCAAACTCTTTGGCGATTCCGATAATTACGACCTGTTCAGTAACCTCAACACGCTGCGCGATATGTTATCCGCCAAATCCGGCCATGCCGGCAAAAAGCTCTACCTTGCCGATTTCTGCAACATGGTTAATGCCTACAATGCCGCCGAGATGACCATTCTAAACAAATCGCCATACCACGAATCCGATGCCGCCATCCAACTTGAAACCGTCCACTCCGCTAAAGGCCTCGAATACGACCACGTCTTCTTAATTGCCTGCGACAACAAAAACTGGAGCGACGCCAAAGGCAATACCGACAAAATCACTCTCCCGCGCAACCTCGAACACGTCCGCCATACCGGCGACTCGGCCGACGAAAAAATCCGTGTCTTCTTTGTCGCCATCACGCGCGCTCGTGCCAAACTTTATCTTACTTATAGTCTTTCCGATTTCGCCGGTCACACCGCCGATCGTCTCAAATTTCTCGACGAGCACGAAGAAGATGATGGCTCGGTCATTAGTAAAGTCCTACCGGAAAAATACGCCAAAGTCATCGTCAGTCGCGCCACCGAAATTGAGCCGTCCGAAATCGCGCCAGATAAATGGTTCGACGCCTTCGTGCCAGACGATGAAACGCGCAAAAACCAGCTCAAACCATACGTTGAGCATTATCGTCTCTCACCAACACACCTTAACACTTTCCTTGATTTGCAATACGGCGAAGGCCCACTTGATTTCCTCAAGTATTACATTATCGGCGTGCCGACTGAGACCAACTTTGCCATGAATTACGGCCGCTATGTCCACGAAATCATGGACGAAATTAATAAAGAGAATATTACCAACGAAGAAGCGCTCACTCGCTTTATGTCCAAAATCGATACCGCCGACGCCGACGAAAAAGAGAAGAGCGACCTCAAAAAACGCGCCGAAAAAGAACTCGGCAAATTCCTCGCCGAGCGCGGCGACCTTATCCGCAGCGTCAACGCCGAATCCGAACGCGGCTTCTTCACCGAAACTATCACGCTTGGCGACGCTGTCCTGACCGGCAAAATTGATCGCGTCGAAATCGACGAAGAACACAAGACCATCACCGTCTCCGACTTTAAAACTAGCCGCCCGAAGCGTAAATGGGGCAACAACGACGGCACCTTTGGCTACAAACTCCAGCTTTATTTCTATAAATTCTTGCTCGAAAACTCCAAAGAGTATCAAAACTATCGCGTCACGAGTGGACGTATTGACTACATTTCGCCAGACGAAGACGACGAAATCGTCTCGCTCAAATTAGATTTCAAAGACGCTGAGGCCGCCGAAATTAAGCATCTCATCCAAGTCGTCTTCCGCCACATCAAGGCGCTCGACCTACCAGACACCGAAGCCGCCAAAGCTAGCAGCAACCCAACTAAAGCCTTCTATGATCAATTGATCGCCGAAGATTAAATTACATCGTTATAAAACCTATACCGATATAAATCCATAATATTGCCTGCGAAATCAAATCAATTAGCACCCCCGAAAGCACCGCTATCACAATCGGCGCGGTTTCGGTAGTACCGTAAACCCCCATTGGCCAGATCAGCACCAGTATGCCATAAAGAATTGCCGCCGCCATATAAAAATAACTTAATCGAGAAATAAACTGCATACCTATCACGACAAACAGCGCCGTCGAGGCCAGCCAAATACCTACCGCCGGCCAGCTAATCGGGAAGAAATCTGGAAAAAGCTTCGGAATCAACAAGAAATCCACCAAAAACTTCACTACAAAGACCGCTAGCACCCCCAAAAAGCTAGCGAACGTAAAGCCCCAAATCTTTTCCGGCTGTTTCTTTGGCGCCGGCGCATGCTTCTTTTTGTGCCCCTCCTCAACTAACTCCTGATAGGATTTTGTCATAACCATATTATAGCAATAAAAAAGCGCCCAGGCAGCCCGGGCGCATCGATCGGTATTTTTTATTTACGGGAAGATCACCAAATAACTTCCCGGCAACGAATACTGAAAAATGGTTTCCATCAGGCCATCGACGCCAACGGCGCCAGTGCCTTCTTCCGTGAAGTTTTCAGTAATCGTCCAGGCGGGGAAGACCGGAGAAATCCAGGTCGCATCCTCCAGGTTGACCTCGAGCGTCTCGATGCCATACTTGAACACACGAATCCGCCGATCAGACCAACAGTAGACGATTACAGAATGATATTCCTCGGCGATACCTTCGACGTCGGTCGCAATCGGCGCCAGCACCAGTTTTACATCCCGCGGATTCCGCGGATTGATAACCGTTCTTGCTTCCGTTTCACCCGGAATGTCGTCCTCATTGTAGATTTTCACCACATCGGCCGACACATAGTTGCCGTTTGCGAGCAGCCAGAAGTCTCCGGAGATATCCACGGCCGAGATAAGATCACCCTTGTAGTAACCGCCAGAGATTGGCGCACCTTCTTCGGGCTTACTCAGCTCGAAAGTATCCTCGAGCACTTCGCAGCAAACTTCCGAAAAAACCAGCTGGTCCGCATCCAGGTCAACCCATTCGATAATCTCTTCATCGTCCAGGTCATTCTGGTCGAAGTCCACATCCTCGTCCAGGTCCAAATCAACCCACTCGAGGAGCTCTTCATCTTCTTCGTCCAGGTCAACCCATTCGACGATCTCATCGTCTTCTTCGGTCGAAACGCCTTCCGCGGCCGCAGTCGTCATCAGGCCGGCCATCAGCACGGCCAGAGCCATCAGTATCAGGAACCACTTTTTCATCAAAATTCCCCCCAATTTTATCGTTTTTAACACACATCTCACCTGATTGTGAGACCATAACACCATTATAGCATAATCTCTTTAAAAAGTCAATAGCGGCCCCTTGCGAGGACCGCTTTTTTGTAAAATGGGATCATTCCTTCAGTTCTTTTGGGTATTCGCCAGCGCGTGCCGGAGTTAAGCAATAGGCCGGCATGTAAGTGCCGTCTACCAGCTTATACCAGTCGCCCACGCGACCAACCACATTGACCATGCCGTGCACATCTTCGCGCACTGCCTTGAATTCTCGGCCAGGATTGTTGTAGACCGGGGCATTATCCGCAATCACGAAACAGGTTACAATCGGGCTCCGCTTATCATGCCAGAGCACCGCAACCACCATCGCGATCGTCCCCAGCATCACCAGGCCAATTGCCACCGTGATAAACAGCTTCATAGAACATCCCCCTTATCCCATATTCTTGAAAGTGCACTCCACCCCTTTGTGAAGTGTCTATCATTATAGCACAAAACACAAAGAAAGTCAAGAAAACACAAGCATTAAAAACGGCCCCACGCAGGGGGCGCACGTTAGTCAATTACGACGAAATAGCTGTCGTCGGTCGAATGACTCAGAACCAGATTCATGACATCACGGATGTAACGCACCTCATACATTGCGCCTTTCTGTTCCGTAACCGCGAACTTCGCGTAGGGCACCGAGAGCACCAGCTGAATTTTCAGCACCAGCTGATCATTCTGGTAGCACTCGATACATTGTTCGCGCGTAATCAAGAGAACACAGTTATGAGTCTTGGAGACAACCTCTTCCTTGTCTGTGCCAGAAAGCGCACATGCGAAATTCATTCTGCGCGCCAAACCGGCTTCTTCCTGTTCAGGGTCCTTTTCGGTCTGGATTGGCGCTACCGGCACTTCGATATCCTGGATATCCGCATCGGTACCATCTTCTTCGACGATAAACTCCACATCCGGATCGCCATCATTTTCGCACATCTTCGTCAAATACTTCGAGTGCATGTAATTGCCGTTCGCCAGTTGCCACCAGGTACCAGACATATCGATTACGTCCAGGACCTCGCCTTTGTCGTGTTGGCCGACAGACTTGAATCTTTTGCCGGGACCAACGCGTTCATTGACGCGGTTAGCATTCACCATGCAGGGAGTGGCCGTATCGCCAACCTCCCTCGCCTCGGCCCCCTCGCCGTAGGTAACAGAGAAACAGAACAGAGTCATTATCGCCAGAGCGAAAGCCAGTGCCTTTTTCATTGGTTCTTAACCCCCTATCATTCATCTGACTGTAAAAAATACACCTCGCCTTATTACGAAGCAGTACTATTATACAATATCAAACCAAATTAGTCAACTCGCTCACGCTTGCAGGCGATATTGTCAAGTGGTATAATCCATCTGTTCCGCATTCAAAATTACCGGGAGGGAGGTGACATGAATGGCGGACAACGGCTTTGGAAGATGTCAGCACTGCGGCGAGCTGAAGATGCTCACAGGTGGTTACTGTGATAATTGCAGAAGCTATTTCACCGCAAACCGGACTTATAGACAATGTGCCAATGGTTGTGGCAGAAGTATCCCAGTTTGGGAAACCTACTGCCCCAGTTGTAAAGCCTATCTTCAGGCTTCCGGCAGAATTAAGCCCGGCTAAGACATCATTCCATATTTGCTCGCCCCGCACTCATCGTGCATACGGACGAGCATTTTTCATGCTATAATTTAATTAATCGAGTCATGCTTCGGCCCCTGACTCTGATTCATAATTATCCGACGCCAATATTGCGTCACCCACAATCTATCAACCGCAATCAGTAAAGGATTTTTATGAATCAAACTTCTTCTTCCGAACAAACCAGTCTACATGAACCCATCGAGGTCGATGCCACTTTTGCGCGCTCCATTCTTGGTCATTGTCGCCCTATCGCTTTTCGCACCGATACAGGCAGGGAAGTGACTATCGAAAAAGTCGGCCTCGTGCACCCCAAATACGACGGCCTGCGCACGGTTTATGCTTTCGACGTCACTGACGGCGCAACCGATTATCGCATCACGCTCGACGCCGACTCGCTTAACTGGTATCTAGAATTCGAGGGCGACCACTATGAATGACACGCTATTTATCGATCTCAATTCCTGTTTCGCCACCATCGAGCAACAAGCTCGCCCCATGCTTCGTGGCCGCCCCGTCGCTATTACCAACCGCATCACGCCCAACGCTTGCATTATTGCTGCCAGCTACGAGGCCAAATGGCGCGGCGTCAAAGTTGGCATGCGCCGCCGTGAGGCTGAGGCTATCTGTCCAGATATTATTTTCGCCGAGACTGAGCCCAGCAAATATATCTTTGTGCACGAAAAACTCCGCAGCATTATGCAGGATTATTCCGCCCGCGTCGTCATGAAGTCCATCGATGAAGGCATCATTGATCTCAAACAGGCGCCCGAGCATTTGCGCACCCGTGACCGCTACGAAATTGGCCGTGAAATCAAAGACCGCCTCCTCAATGAAGTCGGCGACTGGATGCGCTGCAATGTTGGCATTGCCAGCAATCGCTTCCTCGCAAAACTCGCCGGGGAACTACACAAGCCAGACGGTCTGGATGAAATCACGCCCGAAAACCAGCGCGCCATCTTCGCCACACTCAAGCTCACCGACCTGCCCGGCATTAATGTCCGCATGGAGAAACGCCTCAACGCCGTCAGTATTTTTACGCCACTCCAATTCTTAGACGCCGATGAAGAAACCCTCGTTAAGCTCGTCTGCAAAAGCATCGATGGCCACAAATGGTATCAACGTCTTCGCGGCATCGAAGTCGATGATGTCGATTACGGCATCAAATCAGTCGGCCGCCAATATGTCATGGAGAGCCGCAATCTCACTCGTCAAGAAACCGCCGCACGTATTTTTCATCTCGCCGAAGATGTTGGCTACCGTCTCCGCAGCAAAAGCCTCTACGCTCGTGGTGCCTTTGTCTGGGTTTACGGTTATGACGATGTCTACTATCATAAAAGCCTTATTGAAAAGTCCGCTTTTAATACCGATGCCGATATTTGCCGCATCGCCATGAAGCTATTCGCCGAGCTACCATCACCCGCCCGCATTATTGGCGTTACTCTCTATAAACTACAAGATTCACCTGACCCGCAGCCAAGTTTTTGGCATACCGCCGACGACCGCCGCGAAAGTCTTTGCCTCGCCAGCGACCACATCAATCTCCGTTTTGGTGCTCGCACCATTCATGCCGCCGATTCTTGCGGCACCGATCATGTTAAGACTAAAATCCCATTTGGCTCCGTCCGTTATCTCGACCACTCTCTGTCCTAACTGATATACTAATACTATGGACGAACGGGAAAATCTTACTATTATTGACGGCAAAAGCGTCTTTTATCGCGGTTATTATGCCATGGGGCATCTTTCGCTCCCCGACGGCACACCAACTGGTGGCGTATACGGCTTTGCCAGTATGCTCATCGAAATTATCGAGAAACTGCAACCAGAATATATCGCCGTAGCTTGGGATAAATCCAAAACCAACATCCGTCGCCGTCGCGCAATTTACGCCGACTATAAAGCCAACCGCAAACCAGCTCCGCCAGATTTTTACGCTCAAATTCCATATCTCATGGAGCTACTCGAAGCATTTCATATCCCGCTCTATGAATTTGATGATTATGAGGCTGATGATATTATCGGTACCCTCGCGCGCAAAGCCCAAGCCGCCGGCGTCCGCGCCGAGATTATTTCCGGCGACCTCGATATGCTCCAGATTGTCGACGAACACATCAAAATGTATCAGCTCAAACGTGGTTTTTCCGACGTTTCCGCTTTTGATATCGCCGCCGTAGAAGAGAAGTACGGCCTTAAAAAAGACCAGTTTCTCGATCTCAAGTCACTAAAGGGCGATTCCTCGGACAACATTCCGGGCGTACCTGGCATCGGCGAAAAAGGAGCCGTCAAACTTCTTCAAGAATACGGCACGCTCGAAAATCTCTACGATCACGTCGAAGAAGTCGGCGGCTCCACCGGTCAAAAACTCATTGCCGGCCGTGAGCTCGCGTTCATCTCCAAGCAACTCGCTCAAATTCAGTTCGATGCACCGCTCGAATTCGACCCGCAAGCCACCAAGCTAGCCGATTTTAATAAAGACAAAGTCGTCGAAGCACTGAAAAAGCTCCAATTTAATTCTTTGCTACGCAAATTCGTCAAATTATTTCCCGGAACCAGCCTTAAACCTGTTGTAAAAACTACAACAATACCTGAAAAACCCGCCGATGAGCCCGCCAAAAACGTTGTAGAAAATACAACGATTCCAGATATAAAAGTCGAAATTCCCGAAAACTTGTACTTATCTTATAACGTTAAACAAGACATGCACGAGCATCCAAAGCTCGCGAAGGAAATTCTTGCCGGTCGTCCATATTGGGATCTTGGCCAAGTCGAATTTTTGTTGGATCCACTTGCCCGCAAAAGCACTCAACTTAGCCTCGTCGACCTGAGTGATCCAAAAGGTGACTACGTTTATCAGAAACAACGTCTATCCATTTTGCCCCAGCTTGAAAAAGTCGCTACCGAGCTCGACCTGCCGCTTATTCCAGTGCTTTACGGCATGGAGGAGGCTGGCGTCAAAATCGACCATAATCGCTTCAAAGCTCTCGAACGCGAGTTTTCTGCCGAAACCAAAGAACTCGAAGCGCAAATCTACCAACTCGCCGGCAAAAGCTTTAACGTTAACTCGCCAATCCAGCTTTCCGAAATTCTTTTCGACACTCTCCAGCTGCCAACTAAAGGCATCAAGAAAACCCAGCGTGCCTATTCAACTGGCGCTAAAGAGCTCGACAAGCTCCGCGAATTCCACCCGATTATCGAGAAGATTGAACGCTACCGCGAGGTTAATAAACTTCTTACTACTTACGTTACGCCACTCCCAGGCCTCGCAGATAAATACGACCGCATCCACACCACTTATACCCAGGACGTGACCGCCACTGGCCGCCTCTCTAGCATTAACCCGAATCTCCAAAATATCCCAGTCAGAAGCGAAGACGGCAAACGCATTCGCAATTGTTTTGTCGCCGAAAAAGGGAAGACATTCGTCTCCGCCGATTATGCCCAGTTCGAGCTACGTCTCGCTGCCGCCCTCGCTGGCGACCAAAAACTCATTGATGATTTCAATGCTGGTCTGGATATTCACACCAAGACCGCCGCGGACGCCTTCCATGTTCCCATGGAAGAAGTCACCAAAGCTCAGCGCCGCGCCGCCAAAGTTATCAACTTCGGCGTACTCTATGGCATGAGTCCAAAAGGGCTCGCCGACGCCGCCGACATGAGTTTTTACGAGGCTAAACAGTTCATCGAAGATTACTTCAAACTACGTGCGCCAATCCGCAAATACCTCGACGACACTCTCGCGAGCGGCCGCAAGAATGGCTACGTCGAAACGATGTTTGGCCGCCGCCGCCCGTGCCCAGATTTGTCCGCACCAAACTATCTCGTCCGCGCTGCCGCCGAACGCGCCGCTGCCAACATGCCGATTCAGGGCACTGAAGCCGACCTGATGAAGAAAGCCATGCTCGCCGTCAGCCAAGCGTTGCCAAAAGGCGCGCAAATTATCTTGCAGATTCACGATTCGCTCATTATTGAATGTTTTGACCAGCAAGTCGAAGAAGTCAAACAATTATTAATCGAAAAAATGGAAAGCGTCGCGCCAGAACTACCAGTCAAGCTCGCTGTCGACGCCACCACCGGTAAAGATTGGGGAGAACTCTAATGCGCATCGGTATCATTTCGGACTTACATAGCAATCCGGATGCCCTCCAGGCAGTTTTCGACGAGTTTGATCGCCAAAAAGTCGAAAAAATGATTTTCATAGGCGACATTCTCGGTATCGGTCACCGCTCCGAAGAGTGCGTCAAACTATTAATGTCTCGTTCGAAGCAGCTCATCGGCGCCGTCTCCGGCAACCACGAAGGTTATTTCTTTGTGGCGATGCCAAAATATTTCCATGGCGACCCCAAGCGACCAATTGACCCCGAAATTGTTCGCTATTTTGCCTGGAATCACAGCCAGCTCTCGCAAGATTCAATCGAATTCTTAAGAAAGTTACCAAAAGAGCAGACCATCGAAACCGACGGAGCCAAGATTTTTGTCACCCATTACCCAACTGGCAAAGCGGGCGTTTACGATCCTTTTATCCCAAAACCAACTCTTGCCGAATGTGAAGAATTATTCAAAGATTACAACGCCGACGTTTACCTATTCGGCCACACGCATTTCCTGCTCGAGCAGCGCAACGATCATCAGTATTTCATCAACCCTGGTAGTGTTGGTTGTCCAATTGAAACCAATTCCGCCTCCGCTGGCATTCTCGATATCGACAATGGCAAAATCACCTATCAGCGCATTGATGCGTATTATGATATTCAAAAAGTCATTGACGAAACCAAGCAGCTCATCCCAGAATATCCTGCCGCTGCCGAAATGCTCCACATCTTTTTTTCTAACGATTAGATAGAAATAGCATAAGTGATATAATAAGCTTATGCAGAATGTATTGATTGTAGGCAACGTCACCAAAGACGTGTACTTGCGGTATGACAACCGTAAAAATAATTTTGAAACCGACCAAAACGGCACTCAGTGGCTCGATTTGGCTTTTAACGGTTCCGCATATAAATATTATTCCCGTGCCTCAATTTTTGGCGGCGCCAGTATTTCGCTTGAAATCTTTTCGCGCTTTGGCTTCAATGCCACTATCTCTAATACACCGGCCACTTTCCTTGATGGTCAGTTTATCGCCAAGGAAATTGATATCACCTATCGCTACATTCTCTGCCAGGACGACAATGTCGCCTATTTAACTCCAAGTGATAAAGCCCGCACTACTTGGAAAATCCCAGACTACAATCCAGATTGGATTTACGTCGATCGTTCTGCCATCCTTAGCTCACAAGTTGCCGAGGAAATCTTAGGCTTCGTCAACCTTAGCCAAAACACTCGCCTGGCACTATTTATCGGCGAGCATAGCAATCAATACGCCAATCACATGCGCGCCCTTATTGAACGCGCCGATATTATTATCACCGACATTCCGTTCGATCAAAAAGCGCGCGACATTATCCGTATCGGTGAAGATTACATTGAATTTCATAACAAACGCGTGCCTTGGACGCTCGATAATCGCCAAGATATCGTCACGCGCCTCAGCTCCCATCTCACTATTGCCGCTACGGTCTTAGCTGCCCGCGCCCTTGGTAAGCCTTCCTCAGAAGCTTTATTGCTCGCACGCGCCAACGTTCAGACCAGTAATCTCGGCGCTACTAATAGCCTCGAACGTCTCGAACGCGAAATCGCAGACGAATATTATCTCGTACAAAAAATTAAGGATCAAGGACCAAAAATGCTCGAAGTAGAAAACAACGCCAAACTATTAATGACCGCCGGCAAAGGCATCCTCGCCGCAGACGAATCCGGTGGTTCTATCCACAAAAAATTTGAATCCATGAACATTCCGGACGACGAAGAACATCGTCGCGATTACCGCAATATTTTCTTCACCACGCCGGATCTCGAAAAATACGTTAATGGCGTAATCCTCTTTGACGAAACCGCTCGTCAATTCGCCGATAATGGCCAAGATTTCATCAGCTTCCTTGCTAGCCGTGGCGTCATGTCTGGCATCAAGGTCGACCAAGGCCTCGTTAATTTCGAAAATTCCGACGAAAAATACACCCAAGGCCTCGAAGGTCTACCTGGTCGCCTCGCTGAATACTATCACATGGGCGCCCGCTTCGCGAAGTGGCGTGCCGCTTTCGAAGTAACCGATCACAGCCCATCCGAAATGGCCATGCAAAAGAATGCTGAAATCCTCGCTCAGTACGCCTATGATTGTCAGCAAGCCGGCATCGTACCAATTGTTGAGCCAGAACTCGTCTATGACGGCGACTACACCATTGAGCAGAACATCGAATATACTGGCCGCATTCTTGATAAACTCTTTGAGGAACTCAAAAAGAAAACCGTCAGCCTTCCAGGCTGTATCCTTAAGGTAAACATGGTGCTCGCTGGCAAAAAGCAGGAAAAGCAATCAACTCCAGAAGAAGTCGGCCGCGCCACCGCGCAGGTTCTCCGCGAGCATGTTCCGAGTGAACTCGCCGGCGTCGTCTTCCTCTCCGGTGGTCAAAGCGTCGAGCAGGCCACCGAGAATCTCCAGGCCGTCACCAATGAAGGTCCATTCCCATGGCCAGTCACTTTCTCTTATGCCCGCGCACTACAAGATCCAGCCCTCAAAGCCTGGCAGGGCAATAACGATAACGCCGACGCCGCCCGTGAGGCCTTCCGTCTTCGCCTAGTCGCCAACGCCGGTGCCTTAATTAAGAAATAGTTCATATGGAAGGAATTAAACCAGGAGACCGTGTAGTCAAAATCAAATATGATTATGACTACATGTCTGTTGGCGAGCGCACGGCTCTCGCTACTACCGTTTTCATCGGCGCCTTCTTTATTCTTTTTGCCGTGCTATTAGGGACTTCGCTATCAAAATCACCCGCTATGGCCCCCGAGCTTATAGTTCTGACCATTGTTGTATTCATAGTTTTTACCGCTACTTTAATAATCTATTTTACGCAACACAATAAGCGCAAACGAGAGGCGGTAGAATTTAGAGCAATCAAGACAAAGGGCGAAATGGTCATAGGCAAAATATTAAGCATGCAAGAAGATGAGCTAGCCGATACTGGCCAAACTTTTTCCTACGATATTGAATACGAAAATCCAATCGATGGCCAAAATGCCTCAATCGTTATTTCGCCATCAGCTCTCTACAACGAGATGTATATACGCGAAAAAGATTTGCCGCTGAAAGTAATTGTTTATTGTTACGATGGTAAAACGCACGTTGATGCAGTCATTAATCCGCCGATAACTAAAATGACGTATCGCAAAATAATACCATTTATTAGCGGTTTTATATCTATGGTTCTTTTCATGATCGCCCTCGTTGCTGGCGCAGCCAATAATAATATTTTATTTGTTACCTCGCTAATTCTTGCCATCATCACATTAGTCTTCGCATGTATTAAGAGGGCATTTTAGAAATGAAAAAGCATCCTATAGCAGAAGAGGTTAGCCAAAAAGACCGCGTAGTCAAAATCAAATATGATTATGACTACATGTCGGAAAATGAGCGCAGCAGTCTCACTAGTGCAGTAATTTTTGGCGTTTTCCTCATTCTTTCCATTATTGAGATAGTTAAATCGCCACAACCCTCCTGGACTATGGCATTTTTGCTACACACTATAGTAATCCTCATTATCTTTATTGGGGTGCTAGTTTTCTTTTTCGTACAATACTTCAAGCGAAAACGAGAGAGGGAACTGCCTCAAAAAATAAAAGCTAACGGCGAAAAAGTCATCGGCGAAATCGTCAGCGTAAATAAAACCAATCTAGATAAGCACGGCGAAAATTTTACCTACAACATCGAATACGAAAATCCGAACAACGGCAATATAGCCAAAACCATTATTACGCCATCGGCACTCTTTACTAAAATGTATATCCGCAAAAAAGATTTACCACTAAAAGTGGTCGTCTATTGCTATAACGGCATGACGCACGTTGATGCAGTCATTAATCCACCAATTGCCAAGATGGTATTTCGTAAATTTTTACCATATATTTGCGGTATTATGACTGTGGTTCTATTCGTGATGGCCTTTGCCGCAGAAGCACTCAATAATATTCCTCTATTTTTCGGCTCACTAGTTTTCTCATTTGCTATGTTAATGCTTGCAGCCATTAGCGGACGCCGCTGAACAAAAAAATAAGGACATCAGTGAAAGACGAGCTAGAAATGAAAAAGCTAATAAAGATCCGCTACAACTATCTGCATATCTCCTGGATAGAAATATTTTTACTCTACATGGAAGTTCTCGCCGTCTTTATAGCAATCCTAATTATTACATATATCTGCACAAACAAAGTTCGCACAGAAAGCATTCCGTTCGCAGTGGGGTTAAGCCTATTCTTCACAATCATTCCATTAATGGCCTACCTTCCTATTAGCGGCGAACGCCGCATGCAGAAAAAAGAAGCAGAGCAAATCAAAGCCAATGGCACCGTAATTATTGGTGAGATCATCAGCTTAAAGAAAACTCAGCTCAAAGAAGGCGACAAAGGCTTTACTTATAGCTATAATGTCGAATACGCTAATCCAGACGATGGTACTCCTCTCACGATTACTACACCGTCAATCATTGAAGATAACATGATGGTAAAAAAGGAAGATTTGCCAATCAAAGTTGTGGTTTATGTATGGGGCGAGAAAACATTCGTAGATAGCTTAATTAACCCACCATATAAAGAAATGTGGACGCGTAAGGTTGTCAAATGGGCGCCAATCATCCTAGGTACCATCTCGCTCATCTTGGTCTCTTCAGGCTTAAGCAAGATTAATCCTATTTTTGATATTATTTCAACTATAGCTGTATTGGCCACCGTTATATTAGCAGTCATTAGCGCAAAGGTCCGCTAAAAAAAGACGCCTTAATGGCGTCTTTTTTTGTTTTATACGGTTAATTCCGTTCCAAGATCATCAGTCGGCATATACTCTCTGGTCTTTTTACTTAATGCCATATCGGTCCTTTATCTCTTGGACTAATTATAGTATACCGCTTACGCTTATCTATTTTTTGAAACCAACAAAAAGCGCTCCCTAACCACCGGGAGCACTTCTTGAAGTAATGTATATACTTTTATTATAGCACGGATTTGCTAAAAAGTCAATAATAGTATTATTCGGCTTTTTCTTCTGTGGCTGGAGCAGCGGCAGCAGCTTCGGCTTCAGCGGCACGAGCTTCCTCGGCAGCCTTATCAGCTTCGGCTTCAGCTTCACGCTCGGCAGCTTCCTGAGCAGGATCATAGACGTTCGCGATTGCGAGTTCTGGATCGAGCTCCTTATCAGCGAGCTCAACGCCCTTTGGAAGCTTAAGATCGGCAATCTTAATGCTATCCTCAACAGTCTTCAAAGCGGAAGCATCGACAATGATAGCCTCTGGAAGATCAGCTGGCTTAGCCTTAACCTCAATCTCTTCCATAACCTGGAGAAGCGTGAGATGAGCTTTGTTAGCATCAGAAGTTTCAAAGTTGATAATTTCAATTGGGGTAGTAGCTTCAACGATTTCGTCGGCAGAAATAGCCTGGAACTCAACGTTCATAATCGTGCGCTTAACAGGATCGAGGTGAACGGTCTTTACGAGAGCCATCTGCTTCTTGCCTGCGATATCGAGATCAACAGGGGAGTGGTAGCCAGCGCTCAAAAGAACTTTTTCGGTCTCATTATAGGCAGATTGCGTCATGATTGGATCACCCTTGCCGCCAAAAACGACAGAAGGAATGATACCTTGCTCGCGCAAAGCCTTTACTTTTTTACCAGTCAACTCGCGCTTTGCGAGAGACAATTTATCTTCGCTCATAATATTATGTTTTTCCTATTTTTTACTTCCTCTATATTTTAAGATAAGCTCAAGGTAAAATCAAGCATAAGCATCATCAGGGGTGGAATTTTTGTATTTTCGACTTTACGAGGTTATAATGAGACTAAACGGAGTGTTATGAACGATTTTAGTGTAAAGGCGATCAATCGCGAAATATTGGAAAATCTCGACCTCGATCATGTCATCGCTTTTAGCTATGCCGAAAAAGACGCTCGCCGTTTTAGCGGCATGATTGATATTGCTGTTTATGACGGCACTAATTTTACTTTTTACTTCGGAAATTATCTCGACGGCGAACTGTCCATTAAAGATTACGCCAAAGTCTTCTTGCCGCTCATGCGCTCCATGCATCTAGAACTTCACTTCAAGAAGACCATCCCGAATTATGCCAAGGAGCGCAACACGTCGTTCGATGGCGTCAATTATAGCCTCGGTACTTTCAGTCGCACCTGGATGCACTACGCAATTGGCGACTGCCGACATTTATTCATTAATCGCAAACAAGACGTCTATGTCGAGGAATTGGCTGCTGCTGTTTCCGAAAATATCGCGCAAACTAACGTCGTTCCAACTATCGAAACCCAAATTGGCTACATTAATCAATATTGGAAGAAGGCCATCGCCGACATTTTCGAAAACGAAGAAGATAAGTATAGCCACCCGAATCACGTTGAACAACGCCATATTTTACCGCGTAAAATGCAGTTTGTGCTTTGCGACAATAACACGACCTATATTATTAACGAGTCAAACAAGCAGTTCCGCGCTTTCGAAACCGAAGTCGTCCAACTTGGACCAGACGCACAGGATCTTCTAAATAGCGCCGCCGCCGAAAATCAAAGTCAACTCATTGGTGACTCCGGCATTGAACTCGACTATTTCTTCCACTCGCCGTATTTCCATTTTATTAATCCAGATTGGATTCATATTTCTCTTGGCGAAGGCAAGTTTATGCTCATCCGCCGCGAGTACTTCGACCAAGCTATGCGCCTCTGTAATTATTATCGCCGCCAAGATTTGTATGAAGCTATCGCGGACGGGCAGGGCATGCGCGACAATAGCCTCCGTTATCTGTTTGACTACTATTGGCGCATCTGCGCTCTACGCTTGGCGCCAGGCAGCAAACCATTCACGAAATCTTTCCAAGAGCACCTTGAGCAACTTCCGCTTACTCAGCACGCATATAATACGCTCCAGCTCGAATCGACCGTCAACAAATCGATCGACCTACACAAGATTATCGATCTTGCCAACCTCGTAAATACTTATCTTGATGATATTCCGGAAGAAGTTTATCGCAGCCGTTCATATGCGCGCCATGATGTTATTATGGCCGCCGCTTTCCTGTGCCATCTTTCGCAGCACAAATATAACGACATCGAGGAAGTCTATGGCAAAGAAGTGGCTGACCTTGTCAAAACCATTCGCAAGTTTAAACGCGAAAAGCCGGAAAGCCTCTCGCTTACCGAAAGCTTAATTTTGGCGGCCGACATCGTACGCGGCCTGAATGACGACTTTGAAAACAGCGATGTCGCCGATTTCTACCGCAAATCCATCCTCAAAGGATATCTCGAGCAAATCAGTTTCATTATTTCCGACCGTGATAAGCTCACCTATGCGACAGAAGGCGAGTACGCCACCCGCAACGCTCTCTGGTTTAGTCAAATTCAAATTCTACAAATGCGCTTAGATTATTTGCTCGACAATTAGAGCATCTTGCGCAAATATTTACCAGTATCAGACTTTGGATTACGCGCCACGTCTTCTGGCGTGCCAGTTGCAACAACCCTACCGCCACCTTGGCCGCCCTCTGGACCCATATCAATAATCCAGTCCGCGCTCTTAATTACGTCCAAGTTGTGTTCAATCACAATCATCGAATTGCCACCCTGGACCAAACGTTGTAAAATCGACAACAGTCTTTTAACGTCATCGGAATGTAGGCCAGTGGTTGGCTCATCGAGAATATATAAAGTCTTGCCAGTCGAACGACGACTAAGCTCGGTCGCAAGTTTAATACGCTGTGCCTCACCACCGGAGAAAGTCGTAGCCGATTGGCCAAGGCAAATATAGCCGAGACCAACTTCTTGCAAAGTCTTGAGCTTATTCGAAATCAGCGGAATGTTTTCAAAGAATTCCACCGCCTCATCTACGGTCATATTTAGAACATCGGAAATAGTTTTGTTCTTATACTTCACTTCGAGCGCTTCACGATTATAACGTTTACCGTGACACTCATCGCAGGTTACAAACACATCCGGCAGGAAGTGCATCTCAATCTTCAGCACGCCATCACCCTGGCACTTTTCGCAGCGACCACCCTTCACATTGAAAGAGAAGCGACCGGCTTTGTAGCCACGTACTTGCGCCTCTGGCTGGTTAGCAAATAATTCACGAATATAATTAAACACGCCCGTATAAGTAGCCGCATTCGAACGTGGCGTACGGCCAATTGGCGACTGATCAATTACGATAACTTTATTCAGATGTTCGATACCATCGATGCGCTCATGCGCACCCGGCACAGTCTGGGCGTGATTCAGGCGCGCCAACAACTCGTTCGCCAAGATTTCATTTACGAGCGTAGACTTGCCGGAACCGGACACACCGGACACTACCGTAAAGAGTCCTAACGGGAATCGCACATCAATATTCTTGAGATTGTTCTCGTGCGCGCCAATTACTTCAAGCCACTTGCCAGTTACTTTGCGGCGCTTCTTTGGTACAGCGATTTTTTCTTTGCCACATATATATTTACCCGTAATTGAATCCGGATCATTTGCAACTTCTTCTGGCGTACCGGCCGAAACTACTTTACCGCCGTTTACGCCCGCACCTGGACCGATATCTACCAAGTAATCCGCCTGCATAATCGTATCTGTATCGTGCTCAACCACAATCACAGTATTCTTTAAATCGCGGAGATGCTTCAAAGTCGAAATCAAGCGGTCATTATCACGTTGATGCAGACCAATTGATGGCTCATCTAGGACATAAAGCACACCCTGCAAACCAGAGCCAATCTGGGTCGCCAAACGAATGCGCTGCGCCTCACCGCCAGACAGTGTTGCCGCCGAACGGCCAAGCTCAAGATAATTCAAGCCGACATCTTTCATGAAGCCAACACGCGCCTTGATTTCTTTAATGATCGGCGCCGCAATCAACTCCTCGTTTTCGGTCAGTCCAAGATCAGAATTCAAAACTTCTAGCGTCTGGTCAACATCCATTGCGCACATATCCATGATGTTTAGATCATGAACCGTAATAGCAAGAACGACCGGTTTGAGACGAGCGCCATGACAAGTTTGGCACACCCGCTCGCGCATGAAGCGCTCGATGTCCTTGCGTACAAAATCCGATTCCGTCTCTTTGTAACGTTTCTCGAGATTTGGAATTACACCTTCGTATACCGAATCATACTCGTAGCCGTTCGAAAGGCGCACGTGATACTTATCATCGCCCGTACCATAGAGAATCTTCTGAATGGCATCGTCGGACAGTTCGCGAATTGGTTGGCGCACCGAAAAACCGTGGCGTTCACCAACAGCTGAAAGACGTTTAAGCCACCACGAATCTTGATTAATGCGGTTATATGGACGAATGCCGCCCTCAGCAATCGTAAGGTTGGGGTTTAAAACCAAATTCGGGTCAATTTCCATGCGTGTGCCAAGACCAGTACAGGTCGGGCAAGCGCCTTGTGGAGCATTGAAAGAGAAGAGACGCGGCTCAAGCTCCGGGATCAGTTCATCTGGGTGATTCGGACATGCATAACGCTGCGAATAAGTCACCACCTCAGCATCGAGCGTGTTAATATTCGTCTGGCCAATTGCGGTGTTATTGTCCTTGATACAGAGCACCTTCATGATACCATCACCGAGGTCAAGCGCTTGCTCGACGGATTGCGAGACGCGGCTTTCCAAATCCGGCGCCATTACGAAACGGTCCACAATAATCTCAATATCATGCCGCAAGTTCTTATCTAGCTCCGGCCATTCATCAAGCGCATAAACTATGCCGTCAACACGTGCGCGCGCAAAACCTTTCGCAAGATATTGCTCGCCAATATGCGAGAACGAGCCCTTCTTCTGAGACACGATTGGCGCCAGCACCATCAACTTCGAAGCGGTTGGCCACTGCATGACCTGGTCAATAATGTCCTGCACCGTCCGACGTGCCACTTCTTTATGACAAATTGGACAATGCGGCACACCGATACGCGCAAATAGCAAACGCAGATAATCATAAATCTCCGTTACGGTTGCGACCGTGGAGCGCGGGTTACGCGAAGTTGACTTTTGGTCAATCGAAATCGCTGGCGAAAGGCCCGTAATCATATCCACATCTGGCTTATCCATCACGCCGAGGAACATACGCGCGTAGCTAGAAAGCGACTCCACATAACGACGTTGACCTTCAGCATAAATCGTATCAAAGGCAAGGGAAGATTTACCGGAGCCTGAAAGACCGGTAATAACCACCAATTTGTCGCGCGGAATATCAATATCAATATTTTTGAGATTGTTAGCCCGAGCGCCATGGATACGAATTACGTTTTGATCATCCGAAGGAGGAATAACTGCCATCTTTCTATTATAGCATTTTTTAATCTATAATAAAGATATGGAGAGTGATCAGGAAATATTGCGCAAAGTTATCCGTATAACCATTGCTTACGCGGGCAAAAAATTCGCACCCGATGTACTGATTGAGCCCGCGCTTGAACGCGCCAAAGAACTAATAGCCGAATACAAGAAAAAGCCCGACATGGATATTTGGCGAAACGGCCGACTTGATTTATACATCAGACATCTTGTCCATAATTTTATCTTTGACCCCGGGAATCGCGAAGATTACGAATTATCTGACGAAAATTTCGAAGCCGTCGACGCACTCATTGAAGCCGAAGACATGCTTGGCGATAAAGCCAGCGATGCCGAGCTAATGGAATGCTTCGACTACACCGTCGAAGAGCTCGCACGCCTACGCATTATTGCGAAGTATTTGAACGGCATCGACCGCGAAAAAGCATATCAAGAATTCTCGAAAAAATATGGGTTATAATTAGATTATGATAGATAGCACACGCGACAATCTTTCTTTTCGCAACAAATATCCTGAATTCGTGTTTGATTCGTTCGAATACGAGCTCGGCATGACGGGTCTACATGTCACTTATACTTACACGCTCGGGGAGCACACCTTCAAGCCGACTGTCGATATTCCTATCGCCTCCTCGGAGGAATCGGATTTTAACGAAGACTTCTTAAAATATCTGCTTTTCCACTTTGGCATTATTAATGCTATCAACTATTACAAATTGACCGTCGCACCAAAATTCGTCATCAAAGCCGGTTTTATCGACGAAGAGCAAAAAGTATTCTTCAAGAAACTCTTCTTCTATGGCCTCGGCGAATTCCTCTATATCAACAACCTGCCGTTTACTTATGAAGAATTTATGACGATTGAGTGTCCGAATTCTGAGGGCAAAACCGTTCCGAAATTCCAGATCCAGGACAAATTTGAAGGCAACCTCATACCAGTTGGTGGCGGCAAAGATTCTGTCGTAACACTGGAGGCGCTTTCCTCGATGCACGACCAAAACCTGTGCTTCCAATATAATCGCAGTCTTTACCCGGAAAACGCCGCCGCGATGGATTGCATTAAAGCCGCCGGCTACCGCGTTGGCGATATTGCCAACTTTAATTTAACTATCGACCCACTGCTACTCGAGCTCAATCAGCAGGGCTACTATAACGGCCACGTGCCATTCTCGTCCGGCCTAGCTTTCGCAAGCTACATCGTAGCCTATCTCAAACGCAAAGCCTACATTGTCTTGTCTAATGAGGCCAGCGCTAACGAAGGTAACATCGCCGGCACCCACATTAATCATCAATACTCCAAGAGTTTCGAGTTCGAATCCGACTTCCGCAATTACTGCAATCGATACTTTACGCCGCAAATCCAATATTTTAGCCTCTTACGCTGCCTCAATGAGTTTGGCATCATTCAGCGCTTCCTGCGCAAACCAGTCTACCTCACAGTCTTCCGTTCTTGCAATGTCGGAACTAAAGAGAATAAGTGGTGTGGTCACTGCGCCAAATGTCTTTATGTCTACATCATGCTTTATCCATTTGTCACTCAAGACAAGCTTGATAATATCTTCGGTGGCAATTTGCTCGACAACAAAGATCTTTACAACATCTTCGTTGGTTTAATTGATCCAGACACGACAAAGCCATTCGAATGCGTCGGCACCCGTGAAGAAATCAACTACTCGCTAGAGCTAGCCATCCGCAAAACCATCGCCAACGAAGACCCGATGCCGGCATTGCTTCAATGGTATAAAGACAACTACCTTCGCCCAGGTTATGGCCAAGGCGTAGCCAGCTATTACAACCCCGAACACTTTATCCCAGAAAACTATTTACCATTAATAATGAATCTCTAATATGAAACAAGATATCATCGACTATCTCAAAGACAAAAGCATCCTCGTTTTAGGTTACGGCCGCGAGGGCAAAAGCGCAGTAGAGTTCATCCAGCAAAATTTGCCCGGCGCCGATTTTGCCGTAGCCGCCAGAGACGAGCTATTAATCGACAATGTCCATACTTACTGGGGTGACGATTACCTAGACGCCTGTAAAGAATACGATATCGTAATTAAGTCCCCAGGTGTCGTCATTAAGGATTACCTCGACGACGAACAGAAAGCTAAAATTACTTCATTAACGGATCTGTTCTTACGCTTCACGAAGAACCTCGTCATAGGCATCACTGGCACCAAGGGGAAGAGCACAACTTCGTCGTTAATATATCATATACTGCATAATTGTCATAAAGATGCCATCCTGGTTGGCAACATTGGTCGCCCATGTTTTGACATCATCAACGATCTCGATCGTGACACAATCGTAGTTTTTGAAATGTCCAGCCATCAGCTCGAATTTGTTCAGGCCAGTCCACATATCGCCTTATTACTCAATATTTACGAGGAGCATTTCGATCACTACACTACTCCGGAAGGCTATTTCAACGCTAAGAAAAACATCTTTCGTCACCAGGGCAAAGACGATCTATTAATATATGGTGACATTTTTCAGCACACCGACCATGCCGAAATCGACGAATTGCCGGTTCGCAAAATTAATATCTACCATGATATAAATATTCCGCGTAAAGTTATTAAAACCAGTCTCATCGGCGAGCACAATTATTACGATATCCTCGCCGCTGTAGCTGCCTGTGAAGCTTGCGGCGTAACCGAAGATGACGCCCTTAAAGCCGTAGAAACCTTCCGCGGCCTACCGCATCGCCTTGAATACGTAGGCGAATATAAGGGCATCAAATTCTACAACGATTCCATTGCCACCGCCCAAGAAGCGGTCATTAGCGCCATTAAGGCCATCGGCAACGTCGATACGATTATTCTTGGCGGCATGGACCGTGGCCTGGACTACCACGTCCTCGTAGAGTTTATTCGCGGAACGTCCATTCGTAACGTCCTGCTTTTACCAAACACTATTGAACCATTTGAACGCATTTTTAACGAAGCTCCGCATTCTCAAATACTGATGCCAGTCGACAACATGGAAGTTGCCGTACGCACCGCCTACGAAGTTACCGCCGGAGGCCACACCTGCCTGCTATCGCCAGCGGCCGCCAGCTACAACTCCTACAAAAACTTCGAGGAACGCGGTAACGACTTCTGCAGACTGGTTCAACAATACGGGAAATAATAAAAAGGAGAATGATATGATGCCACTATTAAACATCTTTGCTCGAACTTTCGTGATGGACGGGACGGTATACGAAATAAATGATTTAGTTTTCGTCATCATCGGAGTACTAGCGACGATTATTGCCCTTTTTGTTATTCCAATAATTATTCTCCTATTCGTTGATCTTTGGAAAATCGCCAAGAAACTTGGCCGCAAGGGCTGGGAAGGCCTCATTCCTATCTATAACATCTATCTCCTTTGCCGCGAAACTGGCGTAAACCCATGGTGGATCCTCACCATCATCTTTCCTCCAGCATTCATCATCTTACTCATCATCCTTGTAGTCCGCCTTTGTGAAGGGCTAAGCAAGAGCACGTTATTCTCGGTGTTTACGCCAATGTTCCTACCAATTAATCTCACTATCATGGCTTTTGAAAACAGCACCTGGGACGCCAAGCGCATTAACTTTGCATCGGCTGCCTTTATTAACGACGACGAAGCAATCAGCTATATAAAAAAGCATCAGCAATCTGCGAAGAAATCGCAAGCTAAGAAAAAAGCCGCCAATGATCCGTGGATAGAAGGCAAGTAATGGATTTTAAATTACATAGCAAATACCAGCCAACCGGCGACCAACCGCAAGCCATCGATACACTCATGAATGGGCTCCGCCAGGGCACCCGTGAGCAAACGCTGCTCGGTGTTACTGGCTCTGGCAAGACTTTCACGATGGCAAATATCATCGCGCAATACAATCGTCCTACTCTAGTACTGGCTCATAACAAAACTTTGGCCGCTCAGCTCTATTCCGAATTCCGTGAATTCTTCCCAGAAAATGAAGTCCATTATTTCGTCAGCTACTTTGACTATTATCAGCCTGAGGCCTACATCGCCAGCACTGATACCTATATTGAAAAAGATAGTGCCATCAACGAAGAGATTGACCGCCTCCGCCACGGCGCCACCGAGGCACTACTCACGCGCCGTGACACCTTGATTGTGGCATCCGTATCATGTATCTACGGCATTGGCTCTCCTGAGAACTACCGTAAAATGGCCATTCGTATTGCTCGTGGTCAAATGTACGACCAGAACGCTTTCATCCATACACTTACAGAGATTCAATACCATCGCAACGACATTGCTTTCGAACGCGGTAATTTCCGAGTTCGCGGCGACGTCATTGACGTATTTCCGGCCTCCGGCGAACACGCCTATCGCATCGAGTTCGGTTTTGACGGCATAGAGCACATAAAAGTCATCAATCCATTAACCGCCGAAGTAATCTCTGAGCCAGAAGAAATTGGCATCTTCCCGAATACCCACTATGCCACGCCGAAAGAATCGCTCGACCGAGCGTTAGATAATATCCGCGCCGAGTTTAAGGATCGCTTAGAATTCTTTAATCAACATGAAAAATACCTTGAAGCCCAGCGTCTCAGCCAACGCGTCAAATATGACCTCGAAATGCTCGAACAGACCGGCTTCGTCAAAGGCATCGAAAACTATTCTCGCCATCTTGAAGGCCGCTTGATTGGGCAACCGCCATCAACTCTCCTTGACTTTTTCCCAGAAGATTTCCTAATAATGGTGGACGAGTCGCACATGACCTTACCGCAAATTCGCGGCATGTTTAATGGCGACCACGCCCGCAAGGAGACACTCGTTGAATACGGATTCCGTTTACCAAGTGCTCTCGACAACCGCCCGCTTACCTTCGAAGAGTTCAATCGCCATATTAATCAGATTATTTATGTCTCGGCTACTCCAGGAGAATACGAGCTTGCTCATAGTCCATCTCCGGCTCAACAGGTTATTCGCCCAACCGGATTGCTTGATCCGGAAATCGAAGTCCGACCAAGCGAAAACCAGATTGATGATCTTGTTGAGGAAATTGATGAGCGCATCGTCAAAGGCCAACGCGTACTCGTCACTACGCTCACTAAACGCATGGCTGAAGATTTATCCGAACATCTCATCGAGCTCGGAGTTAAAACCGCATATATCCATAGCGATATTGATACGCTTGAACGCGGCGACATTCTTCGCGATTTACGTAACGGCACTTATGATGTCCTCGTCGGCATCAACCTACTTCGCGAAGGCCTCGACCTGCCAGAAGTTTCGCTCGTTGCCATCCTTGATGCAGATAAAGAAGGCTTCCTCCGTTCCGAGTCGGCCCTCATTCAGACCATTGGCCGTGCCGCTCGTCACGTCGAAGGTAAAGTCATTATGTACGCTGATGGTATGACCGGCAGCATGCAACGCGCTATTGAGGAAACTTATCGCCGTCGCGAGATTCAGCAAAAATACAACGAAGAGCACAACATTACACCGAAATCGGTTGCTAAGGAAATCGGCCAAGGCCTCCGCGCCATCATCCCAGAAAAAGAGAAGAGTAAGAAGCTCGATCTACGCAAGATTCCGCGCGAAGAGCTACCAACCATCGTGAAAGAGCTTACATCACAAATGCAACTTGCCGCCGCCAACCTCGAATTCGAGCGCGCCGCCGAACTGCGTGATCAAATCGAAGATATTAAAACTGCCCTCGAGCATAAATAAAGGAGAAATATGGAAGAATTTTTCAAAAATTTACCTATCAAAAACATCGTCTCGACCATTGCTGTCATTCTCATTGCTGTCCTTGTTTATCTCGTCTTGCGCCGTCCAGCTAAACGCATTCTCGGCATCCAGAAGAATAATCGCAGCAGCACCTTCCTAACTATGATCGGCAGCTTCTTTCGCACGCTATTCTTCACGGTCGTCTTCCTAATCATTCTTCAAATCAACGGCGTCGACGTATCGAACCTCATTGCAGGCCTAGGCATCGCTTCCGTCATCATCGGTCTTGCCGTTCAGGATACTCTTAAAGATGTCATCCGCGGCATTAGTATCATTTCCGATGATTACTATGAAGTTGGCGAGACCGTCACAATTGGCGATATAACCGGCACCGTCATGAGCGTTGGCATTCGTTCCACCAAAATCCGCGATGCCGCCACCGGTAATGTCGTCACAATTGCTAACCGCAATATTGAACGCGCATCGAAAGCCGGAGTTAAGTTCGGCATCATCGTACCGCTACCGTACGACCTAAAGCTTAAAAAAGCTGAAGAGATTATGAATGAAATCGCCGAGCGCGCTCAGAAACTCGATGATGTCAGCGAACTCGAATACGTCGGCGTTGACGAGTTCTCTCAATCTAGCATCGACTACAAACTATTCGGCAGTTCTAACCCAAAACGCCGCATTCAAGCAAAGCGCGCCGTCCGTCACCTTGTACTAGAAGTACTAGAAGAGCACAAAGTTTCCATACCATACCCACAAATTGATATTCACGAAAAGAAGGATTAAATATGATACACGCAGATGCATTTATAGAAGTAGATAAAGACATTACTTTACGCCGTTTAAGCCGCGAAAACGCGCAAGAAAAATTTGACCTCATCATTGCTAACCACGACCACTTATTACCGTGGCTGCCATGGGCAGATTTCTATCACGAAATCGATGATATGTATAACTATACCGATTCTGAAATTGAGAAATTCGATAACGGCATAGCATTTTCCTACGATATTTACTACAAAGATCAGCTTGCTGGTTCGATCGACTTCAATAATGTTTCCGAGGAGAATCATCGCGTCGAGCTCGGTTACTGGCTTGGTGAAGAATTCACCGGAAAGGGTATCGTAACCCGCGCCGCTGCCGCAATGACCAAGTACGCTCTCGAAAAACTCAACATTAATCGCGTCGCCATCTTAGCCTGTACGGACAATACTGCATCCGTTAATGTAGCCAAACGCCTGAACTTCACCGAAGAGGGCACTCTCCGCGGTTATCTCGAATTACCTGACGGCGTCCATGATGTAATTGTTTATTCCAAGCTCAAAGCTGACGCTTGACAGGGACGCTTCTAAAAACTTACAATTAAAAAATCTCAGCAAATCCCCGAGAAGTATTTTTAGGAGGTGTTATTATTGAGCAGTTCATTACGAACACTCGCTGCACTCTTGGTTACTCTCGTGTTCATCTTCTTCATCTACGGAGAAGCGGACGCCATCAACGTCCAGACCGTAGAGTTTGAAGGGCAAGGGCCATATTTCATCCCTAAGCCGGAAAGAGAGGAGCCGAACCCCATACCGAAGCCAGTAGCGATTATGCCGGAGGACCCCATTACATTCGACTTGAAAGAGTCTGAAGACGATGATGGTAACAAAAAGAATGGCCCCAAAGGCCAAACGGAAAGCTCGACTACCACCCGCAAGCGTGAGTATCATCGCAGGATGATGCGACGCTGACCCCAGTCCGCACCTACGTGGTGCGGATTTTTATGTTATAATATATCTTATGAAAGCAGTTACTCGTTTTGCGCCGTCGCCGACCGGCTATATTCACATTGGTAATGTTCGTTCGGCAATCTATCCATATCTCATCGCTAAGCAGCAGGGCGAAGAAGGTACATTCATTTTGCGCATCGAGGACACTGATCAGGCTCGCTATGTTGAGGGTGCGACCGATCTCATTAAAGATACCCTAAAGTGGCTCGGCCTCGATTGGGATGAAGGTCCAGATAAAGGTGGCGACCATGGTCCATATTATCAAACTCAACGTAAAGAGATTTACTACGAATGGGCCAAAAAACTTATCGCCAAAGGACGCGCCTACGCTGATCCAACCCCAAGCGAGCAAGTTGCTAAATATCGCGAAGAGGCCAACAAGAATAAGCAAGCTTTCCTTTATCGCAATTATCGCCCAGACAAAACTCCCGAATGGGAAGTCGGCATGCCGCTTCGTTTAAAGAGCCAGCCAAAATCTTACACCTACCACGATGAAGTTTATGGCGACTTGCATATGGGTCCAGAAACTCAGGATGACATTATTTTAATTAAGGCCGACGGTTTGCCGACTTATAACTTTGCCCACATCGTCGACGATGCCACCATGGGCGTCACGCACGTCTTGCGTGGCCAAGAGTATCTGCCAAGCATGGGCAACTATCTTGAACTCTACGAAGCTTTCGGCTTAGAGCGTCCAAAATTTGTACACTTGCCGCACATTCTTGCGCCAAGCGGCAATAAGAAGCTAGGGAAGCGCGATGGCGCCAAATCTGCCAACGACTACCGTCTCGATGGCATCCTGCCAGAAGCGATGCTTAATTTCCTCGCTTGCCTTGGCTGGAACGATGGCACCGAACAGGAAATCTACAGCAAGCAAGACCTTATCGAAAAATTCGACATCTCCCGCATTCAGCGCGCCGGTGCTCGCTATGACGAGCAGAAGCTTCTCTGGCTTAATGGTCAATGGATTCGCCGCCTCTTCGCCGAAGATGCTAAAGCTCTCTACGAACGCACTGAGGGATTCTGGCCAGAAGCCGCTGCCTCATTTGATGATGAGTATAAGTTTAAGATCTTCAGTATCATCTACGATCGCCTCAAAACTTTAGGCGACCTCAAGACCATGACTAACTATTTCTTTGAAGATCCAAAAGTCGACATGGACATGATCACTAACAATAAGGCGCTCAAGAAACTCTCCGAACATGAAATTTGCGATTTGCTCAGAAAATCCGTCGCCAAACTGACCGATATCGAAGATTGGACAGCCGAAAAGCTTCAAAGCGCTCTTAATGAATTGCTCGAAGAGACCGGCCAAAAGCCAATGATGCTCTTCGGCCTAATTCGTCTTAGCGTCAGTTTTGCGCCATTTAGTCCAGCCCTGCACGACACTCTAAGCGTAATTGGCAAGAATGCCACGCTCGCTCGCCTAAATGCCGTCGTTACAGCTTTCGCCCGTGACTAAGATTACTCATTGATAGCGCTTGTGCTATAATGATACTATGGATGGTTTTAAGAAGCCTTACCGAGGCACCCGCCATGTTTATGTCCATGACAAAGAGCACGAAGATAAAACTCTCGTGAATCTCTACAAAGATAGCGAGTTTGCTAAAGAAAACGCGATCAAGAAGGACGCTAAAGAACCAGACGATACACTCGATATTGAACGAGAAGAAGATGATATCGAGAACTTTTTGAACGACTCCAAAGTTGAATCCGAAGAAGAAGTTCCAGTTAAAAAATCCGTCAAAAAGGCCAAGAAAAAGGCCGCCAAAAAGAAAAAGGCTTGCAAAAAGATTCTCAAGACAATTCTCAAAATCTTTTTCGCCATTCTCCTTATTGCCGCAGCCGTAATCGGGGTATTATTACTATTCAAAGCTAGCACCAGTACTAACGTCATTGAGCAGAATAAAATCCAAGAGGCCGTCGCAGATAACCTCTACTACGCTCCGCTTACAGGCATCGAAATCGACCACAAAGTTGATGCTAATGCTGGCATTACCTGCGCCATGATTGAAAATAGCGTCGATGCGCGCCCACAATCTGGTCTCCGTGCTGCCGAAATCGTCTATGAAGCTATTGCCGAAGGGGGCATTTCGCGTTTCATGGCCGTATACCAGGCTAACAAGCCTAATTATATCGGTCCTCTCCGCAGCGCTCGCTTAACCTTTGTGCATTTCGCAAAACAGTACAACTGTATGTATGTCCATGTTGGCGGCGCCACTAATGCAATTAATGAACTCAGGGGTGGTGGCTATCGTGAGATGGATGCCGACTGGAATATGAACAAATATGCCTCGCGCAAAATTAGCCCAGGTCGCTATGCTCCCCACAATGTCTACTCTCGCTCTGTCTGGTTAGATGAATACGCTTTCAAGAAAGGTTGGACAACATCGACCCTTGCATCTTTTGCGCGCATTCAGCCGGACACTATTAATGAAGTAGAAAAGCGCGATGCAACCAAAATCAACATCAAGCTTTCCGGCGATAACTCTTACAATCCTCATTTCGACTATAACGCCACCACGAATACTTACCTTCGCTCACATCAACGTGGCGGCGCCCACTATGATAAAGAAGAAAACGGGCAGAGAATTCAAATTGCCCCAACTGTTGTAATCGCTATGAAAGTACACGTTATCCCGCGCGCCCAGGACGTAAACGGTTATACCGACCATGTCACATACGGCGAAGGAGAAGCGTTCGTATTCCAAGACGGCACTGTTACTGCCGCGACTTGGCGCCGAAACGGCCCAGCCGATCCATTAAAGTTTTATAATAAAACTAGCAACGAAGAAATATTATTAAATCGTGGCCAAACCTGGATTACGGCATATCCAGACACAATTGGCGCAGTAAATTGGGAATAAAAGAAAGGACATTATGATTGGCGGCTATGACCCATCGTACAACCCAGAAAACCTAGAAAAGAAGAAAGCGGAGAGCAAGGAGTTAGATCCTCAGCAAGCCGCCATGGCGAGCAAATGGAGCGACGCTATGGAAGGTGTTGGCGAAACTGGCACTACGCTAGAGACCGCTACAGAAGCAGAAACACCAAACATCCCCGAGGATGAACAAACGCTCCAAAATAATCTGGAGGAAAACATGGGTAACTCTGATGAACTACCGACGATGGATGCCGGAAGCGATACTGCCCCAGCCGCAGACACATCGGCCGATGCCACGCCAATTGGTGCCGCCGCCGCTAGCGCTACAGAAGGTACAACCATCCAACATTTCTCACCAGACAATAATGCCGCCTCAACTTTTGCGCCTCTTTCCCCAGAAGAGCAACGCAGTAAAGCCATTGCCGCCGAAGCCGCCCACGGTAAGACTTACTCTGAACTTGGCGAAAATCAAATCAATAGTAGTGTCCACGACGATGATAATCTTGTCGCCAAAGCTGTCAGCGAAAATCTCGGCGCAGGTGGCGTCGACTTAAATGAAGTCGGCCAAAAACTTGAAGCCGAAGGAGTAGACATCGCATCCGAAGCTAATAGCCTAGAAGCTGATGCCGCTGCTGACATTTCTGCCGCAACTACATCTGGTGATCCAGATAATATCGCACACGATGCCGTAACCGCCAATAATCTTTCCGTTGAAGGTGGCGCATTCGCTCTAGCTGCTAAGGAAACTGCCGGCGAAGCCATTGAAGAAGCTAAACATGGCGGCGATGATGCCCTCGCCAAAATCGCCGAGGCTAACCGCCTTGCCGACAAGGCCGAAGAGCTTGCTGGTGCATCTCAGGAAGTTAACGCTGCTGCTGGCAATGCTGGTGCGGAAACCATCAACAGCCAAGCCATTGATATGGCCAAGGAGGCAAAAGACATCGCCGAAACAGCTGCTGAAATTACAGAGGCCAAGGAAGCTGAAGAATCAGACGATGAAGAGGCTAAAACTGAAGACAAGAAAGAAGAAGATGACGGTGACGAAGGCTCAAGCGTTTTCTCCGCTGACAAATATCCGGAGCTAAACGATATTGGCGACGGCGAAATTGGCACTATTACATCAACTGCCTCCTAAATAATCGACCCAAAAATAGCATCTCTGTAAAGGGATGCTTTTTTAGTGGTAAAATATAAGTAATTAACAGCGAGATTAATATGTACACTAATGACAAGATTCTCGTCGGCAAAAGCGGCGACAAAGAATTATGTATATTACCTAACATGGCTAACCGCCACGGCCTCATTACGGGCGCTAGCGGCTCCGGTAAAACCATCACGCTCAAAGTGATGGCCGAAAGCTTCTCGGACGCCGGCGTACCAGTATTTCTCGCCGATGTTAAGGGCGATCTTGCTGGTACCGCTATCGAAGGCGATATCGAGGGCATTCAAAAACGCGTCGATAAACTCGGCCTTAAAGGCTTCGAATGTAAAAAATTCCCAGTACGCTTTTGGGATCTCTATGGTGAAAACGGCCATCCAATCCGTGCAACCGTAGAAGCAGTTGGCCCAGATATTTTATCGATGATGTTAGGGCTTTCTGAGGCCCAAGAGGGCAACTTAGACATCGTCTTTGAGGTGGCTAAGGACGAAAATCTTAAACTCATTAATCTCGCCGATCTTCGTTCTACGCTCCAATACGTAGCAGAGAACAAAGACAAATATACGCTTAAATATGGTAACGTCACGCCGCAAAGTATCGGCGTTATCCAGCGCAGCCTATTGGCACTCGAGAAACAGGGCGCAGATAAGTTCTTCGGCGAACCAGCTCTCGACATCAAAGATTTCTTTGCCAACGATACCGATGGCCGCGGTGTTATTAATATCCTCCACGCCGTCGAGCTGTTCCAAAGCCCAGACCTTTACGCATCCTTCTTGCTCTGGCTACTAAATACTCTATTTGCCAGCTCGCCAGAAGTCGGCGATCTCGATAAACCAAAGATGGTCTTCTTCTTTGACGAGGCACATCTGCTCTTTGATAGCATGCCGGGCTATCGCTTGAAGCGCATTATTCAAGTCGTTAAGCTCATCCGCTCCCGCGGTATCGGTCTCTACTTTGTTTCACAGAACCCAACTGATGTGCCGGATGAAATTCTCGCCCAGCTCGGCAACCGCGTCCAGCACGCCTTGCGCGCATATACACCAAGCGAGCAAAAAGTCGTAAAGGCTGCCGCTGCCGCTTTCCGCGTTAATAAAGAATTCGATACCGAGACGGCTATTTCCGAACTTGGCACCGGTGAAGCTCTTATCTCCTTCCAGGACGAAAAGGGCGCTCCAGCCATCGTCGAACGCGCCTTCATTTTGCCTCCACAGAGCTTTATGGGTGCCATTAATGATATGGTTCGCATGAAGATCATCAACAATAGCCCACTTTGCGGCAAATACGACGAAGCTATCGACAATGAATCCGCTCACGAAAGAATCGTTAAACATCGTGAAGAAAAAGCCGGCGCCGAAGAAGAAGCGCGCATCAAAGCCGAGGAAGAGAAGCGCGCCGCTGCCGAAGCTAAAGAAGCCGAGAAGAAAGCCAAAGAGGAAGCTCGCGCCGCCAAAGAAGCTGAGCGTCAAGCTGCTGCTGAAGCACGTGCTAAAACCGCCGAAGAGCGCCAGAAGTTGGCCATTCAGAAGCAGCAGGAAGCGCTCGAAGCCAAGAAAAAAGCTAATAGCTTAAGTGGCAAGATTGAAAAGACCGTCACTACTGGCGTCCAGCGCGGCGTAACTAACGCTATCTCTAGTGGTATTTCGAAGACAATCAAAAGCACTTTCAAGAACATTTTTAAGTAATCCATCATCTTGCTTTAGCTTGAAAAACAGATTGAAAAGTTATACACTCTAATCACATGCTCGGGAGAGGAGGGAGCGTGTGATTTTTTTGGCAAAAATTCTTTTGCCAATTCCTAGCACATTGAGAAGGAGGTTGGTTCTATGACAATCGTAATCCAACTTGCCGTAGTATTCATCACCTTCCTTGCTCTCGCTTTCATGGTCTACAACTTTCACAAGTTGCGCAATATGGAAGAGGGAACCAAGGATATGTCGGATATTGCGGCCATCATCCGGAGAGGCGCGCGTAGATTCATGCGTGCCGAGTACTACGTCATCATTCCTACCGTTCTGATCGTGGCTGCGATTTTCTCGTGTTTCATCGAAAAAACCAGCGGTTTCACTTTCATGGCAGGAGCGCTCATGAGTAGTTTGGCCTGCGTCATCGGCATGCGTAGTGGATCATACGCCAATGTACGTACTACAGCAACTGCCCTTCGCACCAGAGACATAGGCAAAACCACCCAGACCGCCTTGCTTGGTGGCAGCATCAGTGGTATCGGCGTCCAGGCATTTGGGCTGTTCGGAATCATAATGATTCACCTCATTGCTGGCGGCGTCAGAGAAGGTGTCGTTAGCAGCGGCTTCTTTGCTTCCTTTACCTGCAACCCCACAGTCCTACGTTTTACCACGTACTCTTTGGGATGCTCACTGGTCGCAATGTTCAACCGTGTTGCAGGCGGCAACTACACCAAGGCGGCTGATATTTCTGCAGACATCGTCGGCAAACGCCGTCATGATCTGCCGGAAGACGACAGCCGGATGCCCAACACAATCGCTGACTTCATTGGCGACCTCGTGAACGACATTGCTGGAAACTGCTCCGACTTGCTCGAAAGTACCGTTTCGTCCATCGTGGCCTGTTCCGTCATCCTCAGTTTTGTTACTCGCGGAAGTACAAACGTGGCATTCATGGATGCTGCCAGTATTTTCCCGATTATCATCTCTGGTGGCGGACTGCTTGCTAGCGTCGCCGGCATCTTCTTTGCCCTGAATCACAAGGCTAGCAGCAACCCCACGAAAGAGCTCAACAACATTACCTATATGTCTTCTGCGACCATCATGATCATTGCACTGATCGCGTCCGTATTGGTATTTGGTAACATCGAGCTCATCCCCAGCTTCAGACTGGGTTGGATATCTCCGTTCATCGCTCTGGCCGCCGGCGTCATTAGTGGCGTACTAATTGGCAAGATCACAGAACATTACACTGGCGCCGAACATAAGCCCGTCAAACTACTGGCTCAAATCGCCAGGGAAGGCGACGCTTTCGTCGTCACCAAAGGTGACGCTATCGGCGAACGCTCCTGCTTCCCAGTAATGGTCGTAATCGTCATTGCTATGATCGTAGCGGGCGTCGTCTGCGATGTCTATGGAATTGCTATTGCTGCGCTCGGTATGCTCAGCTTCGTTGGTGCAACCGTTTCCATCGATGCTTTCGGCCCCATCGCCGACAATGCTGGTGGTATTTGCGAAAGTTGCCTCAGTGATCAGCCCGAAATTCGTGCCATTACCGACAAACTTGATGAACTTGGCAACATGACCGCCGCTATCGGAAAAGGCTTTGCCATCTGTTCCTCTATGTTTGCGTCCACTTCACTGATAATTGGATTCATCGGTAGTTTCTCGAGTGCAACGCCCGTCCTCAATATCGCTTCCTACGTCGTATTCGCAGGTGGCGTCATTGGTGTCGCGGTCATCAAACTGTTCTCTGGTATGCTCACGGACAACACGATCAAATCTGCAGTTGTCCTGACCGATGAGGGCGAACGCCAGCTTGATGGTATCCTGAATCGTGGCGAAAAGCCGGATTACGACACTTGCATCTCTCTGGCTGCGCGTAATGCCTTAATCAGAATGGCTCCGCCGTCACTGATGACATTACTCGTTCCCGTTTTCGGATTCATCTTCTTTGGTCCTACATTCGTAGGCGGCATACTGGTCGGATCCACGCTCGTTGCAATCGGAGACGCTATTTTCCATGGCAACTCTGGTGGTGCATTCGATAATGCCAAGAAGTTGATCGAAGAAGGGCGCCTACTTGATGAAAATGGCGTCGTAATCGGGAAGAAAACCGATGCCCACAAAGCTGCTATTACTGGTGACACCGTCGGCGATACCCGTAAGGACGTTGTTGGCGTAGCTCTGGATATCGCAATCAAAGAGATGTCCACTGTCGCGAACACGCTCGCACCGGTATTCGCCAACAACTACCTGTTCAGCTCCATTATGTAAGCAACAACCTCCTCTCTCACCCAGAGGCTCCGAGGACTGCAGCAACCTCGAAGCCAATACCCCCGACACCGGTCGGGGGTATTTTTATTGCATAAAAAAGCCCGCCATTACCTGGCGGGCAAAAGTGTTTTTAGCATTTCGGGCATTGCATATCGACAACTATCCAACAGTCATAATCGTCGCATTCCAGACGATAACAGCAAGTCTTTGTCATATTATTCCCATCCACATAGTTGATATAAATAATGGCAGTGCTATCAGTTCTAACTGTATGGAAACTCGTGATTTCCTTGCACTGATCTTTCGAGCAATGCGTCTTACGATATCGGGCTATAGTTGCCTCGAAGATTGGCACCGAGATAAAACGACTCCGCAGAATGCATTCCTCTTCGCATTCTTCCGCACATTTGCCGTAACCAATCTCCACAAAACTCGTGACATACCAGCTGGTTCCACCGTTATTTTCGATCCGATAACGCAATTTGGCATTTTTGCCAGAGGCATAAGTACCATTCACGACTACCGCCAGGCTACCATCTCTATTAAGCCGCATCGACTCAACCTTGCCGGTCCATCCATAAGGAAATTCTGGGCCATTACGATCCAGAGACTGCGTGATTTCGCCAAGCATTTCTTCCGTAAAACCATGATTTTCAGTTTCGTTCATACCTTCACCACCTTTAGTCGTCACTTAATAACATCCCAACCACCGTTAGCGTAGAGCTTCAGCAAAAATACAAACATTCTGCCATTGCTCTTGATCGTAACAGTCGCCGTATGGTCATCATGAACTGTGACATTCGTCTCGCCATAAACAATCTTGTCTCCGGTTGACATGCCGCCCATCTTAATGGCCGTCGTCAATTGCTCTTCGATTTCAGGGAACTTCTCGCGATTGCTTAAATCCCAACGGTTATTACTGCTCTCCATGCTACCACCCACTTTCTTAAAGTTCATAAGAGCCGAATTACTCTTATTTCTCTAATATAATACTATAAAAACGCAAATAGTCAAACAACAAAAATGCCCGCCGGGAAGCGGCGGGCAGAGCAGCCAATCACGACCACTGGTTGTCGTAGTCATAGCCCCAAGACTCAATGTCGATAGTGCCTCTATCGTTCCGTTTCAGATAGAAGAAACGCTTCGCGCGCTTGCCGTCACCTTCGCGGAAACCGCCATAAAGCTCGACGAGCCGATCGTCCACGACTTCAATTTTCGGTTCAAGCGCCCCGTAAACTTCCATGAATTCATCGTCGGTTTCCGGCACATCGAAATGCGCAAGCATCACCAAATCATTGATTGCGCTCTGTATAGTCGGATATCTCCCATACTTTGGCTGGTCCCACGGTATCTTTTCGCCCAACATAGTTCCTCATCCTTCCTCCGAAATTACTTTCCAGGGTTTGTCGACATATAGCTGAATCGTGTATTTGAATACCCGACCATTACTACCGATGCGAACATCTGCGGTGCCATCATCATTGACAAATACATCTACTTTTCCATAAATAGTCTTACCGTCGACCGTTAATCCATCCGACTCAATATCTCGAGCGATATTTTCTTCCAGAATAGTCTTAGCCATAAACAACCCCCCTCGCAAAATACTTAAGGGTTAACTGCCCTTATTGCTAAATATAATATCATTATTTTTAAATTTGTCAAACCAACAAAAAATGCCGAGATGCGGCATTCTAACTCAAATTGGTGATCTCGGAGGGAGTCGAACCCTCGATTTTCTGGATGAGAACCAGACGTCCTGGACCACTAGACGACGAGACCAGCTGGAATTATTTTAACAGAATGCTCGCTCTTTTGCAAACAAATGCATCCCGTGATATAATTGCGCCAAGATAGGCAACAGAGAAGAACCTCTGTAAAATGGAGTAATTATAAAATGATTATATTCAAAAAGTGGTGGCGCATTATTTTTCCAATTATCATAGCCATTATTATTTGGTATTTTTCATCTCAAAATGCCGAGATTTCCAGCCAGCAATCACTCTTCTTCGCGCAATTATTTGGCGTCACGGATCAATTCGCCCGCAAGATGGCGCACTTCATTCTCTTCGCCTTATTCGGTTATTCGCTCTGTAGCTTCTTTAAGGGCCGCGAGCCAAACGTTTTCCCAACCCATAGCCTAGTCTTATACCCAGTCATTATCACCACCGTTTATGGCGCAATTGATGAGGTCCATCAAATCACCGTCCTCGGCCGCGCTGGAGAAATTGGCGACGTCATCATCGACACATTTGCTGGCATCTGCGGCATCTGCGCCTACATCGCCATCTTCTGCTTCTATCGCCGCTGGCGCATGCATAAGATCTACTACGGTACGGCTATCACCAAATAAAAAAGCCTCAAACGAGGCTAATAATTCCATTATATCACACTTTACATTTTTTGTCAAGTTTGCTAAAATTTAAGGTATGAAATTACCTGTTGTCGCAATCATTGGCCAGACCAACGCTGGCAAATCCAGCATCTTTAATCGCTTGGTACGCAAGTCCCAGGCTATTGTTGCACGCGAAGCGGGTACTACGCGCGATAACGTCGTCGGTAAAGTCGAGAATCGCTACATTCTCATTGATACCGCCGGTCTCAAAGAGGCCGAAGACGAATTCGAGGCGCATATTCAAAACCAAATCGATGATGCCGTTAATTCTGCCGATATGATTCTGATCGCCATGGATGCGACCAAATATCCAAATCACGACGATAAGCTCATCGCCAAGAAAGCCCTCAAGAGCGGCAAACCGACCATGCTCCTGCTCAACAAATCCGATCTCAGCGAAGCTTTGCCGGAAACCGAATTCCTCAGCATGGGTGTCAAGAATCCGCTCCGCGTTTCTGCCACGACCGGCCTCAATCTCAACGAACTCCGCGATAAAATCATCAAAGAACTTCAAAACCTAGGTTTTGAGACCGATAAAGAAATCAAAGAAGACAAATCTCTCAAAATCGCCCTCATCGGCCGTCCGAATGTGGGGAAGAGCTCGTTATTTAATTCGCTCGCCCAAAAGCAGCAAGCCATTGTTGCGAACCTGTCTGGCACCACCCGCGACATCAACCGCACCTCGCTCAAGTATAAAGGCGAAACCATCGAGCTACTCGATACCGCCGGCCTCCGCAAACCAGGCAAGCGGGAAGTGGGCATCGAGAAGTTTTCCGCCCTCCGCAGCCTTGCCGCCATCGAAGAAGCCGACGTCTGTTGCCTCCTCGTTGATAGCACCGAGCCACATTCTAAGCTCGATCAAAGCCTCGCCGGTGAAATCGTCAAAGCCGGCAAAGGCGTCATTCTTGTTCTCACCAAGACCGATCTCGACCACAAAGATAGCAACGAGATTCTCGATAACCTCGAATATGACTTTAACTTCATTCCGTTCGCACCAGTCGTCATGACCTCGAGCGTCACTGGCAAAAACGTCACTAAAATTTTTGAGCTGGCCCAGCAAATCAATAAAGCTCGCCACGCCGAACTTAAAACTTCCGACCTCAACAAGCTCCTCATGGACGCCGTTGCTAGCCATCCACCAGCCGGCCTTAAAAACACCCATCCAAAACTTCGCTACATGGTCCAGACCGATACCTGTCCGCCATGGTTTGTGGTTTACGGCAGCAACCTTAGCCTCCTCCACTGGAGCTATAAGCGCTATCTCGAACGCCGCTTGCGCGATGCTTTCGACTTTACTGGTACACCAATATTCTTCTCCTTCCGTAATCGCGATTAATCTGGTATAATAACAGATAAGCAAGGTGGGCTTAAGAAAACTTAGGCCTATTTTGTTGGTCCCTTAGCAACATTGCACAACATATTTGAAGGAGGGAATCAAATGGCTGAACGTAGGGAGTTCCATCCTGACATTGTGCCCGCCCTTGACACGCTCATCGGCAACCCGGACATACTTGATCCGGATTCTGGCACAAAGAAGAAGGCTGAAACACTCCACATCCCGATGCAGTACATTGACCGCGTCCGCGAATTTCGCCACGAAATGAGTAGTCGCGGAGAAGCTGCAACCAAAATTCTCAGTCTCTTTTCCAGGATTTTGGAGACGCCCCACTACACGGACGCCGCGAATAAGACCTTTACCTGCAAAAACGGAATGGTAATCAAGTTCGAAACAGTAAGTGATATCTCCGAATTCTCGACAAATGGCCGCACCGGCGCGAACACTCATGCTCTCGCAATCGCAAAAGCCATTCAGAAGCAACTTGGTGATCCAGGCGCAGTGGCGATTATGACCGGCGATAACTATATGTCCAGTAAAGCACTCGCTAACGGCATCGATATCGTCCGCATTAATCCAGACGTCTATACCGGACGTCGTAGCCTGATATTACCCGAGGATCTCAGTGACAATTGGTTTGTCAATCAGAGGATTACCGCAGATGAATTTGCGGAATTCTTCCCGAATGAAAAGCCGCTGTTACTGAACGAATTCGTAGAGTTCACAATCGACCCCGTCGCTGCCGAAGTCTACTCGGTGCACCCCGACAATATGCCTGTTCGTATCGGCCGCTTTGAGCCGAACGAAGACGGGACTGGCATCCTGCGTCGCATCCACTATGTGGATGAGCTCCCAGGCTACATCCAGCCGCGCACTCCGGGCCAATGCATGTTGGCCGAAGCGCTAATGGCGCCAGCCAAGGAGATCCCGATCGTGATCTGTCCTTCAGAGTTTGGTACTGGTAAAACCTATCTCGCCACTTCCATTGGCGACTATCTTGTTACCGACGAAAAAAGGCGCGATTATGATCGCATCTTCGTAGTGCCGCGCGACGCTGAACTTGGTAAAGAAATTGGCTTCTTGCCCGGCGATGAAACCGAAAAGACTATCGCCAAAGCTATGCCGATCCTCGACAGCCTGTATAACTATTACAGGAATAAGGGCGATCGCAAGAAAGGCAATTGCGCGATGACCGCGCAGGACATCAAAGCCAAAGTCGACTTGGCAATTCGGGATCATTTCGAATTCGTCTCCATCATCAACATGGGAGGCCGTTCAATATCCGACAGCTGGATCATCTACGACGAAGCTCAGGACATGGAACGCTTCCAGGTCAACCAGCTGATGAAACGCATCGGTGAAGGCTCCAAGATGATTATCACTGGCGATCCGCACCAGGTGTTCAATAAACACATGGACTATCACAGTAACGGCTTGATGTATGCCGCCACCAAAATGGCTGGCAGCCCTTATGCCGCTGTTATTACCATGCTGGAAAATGAAATCACTCGGTCGGAAGCCGCTCGTGAAGTCGCTCGTTGTCTCGACACATAAGCCACAATGCAATGTTGCCAGAGCATACCACCCCTATGGGGGTGGTATTTTTACGCTAAAAGAACCCTATAAGGGTAATACCACCTCGGTCGTTCGCGTTTTTCCCATGAGAAAAGCCGCCCTTTCGGACGGCTTATTGTTTGAGTAACCAGTCATCAATCACTTCGGCATAAGGGAAATTCTTCGATATAGTCTTATGGGTCTGTCCAGCTACGGTTTCGAACTTGGCTGAACCGCCCACTTTAACAATGCTATCCACGATTTTCCGCATCTGTTTGATATATCGGCCTTCTTTACTGCCTGCCAGTGCGTATATTTTCGTGCCTTTGAAGTTTTCCGCCTTAACGGATGATCCGTTATAGCTGCCACAACTGATTGGCACGGCCGCTTTGAAGAACGAACCGTATCGTTCCACCATCCCCCATGTACCGATCGAGCCACGGCTAAAGCCCCAGATATAGACCCTATCAGTGTCGATTTGATATTTTTCGATGCAATCGTCTATTAATCCTTTGAGGGCCTGCTGCACTTTATCACTAGTCCAATCACGATTTTTGCCAACGGGCGCGATACTGATATAATCCTTCGATTCGCGCATATACTTCACTTGTCTCAACTTCGCGACAGACTTGGGTCTATCCATTTCGCCGTCGCCGTGCAAGAATATTACGATTGGCATACCGCTAGTTGCACCTTCCGGCACATTTATCCAGTAGTCAATCGTCTTTTTGTTCGTATGCGTATACTCACGCATCTCCCACACTGCGTCATAGCTAATCGACGTGCCTACTTTCGGTTTTTTAGTCTCCGCCTTAGAAGGTGAGACCGTGTCAGCGTCCGCGGTTGTACTTATCGTTGTGTTTATCGTTACTTCTCCAACCTTATTGCTCTTTTCCTGATTCTGTTTTTCCTGCCGATACAGCGTAACCTTGTAATCGCCATCACCGTAAGTAAAACCGATAACCTGGTAGATATTCGGCGTCAAATCGTAATAATTGCTTCTTCCACCTTTCTCAACGCAAAGTCTGTAATTGGAATCACGATTGTTATCGATTGCTGCCGCTTCAAATGTGCCAATTTTTGATTCACCGAATCTCAACTGTAGCTTGTCGACAGAGATAACGGAAACCCTGTTGGTTTCGCACACTATCAAGATTACCGCGATCAGGATTACTAGAGCCAAAATGACATATGGTGACCATCTCTCCTTAATGAACATCTTATCTTTCCTCCCCCATCAAAGATAAAACCTATACTTATATTATATCATACTTTGTTAAAATGGTCAAGCTTAACAGATATACGGCGCGCTACAATTCCGGTTTTATGCTAAAATACACCTTATGAAAGTAATCGCCGGCCTCGGAAATCCGGGCAATGAATACAATTTCACGCGTCACAACTTCGGTTTCTTGGCGTTGGATTTTTATGCGAAACTTCGTGGCTTTACATGGAAAGAAGACAAGAAGTATCGCGTGCTCTATTTCAAGGACGGCGATACGCTTTTTATTAAGCCGCAGACTTTCTATAACGACGTTGGCCAAAGCTTTGAACTAATTCGTAATTATTACAAGCTTGAGCCCAAAGATTTTCTGATTATTTGCGACGATTTCAATCTCGAATTCGGCCAGATTCGCTTTCGCGAGCGGGGCAGTGCGGGCGGCAATAATGGCCTCAAATCCACCATTTCTCATTTCGGCACTGATGATTTCCCGCGTCTTCGCCTTGGTACCGGTAACGATAACCTCCGCCAGCGCATTGGTGACATCGATTTTGTTCTGTCGAAATTTACCGATCATGAGCGCGGCAATTTGCCACAAATCCTCAAAAATATAGCCGATTTTATCGAAAAATACTAGTTTTATAACACATTTTTTACTAAATAACAATAAGCGGTATCACCTCTGTTATATGCTTGCCTTTTGGGGTGAAATATGGCCATTTTTCTATTGAATTTTGAAAAAAGTGTGAAAAAAGTATTGACTTATATAAAAGTATGTGTTATCATAAGCATAGTTTTGGTCATATTCTGACCAAAAGCCGCACCTAAATAATCTATAACTTTGCTAATTTATTTAGCAATTGTTGCGTGCTTTAGAAACCCTTTCAGCCTTCAAGTTTTCTTTCCATAACTTGAAGTGAAAAGTATTACCTCCACTTAGAAAGATCTTTTCTAAAGCTAGCAATCCCTTAAACCGGCGGACCCAAAGTGTGTGAGGTGGGTCACGCCTCCGGTTCGTCCGGATGCCTTAGGAGGTGTGTTTAAGGGCCAAATAGCCCCAGGTGATGCCCACCCTTACCTGGGGCTTTTTGGTGCTTTTTATTTTTCTAATAATTCTTCTTTATAAGTCTTGCCGGTCGTGTAATTAATGGCTTGGACATGCGGCATCGAATCGAGCAGGGCAATAATCGCCTTGTCGGTTTCAGGGTTCTGCATTGAGGCTTTTTTCTTATTCTTGTGGGACTCCACGTGCGCATGTTGATAAACAATTCTCGTAATACCGGCCTGCAATAAGAAGCGCAGACAATCTACGCACGGCGCGTAAGTCGAATAGCAGGTACAGCCCGCCAAATCACGATGCGCGAAGATAATGGCATTGATTTCGCTATGCATCGAGAAATGATATTTCATCGGACGTTCAGTTAACGTCAATTTGGACTCATCCGCACCCTGAATTAAGCCATTATAGCCAAAAGAGACTGGCCGCTTTTTCCCGTCTACAATGACTGTGCCAACCTTGGTCGAAGGATCCTTCGAGCGAAGCGCTACAGTCTCAGCAATTTTTAAGAAATATTCATCCCAATCCATTTTTATACACTCCCTTATTACAACTAATATACCATGACAGGGGAAGACTTATGATTTTTTAAAAAATTAGCACTCGGGACTTGACAGTGCTAATTATAAGCGCTATACTGGGGTTATACGAAGCCACCAGAGGCAGAAGTAAGATTAGATAAATCATAGGACTCTGATGCTGGCTCCGTCTTAACAACTATTTAATCAAAGAAAGGACAATAATATGCGATTCCCAATCGACAATCTTTTTGACGAAATGTTTAGTGGATTCGGCGATGATTTCTTTGACGATCCATTTGACACTCCACGCCTACCAGGAGGCGAACGCGGGTTAATGCGCCCTTCAAAAACCCACGGCCTCATGCGTACCGACGTTAATGAAACCGACTCTGCCTATGAACTCGCCATCGAGCTCCCGGGCCTCAAGAAAGACGACATCAAAGTTAAGCTCGATAATGGTATCCTCACGGTTAGCACCGAGATGAATGAGGAAAAAGAAGAGCGCGAAACCCCAGATGGCAAGCCACGCAAGAATGGTAAAGTTATCCGTCGCGAACGCCATTATGGCTCCATGAGCCGCAGCTGGTATGTCGGCGATGATGTTAAACAAGAGGACATCAAAGCTAAATACGACAACGGCATCCTTAACCTCACCGTGCCAAAAGCTGAGCCAAAGCCTGAGCTCGCCGATGATCAAAAATACATTGCTATCGAAGGTTAACTCCTTTCCTTCATAGCCCCGTCAAAGATTAGATATCCGCCAAGCGTAGCACTGGCGGATATTTTTTTGCACGCATATAATAATATATATGGGATTAGACAAGAACAAAGTCATACTAGAAAAGCATAACGCCAAGTGGGCAGAAATGTTCCGCGCGGAAGAGAAGGAGCTACGCAAAATCTTTGGCGACCTCGCGCTCAGCATCGAGCACGTCGGCTCAACCTCCATCCCGGGCATTATGGCTAAACCACTCGTCGATATCCAAGTCGGACTACGTCACCTTTCCGATTTCGAAAAAGTCCGCGCCAAGTTCGAAAAAGAACCTTATTCTGTTAAGCCTGATCCAAGCCCAGACGAACAGCTCGTGCGCAAAGGCCCAGAAGAGAACCGCATTTTCTTAATTCACATTACTTCTGTCGATAGCGACCGTTTCAAGAATACCCTATTCTTTCGTGACTACATGCGCTCGCATCCAGACAAAGCCCGCGAATACGAAGCGCTTAAAAAAGAGCTCGCCGTTAAATATGCCAACGACCGCCCAATGTATACTGCATCAAAAAACGATTTTATCCAATCAACTCTCAAAGAAGCGCAAAAATAATTACTGCCTTGTAGGGTAAAGCTTCATATTACTATCAAGAAGCCCGGCTTTTGCCTTGGCGCTATCCAGCGCAATTTTGTCGTACTTTTTCTTTGGCACTAGGCCCCAATCACCGAGAACTTCTTCGATGCGCTCTAGCACGTCCTGTTCGCTACCAACGCCGTTTACATAACCAATCAATACACCGTTCATACTCAGTGTGCGAATCATACCGGTTGCTGTACGATCATAATAATCTTCGCGACGCTCAATCGCTGCGCGTGTATCATCCACGCGTTTACGCGCAACCAGGCGCTGCCAAATCTGCCCACGCGGCACCTGCAGTACAATCGCACCTTTTAGGTCCTTAATTGTACCGTTATCAATCATCCATTTCACCTGATTATGATCAAAAGGGAAGCCATCAAGAATAACTTCGCGTGGCGCTTCTGTCCTAAGCTGAAAAAATGACGCCCCATTTATGGTCGACCACAGCCTTTGCGTACGCGGCTGTTTTGCCCTGGAGATAATACCTTGGACGGCTGCTGCGGCTTTTTTGTCATCGACAGATATGCCTCTAGTCAGAGCCAAAGTAATCTCTGGGTCGTGCATATTTAATAATACCGACCGCACGTCAATCCATTTCCAGCCATATTTTTTGGCCAATAACTCACCTTGAACACTTTTACCTGCACCAGGCGCACCAAAAAGCGTAATCATACTTCAATTCTAGCACACGATTTTTGCACTTATGCTTTCTTGTCAAATTTTGTATGATATTATATAGCACATGAGCAAAAATTTAGTTATCGTAGAGTCTCCTGCTAAAGCGCACACTATCGAGAAATACCTCGGTAAAGATTTTACTGTACTAGCCTCCGTCGGCCACATTCGCAAAGATACCAAGGTCGACAAAAATACTTTTGACGTTACTTATGAAATCGATCCGGAGCACAAAAGTGTGATCGCGGATCTTAAGAAAGCCGCCGCTTCTGCCGACAAAATCTGGCTCGCAACGGATGAGGACCGCGAAGGAGAAGCCATCTCTTGGCACCTTTGCGAAGTTTTGAAGTTACCGAAGAATACCGCCCGCATTACTTTCCACGAAATTACCAAAACCGCTCTTGAAGAAGCCATTAAGAATCCTCGTACTGTAGACATGAACATGGTTTCCAGCCAGCAAGCCCGCCAAACCCTCGATATGCTCGTCGGTTTTGATCTTTCTGGCATTGTCCGCAAAAAGGTTCCGGGTGCTATTTCAGCTGGACGCGTTCAAAGCCCGGCTCTTCGTCTCATCGTCGAGCGCGAACAAGCTATCGAAAAATTCGCCAGTAAATATACCTACAAAGTTTCCGGCGACTTTGGCTTTGACGCCAAGCTTAATCATGAATTTGATACCGAAGATGAGGCCGAGAAATTCCTCAAGCAGCTCATCGGCGCAGATTATACCGTCTCAGCCGTCGAAAATACCCCAGGCGAGCGCAAACCGCAGCCGCCGTTTACGACTGCTTCCATGCAAATTGAGGCCAACAGCAAGCTTGGCTTTTCAACCCGCACCACTATGCAGGCCGCTCAGTCACTTTACCAAGCCGGTCTTATTACCTATCATCGTACCGATAGCCTCAATCTTAGTAAGCAAGCTATTGCCCACATGGCCAGTTTTGTTGAAGAAAAATACGGCAAGAGCTACGTCAAAGTTCGCAATTTTAAGACCAAATCTGCCGGCGCACAGGAAGCCCACGAGGCCATTCGTCCAACCGACATTAAGCGCGAAACTGCCGGTAAAAACGAATACGAAAAGCGTCTTTATGCCCTAATTCGCGCTCGCGCTTTGGCTACCCAGATGGCCGACGCCAAAATCGAAACTACGACTATCACTATCGATACGCCAACTCCACATCATTTCATTGGTAAGGGCGAAGTTATTACCTTTGACGGTTTTCTAAAAGTTTATGGCCGCCTCAAAGAAACCGAGTTGCCAAAGCTCAAAGTTGGCGATGCCGTTTCGGCCAAATCAATCACCGCACATCAGACTTACGCCAAGCCGCAAGCTCGCTATACCGAAGGTTCACTCGTGAAGAAACTCGAGGAACTCGGCATCGGCCGTCCAAGTACTTATGCAACCATTATGACCGCCATTCAAGCCCGTGGTTACGTCGTTAAAGGCGATTCCGACGGGGAAGAGCGCCAAGTTTCCGAACTTAAACTCGAAAATAATCAAATCACTAAAGAATCCGTCACCGAAAAATACGGCGCCAACAAGGGCAAGCTCATGCCAACTCCAATCGGCGAGCTCATTTCCGCATTTCTAACGGACAATTTCAAGAATATTGTTGACTACAAATTTACCGCCAATATCGAAAAAGACCTCGATCTTATCGCCGAAGCCAAGCTCGACCGCGTGAAGATGCTTCGCGACTTTTATGGTCCGTTCAATAACGAAGTTCTCGCGAGTGAAGGTATTGAACGCTACAATAACTCACGTCTACTTGGTCATGATCCAAAAACCGGCAAAGCTATTTATGCTAAGGTCGGCAAGAACGGCGGTTTCATCCAGCTCGGCGAGAACGAAAAAGAAACTGGCGAAAAACCACGCTTCGCGCCACTACCAAAGCGCAAGAGCGTCAAGACCGTCACGCTCGATCAGGCTCTCAAGCAGTTAGCCTTACCACAGCTTCCGCGCGACCTCGGCAAAGCCGCCGACGGCGCCGATATTATTGCCGCCGCAGGCCCATTTGGCCCATACCTCAAAGCTGGAAAATATAACATTCCGCTCAAAGATTTCGATCCATATACTATTACGCTCGACGAAGCAATTCCGCTCTACGAAGCTAAACGCGATTCTTATATCGCCGACTGGGGCGAAATCCAGATTATCAACGGTGCTTACGGCCCATATGTTAAAGGTCCAGGCCGCCGCAACTTTGTCCGCATCCCTAAAGATGTCGATCCAAAGACCGTCACTAAGGAGCAGGCCGAAGAGTATCTCGCTAATAAGCCAAAGAAAACTCGTCGCCCAGCCAAACGCCGCGCCGCCGCAAAGAAAGCTACTCCCAAGAAAAAGTAGTATAGTAAAAGCATATGGAAGACGCAGAAACGCGTAAAGAAATTGGTGGACTTGTTATAATTACGGCCGCTACGCTTGCGATTATCGTGGTTATCATCATAGCCGGAGCATTACTTTTTCGCTCCAATCTTACCTTTGATTATCGTGCTGTTGATGCGGTCATTCCGAAATACGAGGAAGGGCAAATCAGCGACACGCGCCTAGATATCGTCAAGATCGTTGAGCAAGAATATCGCAATCCGCGCAATTCTCTCGAATATTCCGATGGTATCGAAGAACCGTGGTGTGCCGATTTCGTATCTTGGGTCTACAACTCCGCTGGGCATAAATTCAAAAATCCTGCCAGTGGCGGATGGCGCATTCCGGGCGTTTATACCCTCAAAGAATACTTCGAAGAAGAAAACCGCTGGCACGAAAAATCTTCCGGTAGTATCCCGGAGCCTGGTGACGTAATAATTTATGATGGTGGCATTTTTGGCACACATGCCAATGTCGTCGTATCTGTTTACTACGATGAACTTACAACCGTTGGCGGCAATGAAAACGGTAAAATCATGATGCACCGCGTCGACTACAACGACAATCGCTACGGCATTCAGGGCTACGGCTCCGCCGAGTAAAAACACAACCCTTTTCAGGATTTTAAGCTTCCTTTCAAGTATTTGTTCGAAAATATGAACAATAGAACGAAAGGAATCAATGTTTAGAAATATGCTTAAGCGCAGCTGGCTGTCAATCAGACGTAAGCTCGGCCGCACAATTATACTCACTTTAATATTTTTCATTATGGCGAACCTCGTCTTGGCTGCCATCACCGTTAAGACGGCCGTAAATGCACAGATGGATTACGCTAAATCAACTCTCGGCGGCACCGTTGCTATCCAAGCCGACATGAACGCCATCCGCGAAAAACAAAACGCCGAAATCGAAAGCGGCACCGATCGCAGAGAAATGTTCAGAGAAATGGTCCGACCGGCCGTCGACGTTGAGACTGCCAACGAAATCGCCAGCTATTCCGAATACGTCAAAGATTACTCTTACGAGATTTCCGTTTCGGCCAATTCTAACAATCTCGAAACTGTCGAAACTAAAACCCCAAGCAGGGGAGGCAATATGCCAGGCAATCAAGGCGGGAATCGCAACAGTAATGATAGTAACGTTCTTGATAAAGACATTTCTATTACCGGCATTAATTCCTATGCCTATATTTCCGCCGTTCAAAACGAGAGCATGGAGATCAAAGACGGATCTTATTTTGACGAAGATTCCCAAAACCAAGCCATGATTTCTTATGAGTTCTCCGAGCTAAACGAGCTCAAGATTGGCGATTCATTTACGATAAAAAACGTCTATACCGAAGCCGATATTACGCTTACCGTTATTGGAATCTATGATTCTTCTGAGTTTAACACTAATGCCAACTTAATTTACATGAATACTGAAACGGCCGCACAGTTCCTAAGCGAAGATGATTACAACGAAGGCAACTATAACGTTAGTAGCGTTCGTTACTATATGATCAACTCCGATAATGCCGAGGAATTCGTTAACAAAATTAAAGAAGATTTCCCAGACCTAACCGAAAATAATCTGACTATCGCCGTCGATACTAGTGAATATGACGCCATGTCCGGTTCAATTGAGAGCGTTGGCAGCTTTGCTACTACTATCCTAATTATTGTTATCATTGCCGCAATAATTATCGTTACATTAATCGTCACCATTAACGTCAAGGATCGCCGTTATGAAATGGGCGTGCTCTTGTCGCTCGGCGCCCACAAGAGCAATATCATTGGCCAAATCGTTTGCGAACTCTTAATTGTTGGCACGCTCGGCTTCGCGTTGGCTTCAGCCACCGGTACTTTCTTTGCCGACAAACTCGGCAATTCAATCATTGAATCCCAAACCGCCGCCACCGCACAACAAGCCGAAAAGAACTTCGGTCGTCCCGGCGCACAAGTTAGTAGTGGTAACAACGACAGTAATCGTCCTAGCATGCCAGAAGCTTCCGCGCCAGGTAGCTCTACGAACATGAAAAATCGCATTATGGCAAATGCACAGAAATCTGAAGTTAAGCTTAATATTAATGCCACGCCAATCGATTTCTTACTGCTTTTTGTAATTGGCTACGCCGTAATCATTCTTGCGCTCATCTTGCCATCCATTAATGTGCTTCGCTATCAACCAAAAGCAATACTTGCAGGGAAGGAGTAAAACATGAGTACCCTTAAAGTTGAAAATCTATCTTATAGCTATAAAAACGCCGCTGGCGAGCAACAAGTATTAAAAAACATCAACGCCGACTTTAAGTCCGGGAAGATGTACGCCATCATTGGCGAGAGCGGTTCCGGTAAAACTACGCTTTTGAGCCTCATCTCGGCGCTAGATAAACTCCAGAACGGAGATATCAGCTATGACGGCAAAAGCCTACGTAAAATCGGTGCCGCCGAGTTTCGCCTAAAATACGTTAACATCGTTTTTCAATCTTATAATCTCATCAAATACATGACCGCTCGCGAGAACGTCCAGATTGCCATCGATTTCGATAATAGTAAGGCAAATCCGAACGATTATCTCAAGCAAGTCGGCTTGAGCGAAGAAGAAGGAAGCCGCTTAATCGGCAAGCTTTCTGGTGGACAGCAACAACGCGTCGCAATCGCGCGCGCACTCGCCTCAAACGCACCAATTATTGTTGCAGATGAGCCAACCGGTAACCTCGATGAAGACACCGAAGAAAAAATCATCGACTTATTCAAAGACCTCGCCCACAAGCAAAAGAAAATCGTCATTATCGTTACACACAGCAAACAAGTCGCCAGCCACGCCGATCAAGTTCTCCGCCTTCGTAAAGGCAGCCTTAATAAATCCTAGAGGTAATCCATGAAAAAACGTATCATCATTATCCCTGCCACAGTTCTTACCCTCGCAACCCCATCGGCTATCACAATCGCCAAACATCTTGATACTAGCAGTACAGCTCCTGTCATCAAAAGTAGCGCCGAAGAATGGTCTAAAACTGCCGTTGTAACCGTAACCACTGCTGCTACTTTTGGTGGAAGCAACCTCGATCATTACGAATATTGCATTAACGATACAGGGAGTATTGACGATTGCAATTGGAAAATCAGTACCGTCGAGACAGTCCGCGTACGCAACCTTGGCACGTCTTATGTTTGGCTTCGCGCCGTATCCGAATATGGCGTCGTCAGTGATATTTCCGATTACGTCCTCACGCGCGTCGACCGGAACAAACCTACCGCCACTTCCGAAAACGTTGTTACCACCTCCAGCATTACAGTAACAGTGACAGCTACCGACGACAGCAATATTAAAAGCTACGAATACTCAATCAACGATTCCGAATATATCACCGATAGCACAAGTCATACATTTGCCGATCTCGCACCAGGTACAGCATACGCCATCAAAGTTAAAGTAACTGATCTAGCTGGCAATGCAAAGATTCTGAGTTTTACGGAAAGCACTAATAGCCCGACTCCAGCACGAGTATCACGCGTAGCTAGTGGTAGTATTAAGCTCGCAGCAAATACGCGTGAAAATCGCTCCAATAATAGACCAACCAACGCCCAGTCATCAAAACCGGAAAAACCAGCAGAAGTTATCAAGCCAGTAGACGTAAGTCAACCAGACGAATCGGAACAAGTTGAGCAGTCCGAAGAAGAGACGAAGACAAATACGCAAAATTGCATAACGAATACTGAGCCAACCGAGAACTCATCCGATTTCGAGAGCGCCGAAGAACCAACCAAAGATCCAGAACCAACCGAAGAGCCAGAACCAACCGAAAAAACCGATTTGCCACTCTGCACCGAACCAGATCAGAATATACAAGAAGACGGAGTTGAACCAACGCAACCACAGGAACCAGAAAATAGTGAATCCGCAAGTACCGACGAGGGAACAACTGTTAATGAGCCAGACAATAATGCCGAATCGGATGCAATAGAAAATAGTGAGCCAACCGAGGAGCTGGACACTATTTTAATCGACGAAGATACACGAAAAAACACAAGCACTATTGTTTTTTAAGCGTATCTATGATATAATATAGATATGGACTAGTTTCAGTAGTCAGAAAGAGGTGTTATGTGTGACGAGAATCGATCCCAAAGATGCTGCCTCATATCAGCCGGAAACTCGCGAACAATGGCTCAACCGAATTAGGAGAGAAACCGAAGAGGACTCGCGGCGTATCGATGAAGAGTTCAAGGCAGCCGTCTGGAGTACCGATATCCTCAAAGAACCCGAAAAATTCGAAAAACTTACAACAGAGTACCGTAAAGCACTAGAGGCTATCACCAGTAGACTCGTTGACAGCTACGTCCATGGCCCGGATTAATCCGGGCTTTTTTCTACCCCTATAACAGGGGTGAAAACGCCATAATTCCGTCTATGCTTAAAGTTTTATAATATTTTTTATGGACAATGCCAAAAATGTGGTAAAATAAGTCTTAAGTGAAAGAAATTTTACTTGTTGACAACATCACGCAATGATGTTACTATATTTAAAAGTTAAGATATAAACCCTAACCACGGAGAAGTAAGGAAATACAGCAGCATGAATAATGCGGAAACGATTACTAAGGCTATTAAAAACAGCCTGAACATCATCGAACAAGAACGTGAGCGAGAAATCATCTCGCGTAGGTTTGGACTCGACGGTCATAAAGAAACACTAGAACAGATCGGTGAAATGTTATCGATCACTCGTGAACGCGTTCGCCAACTCGAGAAGGCGATTCTTATCCGTCTCCGCATCGCAGCAGAAGAGGGTAGAATAGCGGATTTGGCTCCAGCCGAAAAACTTATCATCCGCAACTTAACTGAAATGGGACGCGTCGCTCGTGCGAGCGATCTCGCTAAGAAAATCCTTGGCCGCGAAGCTACCGCAGCCGATAAGGCCAACTTTAGCTTCCTCGGTGAAATTTCTCCAGTCTTAACTATTGTTACTGAAAACGATAAATATCATAACGCCATTGGTATTGCTGAATATGGCGACGAAAAAGCTCTGCGCACGAAAGTCGACGAGATTGTTTCGCTCGTCAAAGCCAACAAGAAGCCAATTAGCATCGATGAGCTCGACGAAAAGCTCAACTATGAGCACCCAAGCCACATCGAAGCTGTTGCTCGCATCAGCAAGCTCCTTTCGACCCTCAATGGTCAATGGGGTCTCACCAAGTGGCCAACTGTTAACCCAAAGAATATCCGCGACAAAATCTATGTCGTTCTTGAAGAACACAAAGAGCCAATGCACTTTGGCGACATCGCTAAGGCCATCAGCGCTTCTGACTTCAAACGCAAGAATGTCACTGTCCAGGCTATCCACAACGAGCTCATTAAAGATTCCCGCTTTGTCCTAATCGGCCGCGGCATCTATGCACTCGACAGCTGGGGCTACCAGAAGGGAACTGTTTCCGATATCATCACTAAGATTCTCAAGAAAGCCGGCGACGAAGGCCTTTCCCGCAAAGAAATCGTCAAACAGGTGCTCAAAGAACGCAAAGTTAAGGAAACTACCGTTCTCTTGAATCTCCAAAACAAGAAACTCTTTACCAAGATCGGTAAAGACAACTACAAACTTGCAGCCTAAACCAAAATACCCCCTAAACGGGGGTATTTTTTATGCCAGATTTTTCAGAATATTCTTCGCTAACTTATCAACATCATGCCGAATCAACGCCCGCTGATGCGCAATTGGATCCTTCTTGGAATTATTTTGCCAAATTGTCCCTGATAGCAAATCGACACCACGCCGCGCATAATGTCGCTTGGCCTTGCTAGATAGCACTGGATGTTCGCCCTCTAGGGCATAGCGGGCAACAATCTCATTGTTTGGATAATTCGAATTATATAGCACCTCGTCTAGAAATTCGCACCCCGCTAAACGCTCTAACTCGTCCGCAAAATCCACCACCGTAAAATCTTTCGTGTGACGTTCTTGATTCATTAAATTGCAAACGTACAGCTTCTTCGCACGCGACTCGGCCAAAGCTCGTCCAATGCCAGGAACTACCAGCGAAGCACCAAGACTTTCATATAGGCCGCCCGGAGCAATCACAATCAAATCCGCGTCCCGAATTGCCTCCAATGCCACCGGATTCGGCGTCGGGGTTGGATCCAGCCAAACTTTCGGACGCGCGTTTAAAAAATCCGCCTCGCGAATTTCGCGTTCATGACGAATTACTCGTTCGCCGTCATCCGCAACTAGTGTTACCTGATCAAGCGTAATTGGCACCACGCGGTGCCCGCCCGTATCCAGCAGCTTGCTAGCCGTATCGACCGCATCCGCAAAGCTGCCAGTCGTCTTTTGCAGGGCGGTTAAGAACAAATTCCCGAAAGAATGACCCGCCAATGATCCTTCATCGAAACGATAGTTAAACAAATCCCGCAGTTTCGGCGAATTCGATAACGCCACTAAGCACTGTCGCACATCTCCCGGCGGCAACACACCCAACTCATCACGCAGCATACCAGTCGAACCACCATCATCCGCCATACTTACTAGTGCCGTAATATGCTTGCAATATTTCTTTAAACCAGACAAAACCGCAAAGCTGCCGGTTCCGCCCCCTATCACCACCACATTCACATCGCCGTCCATATGGTTAAAGTTTACCATTTATGGTAAAATATTCGCATGGATTTATTTCGTTTCCTTTTGGCGCCGATCGTCTGGATACCAATCCTAATCATCCTTGTTATCTTGATAGTCCGCAATAAGAACAAGGCAAACCGTCTACGCGTACTAAACGTCGACAGTGTACTTTTGATGCTCGAAATTCCAAAAGACAACGACAAAAAGGAGCTCGCCGCCGAGCAGCTCTTCGCTTCTTTGCATGGTATTTTACGTGACGCTAGTGAGCTCAAAAACTCCGGCGGCGTTCAGGAGCATCTCTCATTCGAAATCGCCTCCACTGGCAACCAAATTCGTTTCTTTGTTTGGGTGCCGCGCATTCTGCAATCTTTCGTTGAAGGTCAGATTTATTCTCAGTATCCAAGCGTTCAAATCTATCGCATGAAAGAAGATTACTGCGACAAACGTTTTGATTATCCAATTTCCTATTCATCCGAAATCACCCTAACCGACAACGAAGCTTTACCAATTAAGACTTTTGAATCCTTCGAGGTTGACCCACTCGCTGGTATTACTGGTACACTCGCTAAGCTCAACCCGAGCGGCGGCGAAGAGATGTGGATTCAGATCCTAACTCGCCCAATCGCCGATGATTGGCACAAAAAATCCGATCTCTGGATTTCCAATATTAAGGCGGGGAAGAGCGGCTTTGACCTCTTCCATATCGACTGGAAATGGTTCCTCGAAGTCCTCGCGGCACTTTGGCGCCCACCAGAGGGTGGTACCACTTCGGATGGCAAAGTTGAACTATCCGAACGCGATAAAACTCGTATTGCTAAAGCAGAAGAGAAGGCCACTAAACTTGGCTACCAGGTTAAGATTCGTCTTGCCTATGTTGGCGACAACGAAATGAACGCCAAGCTCAACATGCAGGCTCTCGTTGGTACCTTCAAACAGTTCAACTCTACCAACCTCAACGGTTTCAAGATGACCGGCGCAACTTTCGATAAAACCGCACTTGATGCCTACAAGATGCGCCAATTCACCGATGACGGCTTTGTCCTAAATATCTCCGAGCTTGCTTCGGTCTACCATCTCCCGCACACTAACGTTGAAACACCGAACATCGTTTGGGCTTCCAGCAAGACTGCGGAACCACCAGCCAAGCTTCCGATGCTCACCGGCAACCCAAGCTTCGACGAAAACATCTCCGCCTTTGGTTTAACCGATTTCCGTGGCATCAAACACCAGTTCGGCATGTATCGCCGCGACCGTTCTCGCCACGTCTATATCATTGGTCAGACTGGTTCCGGTAAATCTGGTCTCCTCACACTCTTCGCACTAAGTGATATTTATCACAACCAAGGTTATTGTATTATCGACCCACACGGCGATCTCGCTACCGATAACCTCCGCTTCATCCCGGAAAGTCGTATTAAGGACGTCGTCTACTTCAACCCAGCTGACACACAGTACCCAATGGCCTTCAACCCACTCGAAATCGATGATCCGGCTCGTAAGCCAAATATTTCTTCTGAAGTTATTGGCGTACTAAAGCGCATGTTCGGCGATTCTTGGGGCCCACGTCTCGAGCACATCTTGCGCTACACCTTGCTTGCTTTGCTCGACCGTCCAGAAGCTACCTTACTAGATATTTCCCGCATGCTCACGGACAAGGAGTTCCGCAAGGAAACCCTCGATTACTGCCAAGACGTCACCGTTCTCCAATTCTGGAAACATGAGTTCGGTTCCTGGAGCGAAAAACAGGTCACCGAGTCGGTCGCGCCAGTTCTCAACAAGGTCGGCGCCTTTACGGCCAACCCAATCATCCGCAACATTATCGGTCAACCAAAATCTAGCTTCAATATCCGCGAGATTATGGATGAAGGCAAGATTTTGGTCGTCAACCTCTCTAAGGGCCTGATTGGCGAAGACAATGCCGGCATTCTCGGTGCTTTCTTAGTCACCAAAGTCCAGCTCGCCGCCATGAGCCGCTCGGACATCGAGAACGTCGAAGATCGCCGCCCATTCTATCTCTATGTTGATGAGTTCCAGAACTTCGCTACCGATTCCTTTGCCGTGATTCTATCTGAGGCACGCAAATACGGCCTTAACCTCACGGTCGCCAACCAGTACGTCTCACAGATGACTGATTCTGTGCGCGACGCCGTCTTCGGCAACGTCGGTACCACTATCTGCTTCCGCGTCTCCGCTGACGATGCGCCAATTCTCTCTAAGCAATTCGAGCCGGTATTCGAGGCTCAAGACTTGCTCAGTCTTAACAACCGTCACTTTGTCGTTTCGATGATTATCAACGGCGAAAAGACCCCTGGTTTCTCGGCTACTACATTAAGCATTCCAAAACCACCTAACGATCTCTTGCCACGCATCGTCAAATACTCGCGCTTAACTTATGCTCGCACTCGCGAAGAAGTTGAAAAAGAAATCCGCGACAATATCGAAGCAGCAGAGAAGTGGAAGAAAAACCTATCTGATTCTGGCCGCGAAGCCGGCGAGCGCGGCGCCAGCGCTGCTAACACTGCTTCGGCCTACGAAGCTCCTCGTCCGATCGAAAAGCCAGTTTACAAGTTTACCCCTACTCCTCAGCAAGACTTCCGTAAGCAAAAGATTTCACCTAACCAAGCTCAGGGCGAAGCCCAATCCGGCAACAGCCTAAAGGACCTCGCCGCCCTCGTCAAAGAGCGCAACAAAAAGCTCCAGGAAGAGAGTCCAAATATCATCACTTACGAAGACGAGCAGAAAGAAGAGCAAAAGGCCACCGAAGCCGCTGCCGAGAATGTCGACAATAGTGTTGAGGAGATGCAGAGCGCTCGCCCAATCATCACATCCGCCGACTTAAATGGCGCAAATATCCCAATCGACCACAACGGCCAGCAAAACTATCACAAAAAGAAGAATCGTAACCGTAACCGAAATCGAAACAAAAACCGCTCCTAGCGCGTTTTAAGGGCCCTAGAAAGCAAAAAGTAACCCCGCTTCATGCGGAGTTACTTTTTTGAGAGAGTTTTGTTATTCGATAAAGCTTATTATCTACGTACTAGCATCTTGCGTGCCGCTACGCCGGCAATAGCAATGACTGCGCCACCAATCATCATAAAGGCGCTCATTTCGTCGAGAGTCTTTGGATTATCCACCATATCAGCAACATCGACAGGTTCAGGATCGCCACTACCGCTAACATCGAGACGGATTTGAATGCCATTCATGCTACCATCTATGTCATAGTTTTCGTTAGATGTCGTCGAACCGCCCACTGCTACGACCGAACCGTCATCTAGGAAAGTTGAGGAAAAGACAAGCTCATCGTCGCCAAATTGATACGAGAACGTTTCGTCAAGATTCATATCGAGTTTGATGAGCTTATTATTGACCCGATCAAACGCTGCAAAACCAGGTAGAATATTTACATCGTCAACTAGTTTTTTCTTCTGTTCCTCAGTCAATTTTTTCTCAGCTACAATTTCACCATTTTTATCGATGCTCAGTAATGCGAGGTCCGACTCATCGTCATCTGCATCTTCGAAAGTACTTCGAACTACTAATAAATTACCGTCGGCATCGTTAGACACTACGGAGTAATAAATATTTGGGTTATCCTCAGGACTCTCTATGACGGTAGTAACAGTCTTAAGATCCTTCGTAATTTTCACTACGCCAGTTCTACTAGTCTTACTATCATAATAATTTGCTATCACTTCACCGTTCATTAAGAAATAGCCAGATTCCTCATCGGAATAATAGGTCTTACTGCTGCTATCATCCTCTGGTATGCACGCAATTGCTTTACCATCAAGACCAAACTTACATATGCCCAAGAAGAAGTAGGATACAAATATAGTTCCATCGCGGTCTATTTTTGCGCTAACTATATTGCTGTTTATACCTGATTCAATTGGCTCTTTTTCTGTTCCATTTTTGTCGGCAATTAAGATAATGCCTTTGGACGTTAATAGGCGATAGTCGTTAGATGTTTCACCTACAGCTAGTAGCTTGTCATCATTTTCGAATGAAGTTAACCATTCGCGCGTGCCATCTTTTTTGAATTTCGCAATATAGTTTGCGCAACTTATATTGTAATAATATTCTCTTTCAGGTTCCGTACTACTGATCGACCCATCTTTAACTCCGCCCATTTCGCAAAGCAACGAAAAATCGCTCAAATTGCCCGAATCACTGCTTATCGAAAAGTCTGAACCATAATAATCGAGACATTCCTTTGCCGGAACGAACTCTGACTCTTCACCTGATGAATCGCCGCCTTCATCATTATCGCCCATAACGGAGCCGTTTATATCTCCATAATATGGATCTTCAATGATAGGACGTTTTTCGCAGACAATAATTTGACCACCGACGACATAGCCGCCATCCGCCGTCGCCTCAACGACGCGGTTTACGGTATCGCTTTCGCGAACCTGTCCAATACTATTTGCGTAATCTAGTGGATTACCGGACGACGCGAATACGCCCGCGACCGGCAAAAACGCCGCCATTAACACAGCAGCGGTGCTTTTTAAAACTCTCTTCATTTTTTGTTTTTGTCCTTTTTATTTTGACCTAAAGACACCATCATTTAAGCATAACCGTCAAAAAAAGTCAAGAATTTTTTGACTTTTTATATCAAAAATGGCATAATTACGGGGAATCGCGCGAGCGATATCATTGCACTTTAGGAGGTGAGAAATATATGGATCGCAATTTTCAGATTTTAACCGATAGCACTTGCGACCTGCCCGAATCATGGCTCGCCGAACGTCCATACATCACCGTCTTGGATGTTCCGGTAATTGTCACGAAAGGAGACGAGAGACACGAGCTGAACAACCTTCGACCAACCGATTTTTACCAAGTCGAAAAATATGTCGAAAGAGGTTTTCGCGCAACCACGAGTCAACCGCTGATGTATATGCCGGATATGGAATGCCTGAACATCCCGGAAGAAGGTAGAATCATCAGTACAGAAGAAACTGTCCGCCGCAATGTCGCAAAGGGGAAAGACGTCATCTATATCGTCATGAACAGTTCCCTGAGTAGTGCGTACAGTTACGCCACTAAGCTCTTCGCAATGCTCCAAGCAGAACTCAAAGCAAGCGGCCGGACAATTCTCTGCGTCGACAGCCAGTGTATGTCTACTGGCCTCGCCATGCTCATGATGGACGTCGCGAAAGGCGTCGAAGATGGCACCCTACAAGACGTGCAGCAAATTGCCGAATTCGTCGAAAAGACACGCGGACACATCGCCCATTTCTTTACTTGGGAAGAACTCAGTTACATTCGAAAAAGCGGCCGCGTCAAATCGTCTGAAGCATTCTTTGGCTCCATTCTTGGTTTCCGGCTGGTCTGCTCCGCACAGTATCGCGGCGAAGAGCGAGATCTGCTGCATGTTACTCCCAGCCACACCGCCACCATCAAGGTTCGTGGCATTGGCAGATGGGCGGACGTCATCGGCATGCATATGAAACGACATATGACCGACACTTCTGGCCCTGTCATTATCGCGTACGGCAACAACAAGGAAAGCGCCAGAAAAATCCATAATCGCCTGTTAGGCTTCCTGCCTAGTGCGCATTACTTGATGGGCGAAGAATGGCGCTGTGGCGCCGGCATTCAGGCCCACGGTGGCCCCACATCAATCCATATCAATTATCACACCGATGTCTGCGGAAAATATGACGAAACCGTCAAAGAAATTGAGGATATCGTTCGCTCCTTCCGCTGGTAACACTAAACCCACCTCTCACGGTGGGTTTTTCTAATCCAACCAATCAACCGACGTTACAAAGAATATCTCACAACCGGTATTCGTGGTATCGAAAATACTATCCATATGGTCATTACGCACTAAACTTGAAGTGGCCGTAAACGGTTTTGTAGTATCCTTGTCCGTTACGGTTATACTCACCAAATACCCCTTTAATTCAACGTAATTACCGGCCTTAATGCGCATAATTTTGTCATAGATATCCTTATTAGCAGGGGAGAGGTGATTATTGGACACGAGGTCGAGAATACCCCGCCCAGTTTTCAACTTCTTGAGCTGTTCCATCGAAATATTGCAAGACAGTTTGCGTGGACCATTCGTGCAATCAAACGCCATACGATTTGCGGCGAACTTACCCCAAGCCAAACTCACATCAACAGGGAAGGACTTCTCAAAAACATCTTTATCGTTGAAATGCTTAGTGTCCACTACCAACCCTTTTATGTCGTAGGAGGCCAAATAATTCATCTCGAGATGGTAATCTGGTCGATCGATGTCTTTTCCGTCAACTACATGCTTTTCCGCACGCTCCTCTTCGGATAAATCAACCTGGATCGGCGCAGGCACGTCTTCGATCGAACGATGCGCATAAAAATAATTCGCGAGCCAAAATGCCGACGGTATCGCGATAATAAGAATTAAGCCAATCAAAAACGGACGACGACGCCTTTTCTCGGCTTTCTTTTTGCGAATATCAATGTTTTTCTCAACCATCTGGCGCTTGTGCTCGCCAATTTCTTTTAGATCTTGCGAAATCGCTTCATACCACTTTTCAAATGTGGCTTCATCCATCTTGCCGGCACGCCAGTCTTCATTCAGTTTAGCCTGTTGATCGGCCTTACTGATAATCTGGTCCTTAAGCGTGTTATATTGCTGCTTAGTGAGGTTCTTATTTTCTAATTCTTTATCCAGCTCATTAAGCATCTCATCTTTCATACATAAACATTATAAAACAAACAACAGAGCAGGGCAAAAATCAACTTCGCACCTCACTGGTTTTACGACATTCAAGATTTTTCGCCAAATTTTCCGCCCTGCCCGCCGCCATAACAAAAATGGCGCATAACGTGAAATAATTTTACACTTTTGCACAACATTTCACGCTAATAATCGGCCAGGGAAGCGCAAATTTCGAATTTTTGCCCCCTACCCCTGTTCCGCCCCTGTTTTCATCTGTTACTCCCCTATTCTACCCCTGTTAAGTACAGTTTTTACCTCCGTTAGAGCCAATAAATGCCTCGTGATAAATAGATCAATGCCATAGGACGCGCTGTATGAAAATTTAGCAGCAGGACATATATAAATTACATGTCGGAAGCGCAAAAACGCCGTGTAGCGCAAAATAGGGCGCAAATACAAAGAACTAGGCGGGCGGGCCATAAAAACATAGCCAGAAGACACGGTTGGACAATCGACTTTTCGCGAAATATCCAATGTCGCACAATGTACCTTTTACGACATATACATATATAAACCCGGCATATATGAACAATCGTCGAACCGAACATGCATCAGCGTAGCACTACTAAAATACGATCCAAAATGCACTGCCGGTAAATATATTTTTATCTGTTAAATAATTAAAAACGCCTCCGCACAAAAACCGAACTAAAAACCGCCGATTCTGGCTAAAACACCTTAGAAGCGCTAGCGTCAGCCTCAAAATTTGGATTTCATATCATCCTAACTATACGCGCGACCCCTGTAAATTCACATATTATAACATAATTTGCTGTTGTATTTGCAAATTTTCCGCCCGTGAAATGTCGTTTTTCTTGACTTTTTCACGCTTTCATTTTTTAGTCACTCCCCTACCCCTTCAAAACGTTTTCAAATTAATTCTCACCCAGTTTTACTCTACTCTCTTTCCCGCACTGTTCGTTTTCGACCGAACAAAAACCGAACATTTGGGGAACTAATAGGGCAAACCCCCCTTATTTGTAGTAGGCCTTCCCCTCTACTCGCAAATCTACATATCCAGGCTGCAATTCTTTCTTTTCCAAGTATAATACCATCCGATATAAATCTTCGGCTTGTACGGCACTATCACGATCTAGCGACATCTTATAATACTCTGGACGTCCTACGATAAAAACGTCAACCTCGCGTGCCTTCTGTAGCGGCAATACTACATGATCAATTTTCATGTAATAATCCGATACGTCGTCTTCTAGGCGAGCTACAAAGTCCTTCACGCGTCGACTGACGTTATCGCCTAAGTTTTCGTCCACAATGGCCACAGTCGGCTCTAGTGGCGGCGCTGGCGCAATTGCCGCTTCACGTTCAGCAATAATGTTGCTGACATAATTCGTAATCACTACGATTACCAGCACCACAATAATTAATACGCCCACGACCGTCGCAATATTCTTAAAATCACGTCGTTTGCGATCGGCTGCGCGCGCCATTTTATCTTCACGGTTCTTCTGCGCATCACCGGCATAAGTGCGCCCAACCCGATACGTTTCGTCAAAATCATGACGACGGCGCTCGGGCTGTTTCGGCTCACTTACTGCTCGTTTTCTGCGCAGAAGCTTCATTGTGTTAACTATTCCTTAGTACTTCGAGGCCAGGCAATTTTTTGCCAGATAGAAGCTCGAGGCTTGCACCGCCGCCAGTTGAAACTAACGTAAAGTTCAAATCAGGGTTCTCAGCCAATACGGTCTCTACGAAACCGGTCGTATCACCGCCACCAACAATCGTTGTGGCATCACTAATGCCCATCTCCATTGCAATTGCCAATGAACTATTGGCATAGCGTGGATCTTCTACCATACCGAGTGTACCGTTCCAGATAATAGTCTTGGCATCATTGATCATCTCAACAATCTTCGCCGCGCAATCTTCGTCGATATCCAGCTTGGCACCTTCTTCATTTTCAATAAACTTATCAGCGACGTAAATCTTTGGATCATCTGAAGTATAACCATCGGCCGCAATCTTACCGCCAACTGCTATCTGGTCGGCGATTGGTAAGAATTTCTCAATCATTGGAGTCTTATCTTCAACTTTCGCGCCGCCGATAATCACGAGCAGCGGATGTCCTGGCTCTACCATTACACCTTCAAGGCTCGAAACCTCTTTCTCTACGAGATAGCCTGCTACACCCGGCAAAAGGCGCGCAATCGCGTCCGTAGAAGCGTGCGCACGGTGAATAACCGCAAAGCCATCCTGGACAAACATTTCTGCACCCGTCGATTCAACAATCGCACGCGCAAAATCATCGGAGTCGGCTTCCTCTTCTGGCGAAAAGCGCAAATTCTCAAGCATCAAGATGCTGCCTTCCGGCATATTCTCTACCGCCTCTTTGACCTTGTCGCCAACCGTTTCGTCGACAAAATTTACTTCACGTTCTGGAAGAAGCTCTGCGAGCTTCTCTGCTACTGGCGCAAGCGAAAACTCCGGCTTCACTTCCCCGTCTGGACGACCGAGATGCGAAATCAAAATAACTTTCTTTGCGCCGTTATTTAACAAATAATCCAACGTTGGAAGGCTCGCACGGATACGCATATCTTCCGCGACTTGGCCGTCCTTCATTGGCACGTTGTAATCTACGCGTACCAGGACCACCTTCCCTTCTACGTTGACATCCTCTATGGTTTTCTTCCTGAATGCCATATTGCCTCCTATTTTTACCCTTTTATTAAATCCTGCGAATTTGAATTTGGTTCGTACCACCCGCCGCATCACGCAAGCCCGATACGATTACAGCTGTGAGATAATCCTTCCCTTCCGGCGTCTTAAGATAGCCCTGAAGCTTCAAATCCTGAACAGCATCAATGGCATAGTTTTCATCATATTCACGTACAAAAGCAGAGTTCGCATAAGTTAACGCTAATTGGCCTGCCACACGTGGGCTGCTCGTGACAGATATCATTGGCATATTTGGACGCTGAGCCGCAATGGCTTCTGCGGTCGCACCGCTCTTTGTCGCGGCGACAATCAAATCCGCGTTAATCTGCTCAGCTAAGCTCACAACTGCGCGCGAAATTGCGTCATAGTTCTTAAAGTTGCCAACCGTCTCTTTACCGAGTGGCAATATTTCAGAATGATCCTGCGTGTAAAGGATAACTTTCTTCATTTCTTTGACGGTCTCAATCGGGTATTTACCGTTCGCAGTCTCATCGGAAAGCATCACGGCATCTGCACCAAGTAGTACCGCCGTTGCCACGTCGGAAACTTCCGCACGAGTTGGACGAGGATTATCGACCATCGAGCTCATCATCTGCGTTGCTACAATCACGAGCTTAGAATACTGGCGGCAAAGCGAGATTAGCTTGCGTTGCACAATTGGCACGATCTCCGCACCCGCCTCGTAGGCGAGGTCGCCACGCGCCACCATGATACCATCGGTAGCCTTGACGATCGCTTCCATCGTCGCATCATCCTGAACGGCTTTCTTGGTTTCAATCTTCGCAATAATCTGCGCCGTTGAGCCATGCGAAACCATAATCTGGCGAAGCTTCTCGATATCTTCTGCACTCTGAATGAAGCTCATTGCCACGAAATCAAAATCGCGGCTAGCGCCAAATTCGATATCTGCAAGATCTTTTTCGGTAATAATATCGCCACCCATATCGGTATCTGGCAAATTAATACCCTTACGACTCATCACGTAGCCGTCGTTCTCGACTTTAATCTTAATCGCGGTTGGCGAAACAATTTCAGTCGTCGTGCCCTCAACTTTGCCATCAAACAATAATACTGGCTCGCCAACTTTTACCTTCTCTGCCAAGTTGTATTGCACCGGCAAAACATTGTCCCCCTTGTGCTCTTCGCAGGCATAATCCAAGATTAGCTCATCGCCAGTTTTGACATCATAATGATTATTCTGAATGTCACCAAGACGAATTTTTGGCCCTTGCAAATCCTGCACAATCGCCACCGATTTCCCACGCTCGGCTGCATATTTACGGATTATTCTAATCTGTTCGTCACGCTCGTCGTAAGTACCGTGGCTGAAGTTCAGACGGAAGCCATTTACGCCTGCGTACACCATTTCTTTGAGTTTCTCTTCCCCAAAGACCGACGGACCAACCGTCGCAAGAATTTTTGTACGTTTAAATAGTTTGCTCATATCTTAAATTATAGCATCAGAAAGGAAAAGCATAAACACGAAAACGCCACCCAATAATGTTCCCAGCTCTTCTCTACGGCGTCGCCAACGTAAAGCTTCGGCCAGATAACGGTGTTGCGTATCTGGAAGTAGTAGAACCATACATTCTATCTGTCGTATTAGCGATGCCATTACCATTGGTTTGCGGGATAATAACCGACCAAGTCGTAGCGTTACTTCCCGCATAGTAGAATACATCGCTCATACTCGTCACTTTCGACGTATTCCAATTAGACAAATCTAGCTCGAACGCACTAGCATTGTAACCCGCAAAATAGAACATCATTTGCATTCTCGTCACGTTCGAAGTATCCCAATTAGATAAATCTCCTACCGACCAAGTTGTAGCATTATACCCCGCAGAACGGAACATACTACTCATGCTCGTCACTTTCGACGTATTCCAATTGGAAACATAGCTAACATCGAAAGTGCTGACATTATAGCCCGCTGCTTCGAACATACCGCTCATACTCGTCACTTTTGATGTATCCCAATTGGATAAATCTCCTACAGACCAAGTTGTAGAGCTACGACCTGCCTGAGAGAACAAACTGCCCATATTTGTCACGTTAGAAGTATTCCAGCTGGACAAATCTAGCTCGAAACTCGTAGCGCTATAGCCCGCATAATAGAACATCTGTCGCATATTCGTCACGTTCGAAGTATTCCAGCCGGACAAATCTCCTACTGACCAAGTTGTAGCACTATAGCCCGCATAATAGAACATCTGGGTCATATCTGTCACACTCGATACGTTCCAACTGGAAACATGACCAATATCGAAAGTGCTGGCGCTATAGCCCGCCTGAGCGAACATATTGTTCATATCTGTCACATTTGAAGTATTCCAGCTAGATAGATTCCCGACTGACCAGGTGGTGGCATTATGGCCCGCTTCGGAGAACATACCGCTCATATTTGTAACTTTAGACGTATCCCAGTTGGACAAATCTAGCTCGAAACTCGTAGCGCTATAGCCCGCACTGGAGAACATATAGCTCACATTTGTCACTTTCGATACATTCCAGCTAGACAGATTCCCGATTGACCAGGTCGTGGCTTTATATCCAGTACCTGCAAACATATAATCCATACCAATTACATTCGACGTATTCCAACCAGACAAATCTCCTACCGACCAAGTTGTAGTCCAATATCCCGCGCACTGGAACATATAACTCATATGTAACACTTTTGACGTATTCCAGTCGGACAGATCCCCTATCGACCAGGTTGTAGCTCTATACCCCGTATAATTGAACATGGAGCTCATATTCGTTACATTCGATGTATCCCAATTAGACAAATCTAGCTCGAAACTTGTAGCACTATAGCCAGCTTCACGAAACATCCATTCCATACTCGTCACCTTCGATGTGTCCCAGTTGGATAAATCTCCTATCGACCAGGTCGTAGCGTTATGGCCCGCATAGTAGAACATACTATTCATATCTGTCACTTTTGACGTGTTCCAATCAGAAACATGACTAATATCGAAAGTGCTAGCACTAAAACCTGCAGAAGAAAACATGCTGCTCATATCCGTCACACTCGACGTATTCCAATTAGCCAAGTCTAGCTCGAAGCTCGAAGCGCTAAATCCCGCACTATAAAACATGTGACTCATATCCGTCACACTCGACGTATTCCAATTAGCCAAGTCTAGCCTGAAACTCGTAGCGCTATGGCCCGCAACAGAGAACATGCTGCTCATATTCGTCACTTTTGATGTGTCCCAGCTGGATAAATCTAGCTCGAAGCTCGAAGCGCTATGACCTGCATACATAAACATGTGGCCCATATCCGTCACACTCGACGTATTCCAACCAGAAACACAGCTAATATCGAAAGTACTGGCACTATAGCCGGCATATTGGAACATATTGTTCATATCTGTCACTTTTGATGTATCCCAGTTAGACAAATCCCCCACTGTCCAATTCGTAGCTCCATATCCCGCAGAATAGAACATGCCATACATATTTGTTACGCTTGACGTATCCCAACCAGACAAGTCTAGCTCGAAGCTCGAAGCGCTATATCCCGTCCTATAGAACATCTGGGTCATATTTGTCGTATTTTTCGTAATCCATTCATCAGTACCAGTTATTGAAGCTAGAGCCATCATATTCATAAACATATACCTAGCATCTGTGTTAAGATAAATCTCTTCCGTTTCAGTATAGTAATAAATCACTCCTCCATCGTACCAAGCATAAATTGGCAACATGGAATCGGGAGCCGAGATAATATAGGCGCTATCGTCAGTATCAACCGTCGCAGATAACGTATTCGCCCTTTCTATGGCCGTAATGGTCGTATTTTCCGTACTATTTGCCGCGCCCGACTGCTCTGAAAGTTTCTTCAGCTTCGTATTTACATTCTGACCAATATCAAATTTAGCCGTTGCCCTAATATGCATTTCTCCATCCATCGACTTCGATATACTTGGTTTAGCCCAAATTGCCCCAATATGCACATCTTTTCCTGGCATCCTAAAGAAATCTTCATTTATAGTAGAAACACCATCAGTACCAATTTGCCATCCTTTAAAGATGTATCCAGAACAAGAGAGTACATTGTCGGAAATCTCTACTGTCGTGAATACCGTATGCGCCGTAGTAGCTGGAACTACCCCAGTCGGCTCACAACCACTTGGCGCATTGGCATCATAGATAACGTCGTAGGAGGATTTTAATATTGGCGTCAATTCGCTGTATACGTCTTCGTCAGGTGTATCTTTAATCTCCGAAGTAATAGTTTCATGAGTATTAGTAGGAAGAAAAACAGCCTCGCCAAGATTGTTGTTGATAGTAGCCAATGTGGTGGCATTCAGTTCTATGTCTATCGTCATGGTCTGCACGGCACCCGAAAGATATCTCCCGCTCATATCCCAAGTCACAGTTTGATTAGTAGTATCCACTGTTACTACGCCAGCACTCGCCTTCGCAATAACACTGCTGGCATTTTCCGGCAATTGCCAGTAGGCCGTATCTATATAGTCCGTGATCACGAATTCGTCATAAATATACGGAATGATAGTCGCCTCAAATAAAACATTATTTAGAGAATCCATATTGGCAATGTATTGATTATCCGATACGCGAATGATTGGCTCAAGAATATCTTCGCCCATTTCGTATTGAATGCCATTCACAATCGCGTAAGGGTATAAGGTTTTGATGGTCTGGTATTGTGCAACTTCATTCATAGTCTCCTCATTTGGAAAACCATCCGTCAAGAACAGAATCACCAATCCCCGATCATCCTGTTTCTCATACCCGTCTAGAACCTCAAGAGCTTTAATAAAACCCTGGTTATAATTCGTAGCTCCGGCGACGTCAAGGCTATCAATCATGTCAACTATTGATGATCTATTATTAGTGAAATCGGACAATACCGTTGCACTTGAGTTAAAAGTAACTAACGCCATCCTATTATTCTGATCAGAAAGTAAAGAATTCGTTAAATCGATTGCATCGGTTATTACCTGCCCCATCTTATCTCCGCTCATTGAACCAGAATTATCTATCACCATTAAAACATCAAGGCTTTTAGGGCTATCGTATTTGGCTACCGACTCTACCTCAAACGTAATTCTGGCCTTACCAAAGCCTGTCCATTTTGCAGATTTCGTAATCTTCCAGGAGCCTGGTTCATTATTGGCAAAGTTGCTATGCTGAGAGCTAATCTCCACAGATGGTACTGGCACATCATCGGCGGCCAAGGCATTAAAGATAAAAGTCACTGCGCCAGCAATGCCGAGAATCACAAACAAAAACATCGCAACAAAAAGCTTGCGATGAGTATGAAAACTAATCTGACGTTTATTTTTGTGGAAAATGCCAAAAACCGACACCTTAACTTTTTCTCTCTGTTTTTAAAGTTTTTTAGTTTTTATTTTCCACAATCCACTGCCCTAATTTAAGCATAAGCAGCACCAAAAATCAAGCTGCCAGGCAAAAGGAAAAGGCGCCCGCTAGGGGCGCCTTGAATAAAAGTTAGCCATTAATGCGAACTCAAAGATTAAATCAGGGGCGCCGCTCGGGGCGCAATTCGCAATTAATGGTATGTATATTTACATGCCAGCAAAGGGTTCTACGACTGCTTTTCTCCACGCGTATGCCGCGTAGTAGATCTGTTTAGTCGCTCTGCCCCCTTTACTCAGCAACATATTTAATTATAACACACTTTACTCAAAATGTCAATGCTTTATCATAAAAATACAAAAAAATACCCGCGCGAACGGGTATTTCCAACTTCAAATTGGTGATCACGGTGGGAATCGAACCCACGATTGCCAGGATGAAAACCTGGAGTCCTAACCACTAGACGACGTGACCAGTACAATTCAGTCTATCACGCTTTCACTTCCCTGTCAAATCAACTAAACTTTTACGGCGTCGCGAGCGTAAATGTCTTGCCCGAAATCGGAGAAGCCAATATGGAAGTAGTCTTACCGTACATCTTGGTCGTCGTATTGGCTATACCATTGCCATTTGTAGCTGGAATTATAACATTCCACGCCGTCGCATTGTATCCAGTGCCGTCGTTCAGCATTCCAAACATATTTGTTACGCTCGACGTGTCCCAGCCGGAAAGATCCAATGAGAAATTCGTCGAATTACGGCCAGTACCCCTGAACATTCCAGACATGTCTGTCACCTTCGAAGTATTCCAATCTGAAAGATTTAATGAGAAACTTGTTGCGCTATAGCCAGCATACTCGAACATCCTACTCATATTCGTCACCTTTGATGTATCCCAGCCAGAAAGATCACCTACCGTCCAGGAAGTAGCGCTATAGCCGGCATTCTGAAACATACTATTCATATTCGTCACATTCGATACATCCCAACCGGAAATATCACCAATCGACCACAGTGTGGCTACTATGCCAGCGTTATCAAACATGCTGCTCATATTAGTTACATTTGATGTATTCCAGCCTGAAAGATTGCCTACCGTCCAGGAAGTCGCCGAGTTGCCAGCTCTAGTAAACATGGAATACATGCTAGTTACGCTCGACGTGTCCCAGCCGGAAAGATCACCTACCGTCCAGGAAGTAGCATTATAGCCGACATCCTGAAACATACTAATCATATTCGTCACATTCGACACATCCCAACCGGAAAGGTCTATCGAAAAATTCGGTGCCATGTAACCGGCTCTACTGAACATATAACTCATATTTGTCACATTCGAAGTGTCCCAGTCGGAAATACCGTTCAATGTCAAAGAAGTCGAATTACGCCCAAGCCCGCTAAACATATTGCGCATATCAGTTACGTTTGATGTATTCCAGCCAGAAAGATCTAATGAGAAGGATGGTACGTTATAGCCTACGCTGCTAAACATCTCGCCCATATCCGTCACATTCGACACATCCCAACCGGAAATATCACCAATCGACCAAGAAGTAGCACCAAGCCCGGCGCCGCCAAACATATTGTACATAGTTGTTACATTTGATACATCCCAACCAGAGATGTCGCCAATCGACCAAGAAGTCGCACTGTAGCCAGCATCACTGAACATCCCGCTCATATTTGTCACATTCGACACATCCCAACCGGAAATATCACCAATTGACCAAGAAGTAGCACTATAGCCAGCGCCTGTAAACATACTGTTCATGCCTTTCACGCTGGATACATCCCAGTTTGAAAGGTTACCCACCGTCCAAGAAGTTGCATTACGACCGGCACTGCCAAACATATTGTACATAGTTGTCACATTTGATACATCCCAACCAGAGATGTCGCCAATCGACCAAGAAGTAGCACTGTAGCCTGCCGAGCTGAACGCGTCAAACATTGTAGTAACACTCGATGTATCCCAGCTAGAAAGGTCTAGTGAAAAACTAGTGGCATTATGACCGGCTTCATTAAACATATAGTACATGGTCGTCACTTTTGACACATCCCAATCGGAAATATCGCCAACCGACCAGGTTGTAGCCTTATATCCAGCATAATTGAACATATTGCTCATATCGGTCACGCTTGATACATTCCAGCCAGAAAGATCGATCGAAAAATCTGTTGCGCTATACCCCGCATTGTTGAAGGTGCTCTTCATGTTTGTCACTTTCGACACATCCCAACCGGAAAGATCACCAACCGACCAAGTCAGCGCATTGTGGCCAGCACCGTTGAACATGGAGCTCATATTCGTCACATTCGACACATCCCAACCGGAAAGATCACCCACTGACCAAGAGCTAGCATTGTGGCCAGCACCGCTGAACATACTAAACGTATTTGTTGCATTCGACACATCCCAGCCAGAAAGATCGCCCACTGACCAAGAGCTAGCATAGTAGCCAGTACCGTTGAACATGGAGCTCATATTCTTCACATTCGACACGTCCCAATCGGAAAGATCACCCACTGACCAATTCGCAGTTTTAGCACCAGCATACTGGAAAATACAACTCATATTTGTTACGTTCGACACATCCCAGCCGGAAATATCACCAATCGACCATACTGCCGCTTCACCACCAGCATAACTAAATAAATTACCCATATTCGTCACATTCGACACATCCCAACCGGAAATATCACCAATCGACCATCTAGTCGCTTTGCGGCCAGCTTCATGGAACATGCCAAGCATATTCTGTATGCTCGATACATCCCAACTTGAAAGATCTAGCATAAACTCACTAGCACTGGCGCCAGCACGATAAAACATATTGTATGCATTCGTCACATTCGACACATCCCAACCGGAAATATCACCAATCGACCACGACGTAGAATAATAGCCAGATTGCTGGAACATTTGCGACATAGTTGTCACGTTTGATACATCCCATCCCGAGGCATCAATCGAAAAACTCGTCGCATCAAAGCCAGTAGAACGGAACATGGACTCCATGTTTGTCGTCTTCGACGTATTCCATTCCTCGGCCCCAGTAATTCTAGAAAGGCTTTCCATGCCCTCGAACATGAATCCAGCATACTCATTCAAATAGATTATCTCCGCATCGGTATAGTAATAAACCGTGCCATTGTCATACCAAGCATAAATTGGCACCATTGAATCTATAGAGGAAATAATATAAGCACCATCGTTCACGTCTACAGACGAAGACAAACTATCCGCTTTTTCAAAGGCTTCAATCGATGCGTTCGTAGTACCCGCCAATGCCGCTAGATGATTAATGCTCGACTTAACGCTTGAACCCGTATTAAAAGTTGCCGTAGCCTTAATATATACATCTCCATCCATGGACTTAGAAATATCCGGCTTAGTCCATATTGCCTTAAGTATGACGTCTTTTGCTGGCATGCGGAAATAATCCTCATTAATTCTAACCACACCATCGTCGACAATTTGCCAACCTTTAAAGCTGTATCCCGGGCAAAACAAAACCGTATCCGAAATCTCAACCGTCGAATAAACTACATACTTAGAACCCTCCGGAACCATATTGTCCGGGATTGTACATCCACTTGGTTCATTCGCTTCATAAGTAACCTCGTAACCAGATCTAAGTTTCGGCGTAAGCGAACTATCAATTTCTTCGTCTGGAGTATCTTTCAATGAACTAACAATAGTTTCATGAGTGTTAGTTGGGAATAATATAATTTCATCCAAAACGCCCAAATACTGCTCTTTCAAATCAAGATCAATCGTAAGCGTTGCGGTATGTCCGGAATGAAATAATTCGCTTAAATTCCATTGAATTTGTTCACCGACCCCAGTATCCGGAAAATTATATGTAATTTCTTCGCCAAATCTACCAATCGAAGCAGAGATATCCTGAACAACATCGCTTATATTTAATTCTCCATCTTTATTAGCGTCGGACAAAGTCCAATAATCGTTATCAATGAAATCCGTAATTACGAAATCATCGTAAGCATATGGAGCCATCACCGCCTCAAATAAAACATTGTTCAACGATTCCATACTTGCAATATACTGGTTGTCTGATACTTCGATAATCGGCTGCAATATTTCATCACCCATTTCATATTGGATGCCGTTAATGGTCATATACGGATATGTTGCTTTTAAGGTGTTATATTGCGCTATCTCATTTGGCGTTTGCTCGTTCGGGAAACCGTCCGTTAAGAACAATAAAATCAACTCGCGGTTGTCCTGTTTTACATAACCGTCCAACACATCCTCCGCCATTAAAAGCCCCGCATAATAGTTTGTCGAACCTCCGGCAGAAATATTGTCGATTAGGCTAGTCATCTTATTTTTGTCATTCGTTAATCCAGACTTTATTACGGCATTAGTCTCAAAAGTTACCAGTGCCACTCTATTCTGCGAATCAGATAGTAAAGTATTTGTTAAATCAATTGCATCCGTTTTTGCCTGCGCCAACTTACTTCCGCTCATCGATCCGGAATTATCCATCACTAGCACAACATCAAACTGGCTATTATTTGCATACTTGGCTACCGATTCAACTTTAAAGGTAACTCTTGCTTTACCAAAACCTGTCCATTCGGCAGACTTCGTAATCTTCCAAGAGCCTGGTTCATTATTGGCAAAATTGCTATGCTGAGAGCTAGTTTCTACGGACGGTACTGGCACATCATCGGCAGCCAAGACATTCAAAACGACAGCAGTGGCGCCGAGAATCACAAACAAAAACATCGCAACAAAAAGCTTGCGATGAGTACGAAAACTAATCTGACGTTTATTTTTGTGGAAAATGCCAAAAACCGACACCTTAACTTTTTCTCTCTGTTTTTAAAGTTTTTTAGTTTTTATTTCCCACAATCCACTGCCCTAATTTAAGCATAAACAGCACCAAAAATCAAGCCCCAAACCAGCCAAAAACTATTTCTCTTTTGCAACCGAAATGACTGTATTTGCCAAGTTCTCAGCCGCATTGTCTTTCGAAAACTTCTTCAAATTTTTCGCGATTTCTTCGCGCTTATTATCATCGTTCACAAGTTTCTTGATCGCCTTCAACAATAGCTCTGGATCCTCGTGCATCTTATTATCTTCCACTACCAAAGCCGCATTTGCACGCTCATAAGCCTGCGCATTCTTCACCTGATGATAGCCTGGCAATTTCTCATTTGGCACCATAATAACCGCCTTCGCCATCGCTGAAAGCTCGGTCATCGTTGATGCACCCGCACGCGACACCACAATATCCGCCGCGCCAAACAGTTTATAAATCTCCGCCGAAAATTCAATCATACGAAAGTTGGTCTGAAGCTCCCCTTCTTCCCAAGTTTCATAATCTTTCAAATCCAGCATTTCTGGATAACGTTCATGCCCCGCCACCAATAGCACACTCGCCATTTTCAGCACTTGCGGCAAAATCTCCCGCAGCGCCATGTTAATATGCTGCGCACCCTGCGAACCGCCCGTTACGACCACTAATGGCTTCTTTTCATCGAAGCCCAACTCTTTCTTTAATGCGCGCTGATGACTTTCTGTTACCGGCTTGAAATCATCCGAAATTGGAATTCCCGTCCACTCAGCTTTATCTTCCGGATAATGGTAGTATTCCAACGGCATGCCAGTCGCAATTTTCGTGGCATGCTTGGACAACACGCGGTTCGTTAATCCCGGCGTCGCGTCGCTATCGTGAATCACGTAAGGAATTCGCAACCAACGCGCCGCAATTCCTACCGGCAAACAAACATATCCGCCCTTCAAGAAAATCACATCCGGACGGTTAAACATCAGGCGGAAAAAGCTCTGGAAAATACCAAAAATCGTTCTGAAAAAGTCCCAAATATTTTTAAGAACCACATCAAAATTCTGCAAATAAGTCACAAACGTAAAGTTCGTATAACGACGTAGTTTACCCGCAACTACTTTGCGAATCTTCAAATCTAGGCCGCTCTCAACGGTAATTTTACGGGCGTTTTTGTAGTATTTGCGATCCGTCCAAAATTCAATCTTCGCGCGCGGACGACTTTTCCAAATCTCACGAACGACGGCTACTACTGGCGTAACGTGTCCGCCGCTGCCCCCGCCGACTACTAGTATCTTCATCTTCTTTTACTGTCTCCCTGGTTGTCCAACCAGATATTTGTAAAACGATTCCTACAGCAAAGGCGACGAACATCATACTCGTACCGCCTTGACTCACGAATGGCAGCGTAATTCCCTTCATTGGAAGCAGTCCTGTCATCCCTCCGATATTAATTATAACATGGCAGATTATCCAGGCAAAAACCCCTATCACAAATAGCCGCTTATCCAAATCTTTCGTGCGTTGTGACACCGTAATCATGCGCATCGAAATCGCAAAGAATGCGAAGAGTGTCAGCACAGCACCAAGATATCCCCAGGTCTCGCAAATAATCGAAAAGATCGAATCCGAAATTGCCTCCGGCAAATAGCCCGTCGACTGAATACTATTCCCAAGTCCCACGCCCAAGAATCCACCCGTGCCCATACTAATCAATGAGTTTTCCGTATGGTACGCCTCTTCTCCGCTCGTCACATTCGTAATGCGTTCGATGCGGTAGCTCTGCGTCAAAATCAGTAGTCCCAGTACCGCAATAATCGGCAGCACGATTTTACCAAACGTCTTCAAATCAACTCCGCTCGCAAATACCATCGCATAGCACATTACGGCAATCACGAAAGTACTACCAAAGTCTGATTCAAATACGCCGACCAATAACGCCACTAGGCCCAGCACCGTCAAAAACGGCACAATAAATTCTTTCTTCCCAAGCAGTTTCTTTTCTTTCCGATCACGAATCAACCACGCCATGTAAAAAGATATCGCAATTTTCAAAAGCTCTGACGGCATAAACCCGAACGACCCAATACGTAGCGAGCGGCAAGCGCCTTTATCACAAGTTACCAGCGCGTCTACGCCCAATTTTGCAAAAATCGTGACTAACAGACATAGAATAAAACTCGCCACCAAGAAATATTTCGAAAACTTCCCTAGCCATTCGTATTTCAAAAAATAACCAGCCACCATCGCAATAATTGAAGCCGCAATCGCAATCGCGTGATGCACAAAATAATACGATTCGCTAAAATTTTTGCCATAAATCGTATTCTGCGCCTGCACCACACGCGGCCCAATCGCATACACGATAATCAAACTCGCAGCCATCAGCCCCACCACGAATAGAATCAACGTAAAATCTGGTCGATGCTTTCTCATGAACCGATGATGCCCCCACCCATTGCCAAGAATACGCCAAGCATCGCCAAGACGCCGCCAATCACCCAAAACCGCATCGTTACCTTACTCTCTTCCCATCCCTTCGCCTGCAAATGATGATGCAGCGGTGCTGAAATAAACAGCTTTTTGTGGAAGATTTTTTTCGATACGATTTGAATCAAAGAGCTACCTGCTTCAATTACGAACAAGCCGCCAATCACCGGCAAAAGCAAGAACGAATTCGTCATCATTGCCACCACGCCCAGACCTGCACCAAGCGCAAACGAGCCCGTATCACCCATCATAAAACGCGCTGGATAAACGTTGAACCAAATATACGAAAGTAGTGCGCCGAGTACGATGAAACAGAAACCAGCAAGATGCCACTGCTCTTGCAAAAGCGCAATAATACCATAGGAACCATACGCCAACATCGATAATCCACCCGCTAGGCCATCCAAACCATCGGAAATATTCACCGCATTGCCAGTTGCAACTACTGCGAACGCAAATAGCAAAATCATACCAATCACGCCAATTTGCACTGGGCCCACAAATGGCACCATTACTGCCGTCCAGCCAAGCTTTACGGCAAAGAACCAGCCCAGGAACAAGCCTAGCGCCGAAATCATTGCAAACTTCACCGGCGCACGCAAACCCGCCACTGCATTTTTGCCAAACAGGTTCAAAACATCATCAATAAAACCAATCAAACCACCACCTACGAACGCCGCAATCGGCAGCCATGTTTGACCACGATCCAAACAATTCGTCGCCAGCAACACTACCGGTACTGTCACGAGCATAATTACGCCCGCCATCGTTGGAAAATGACGTTTAATTTTGTCTTTGTGCAGCTTATTCATTACCGTCAATTGCTTACCGGTCACATCAACCGTTTTTTGACGTTTCCAAAGTTTATGCTTATAGGCAAAGTTCGTATAAATCGGCGTTAAGAACATTGCCAAAAGAAACGAGCCTAGTGCTAAGACTAATTCGTATCCCATTGTCTTGTTTATGTCGTCTAACATGCGTTCCTTTCTATAACACTGGTTCGATTCTTAAATACTGCAACATGTAATTACTTAGTTCGGTAAATAGCGGCACGGCATTTGAAACACCCCATAGCAGCGTATTACCTTCCATTCTGATTAAAATTACATATTCTGGCAAGGCGCCTTCTTTGGCTGAACCACCAAACCCGATTGCGCCTACGACCGTGCGGCTCGATGTATATTTGCCGCTCTCATCGTACGTTTCTGCCGTACCAGTCTTTACTCCTATATTATACCCTTTTAGGTCCGCATAGCCACCATTTACGCTACGTACTTCCTGCAACATCCCCCGCATCGTCGCACTCGTAACTGAGCTCAACGAATCATGTATCGGCGCTCGTTCCGCAGACGGAATAAATTTCCCATTTTTCATCACACCCGCCAAAATCGACGGCTGGTAATAATGCCCGCCATTAATTACCGACGAAAAACCTGCCGCAACTTGAACCATCGTCAAACTCATACCCTGTCCAAACGTCATGTTCGAATAACGCACGGCGTTGCCCTCGTCTTCGTCCGGACTATAAATCTTCCCCGTCGCTTCATACAATTCCACGCCCGTCGTATGACCTAAACCAAAGCGATTATATAAATAGTCATACATGGTTCTGCGTGCCGATTTCGGAATATTATCGCCACCAATTCTACGCAGCGCTTCAATGCTACCCGTGTTCAAAGAATGATCTAACGCTTCATAAAAAGTCCTTGTACCTACCTGACGTTCTGTGCCGGTCGCATTCTTAATTGTGCGATCGCCAACTTTCGTGTAGCCATAATTATAATATGTGCCTGTCGGATCAAGCTTACCTTCATTAATCGCCATCGCATACGTAAACGGCTTGCATACCGATGCCGGCTCATATGCGGCTTCTGTCGTCATGTTCGTGAACAAAGACGCATTCGTAACTTTGTAATATTCATTCGGGTTAAACGTTGGATAATTTGCCATCGCCCAAATCCGGCCATTGTTTGGATTCATAATTAACACACTGCCGTTTTTAACAGCACCGTTCGCATTATCGATTGCGGTCTTTAAAACTTTTTCGGCTTTGCGCTGAATATTTTCATCCAGCGACAACACGATATCTTCACCATTCTGTGCCGGAATTTCAATGTTGTCATCGCCAATCGACAACGGAATCGAATTTACGTCCGTGACAGTTTTGAGCATGCCGTTCTTGCCCGTCAAACGATTATTCAAAGATCCTTCAATACCGGTACCAACGCCCTCGGCGTTCACGAAGCCCACGACCTGCGCTGCTAAACTGCCATATGGATAAACACGACGCGACGTTTCTTTGCGTCCTACGCCCTTCAAATTCGCATTCTTTACTTTAGTCACCGTATCATAATTAACGTGGCGCGCGACTTCCACGTACATATTCTTCATGTCCTTCCAAACCTTATCCCACGTCGTAATCATCTGGTCGCCCAAAATCTCCTGAAGCTCAACCTGGACTTTGTTTTTATCGTCTACATAACTTGGGTCCACGAAAATCGTCCAAGTTCGCTCATTCATGACTATCGGCACGGTTTTATCTGCACCACTCATCATATATATCTGCCCGCGTTTCGCGATTAACTCTCGCTGTTTAATACGCACCGAATTTGCTTCTGATACGTATTTATCATGATCAATAATTTGCACAAAAAATAGCTTTGCTCCAAAAATTACGAGCATAGCTATTGGTACTAAGCGTAGTAAAAGATATCGAGTACTCTGAGAAATCTCGAATTTAGGCATAAGAATATTATATCATCTACTCCTTGACATAATCCGCAGAAGAGGCCGCCACCATCGTTGAGGCTACTTCATTCAAGTCTTCATTCGCCGCCGCAGCAGTAATTTTCGCATTTTCAACAACTAGCGCATCTCTCTGCGCCTCTAAATTCGCAATCTCCGTGTCCGTACTTGAGATCGCAACATCATAATCTGTCACTTTCGCACTTTGCGACAGATAAATTAAGCCAATTAGTAACACAATCGCAAAAACCGCAAATGTGTGACTGACTGGCCCCAGCGTCACTCTAGGATTATGACGTACGGCATTGTGATTACGTGCCCAAGAATCAGACGAGTATGATCCTCGCCCCATCTGCATCGTTCGCCGTGTTGCATAGTTCGCATAATATGCTGGCATCAAAATATAATTCCGTTTTGTGTTTGTTTCTTTTCCCTCAAAAATTTTATCTAGGCTTGGCGGGTAGTCGAGCGACAAGAGAGAAAACACTCGACTCCCTACCAAGAAGGTCAAAATATTTTTTTACACACTCCGCAAAAACTTCACCTATTTTGAGGGTACCCCGAAGCCGGGGCATATAGGTTGTTTTGCTTCAAAAATTATTGAAGATTAGTGTGTATGATTAGCGAAAGTTAACTTTCACTTGCTGTGCGCGAGATCTGTTGGTAACAATGATCTTTGCCATAGTAAACACTCCTTTTTGTTTTTGTTTTTTCGATTGCGCCCGGTCTACTCCACCCTGGGCGCCATCAGGATTAAATCCTCTCGGCTACCCTCAGCTTCGCACTCCTAGCGCGTGGGTTAATAGCATTCTCAGATTCGTCCGCAACAATTGGTTTCTTAGTTACAATACGCAGTGTCGACTCGATGCCTTTACTACTTTCGTCCCTGAAAAATTCCTTGACGAGTCGATCCTCTAGGCTATGGAAAGAGATAATCGCAACCCGGCCACCCGGCTTCAATAATTTTGGCAATAACGGTAAGGTTTGCTCAATAATCAAGAGCTCGTCGTTCACGACGATTCTTATCGCCTGAAAAATCCGGGTCGCTGGATGCGTATGAGAATAGGGTGATTTCGACTTAATTAAATCGGCGAGCTCAGTAGTTGTGTTGATAGGCCGATTCATGCAGATTTCTCGGGCTAGCAATTCAGCACGACCACGACGCTCCTCTGCATACTTTTCAAAAATCTCCGCAAGCTTTCGTTCGCTCCACTTATTAACAATCGTCCATGCGTCCAAAATCTGCGACTCATCCATTCGCATATCGAGCCGCGCTTCCTTTGCAAACGAAAAACCTCTTTCGGTTATATCCAGTTGCGGTGAAGAAACTCCAAAGTCCGCCAGTATTAAATCAAAGCTAATTCCATTCTCCACAAGTTGCAGCGCAGTGCTATAAAAATCATTATGAATTAATTTCGGCTTCACCTGTTGGTACTTCGCATCGAGGAAATCAATTGCATTCTGATCACGGTCATTCAAAACCGCACCATTATAATTCTGCGTTACTTCCAAAATTTTATCAGCGTGTCCACCGTATCCCGCCGTGAGATCTAAATATGTTTGACCCTTCTGCGGCTGCAGATACTCTAAAACACTCGATAATAACACTGGAATATGAACTTCATTCATTCCTTCATTATATCTTAGTTCGAATCCGAACATCTAGAAATTTTAGGTGTTTGTGTTTTTTGTTGTTTATTTTGTCCTACACAATTTAAGAACTATAACTACTTCCAGCGTATAGCCGACTCATCGTTATAGCGTTGAGAGACTTAATCTGTGTGAGGTGGAGTTATATGTTTGGGAGGTGTGTATTTTCTAGAATGTACTTATTGAATTCTGTTTCGCGTATTCCTAACGCGCCCAAAACTCCTAGGTGTTCGGACTCGAACGATGTGAATGTGCTTCAAAATAAGGCCAACTAGCGCTTCACCAGGGTAATAATCTGATAATTGCGCGATTGGTCCCTAATTTCGATCTTCTTCCTCATGGTTTTCTGATCCAATCGTCCTTCTAGTTAATCTTTTTTGTTTCGTGGTTTTTATTTTGTTTCCACTTGTCCTTAGTTTAAGCAACTTTTCAAAATAATTCAAGCCCTATTTTTACAAAGTTTTCCACAGAATAGTGCAAAAGTGACAACATTAACAGAGGTAAAACCGAACAAAAAATTATTTCGATCATGCTTTTTCAACACTTGCTTTATTTTTCCATACATGTTTTAAAAACCGAACATCCGCGCTTTCCGATTGCTCTTGACTTTTTCACGGTTTATTTTACAACATCATTCCCTGCCCATCTTGACTTTCGGTGGTGTTTATGCTAAAATATTACTACCACGAACTTCAGCGGGGTTTTCTTTTGAGTTCCCCGCTCTCTACTTATATGGCGTACTTTAACTTCATTCTCTACGACACTAGGAGGTGTTTTAAATGGGTAGAATCGTCATGGGTTATTGGGATTGCCCCTACTGCGGCAAATCCAATATTCCTGGCAACATGCAATCCTGCACAGGTTGCGGCCGGACTCGCGATGGCTCAGTTAAATTCCATCCGCCCGGCCAAAGCCCAAGCACTCCCAAAGTTTATGTCACGGACCCAGACAAAGCTGATCGCCTTCGGAATAGTCCCGACTGGCACTGTAGCTTCTGTGGCGGCATGGTTAACCATTATCAAAGCCAATGCCCCAATTGCGGACATACTCGTGACGAAAGCGATCGACACTATTTCCAGCTTCACCCTGAACGCAAAACTACGATTTACCCCGCTAGCGACAGCTCCTCGCCATCCGCTGATGGCGAGGAGCATCACCGAAGCACGAGTGCGAGTAGTAGCTTCAGCGCCGGCAAGAACAGTTTTCACCTGCCAAAACGCAGCAATTTTAGCTCCAGCATCCCCTGGAAGCGCATCGGTATTATCTTACTGATTATATCGCTCGTTACAGGTGTCGCCGTAGGTGCATGGTTCATCTTTTCGCCCAAAGAACGCTATATTACTGTGACCGACATATATTGGTCTCGCGCTATCGATATCGAAGAATATCGCACCGTCCGCGAGTCGGACTGGTCTGTTCCTCCCGGTGGCCGCGTCCAATATACTCAGCAAGAGATCCATCACTACGACAGAGTTCTGGATCATTACGATACCGTCACTAAGTATCGCCAAGTCGTCACCGGTAGCCATGAAGAAGTCACCGGTTATCGCGACATGGGCAACGGATACTATGAGGAAATCACCCGCACCGTCTACGATTACGGCACCGAACCGTACACCGAACAGGAACCCGTATATCGTAATGACCCCGTGTATCGCACGAAGTACTACTATGACATTGAACGCTGGATGTACGACTATACAGTGCGTAGCGGCGCACATGATAAGCAGCCCTATTGGCCCGAGTATACGCTCGAAGACGATAAGCATCGTGCCGGATCGAAAAGCCAATCCTACAATATCACTGCAGTGTATGAAGACAAGTCCGACAACTATAGCATGAACTACAATGACTGGATTGAAACTTCAATCGACGACCAGCTTCATGTCCTAGTGCATTTTGGCGGCCGTATCGAGCTTATCCAAGACGAAGGAGGAGAATGAACACATAACCGGAGCACCTTACAGGCTCCGGTTTTTCATGCCACCTCTCTGCTTGCCTTGACTTTTTATTAAGTTTATGCTATTATATAAATACCACGCGCGAAAGCTCGGGGTAGCATTTTAGTTGCCCTGCCCTTCGCTCGCAAACTTGCTCTTTAACGTTTCATTCTATATAAAGGAGGTCCCTTAACTTGAGTAACGGAAACGACGCGCATAGGCTACGCGAACGCATCCCCATAGCAGGAATAATAATCCTCGTCTTCGTCTTACTGGCTATCACGACTTTAATAATCGGTCTTACCCCCAAGACGCGCGACCTTACCGTCACCGGCGTTTCCTGGGCTCGCTCCGTCAACATCGAGAAACTCCAAACTTCCCACGAATCTGACTGGACCGTGCCAGAAGGTGCAAAAGTGCAATACTCCGAAAAAGAGATTCACCACTACGCCACCGTCTTCAGCCATTATGCAATCATCAAAAATGGCAACAACACCTTCTTCCAGCCAATATATCGCCCCGAGCCTGTATATAGTACAAAATACTACTACGATATCGACCGCTGGGAGTCTGATTACACGGCTACTAGCTCAGGCCACGACCAAAAGCCATACTGGCCAGACTACTCCCTCGAGAGTAATCAGCGTGAAGGCGAAAAGAAGGCCGAGTACTTCATTGACGCGTCCTACAAAAACAAGGTTTCAACCTACGCCGTAGGCTATGAAGACTGGCAGAAATCCCATGTCGGTAGCACTTTGCACGCCAAAGTCTACCCTGACAATCGAGTTGAAATCCTAGAATGAAGCCACAAAAAAATACCGGAGCACGTCACGCGCTCCGGTTTTTTCATGATTGGATTTAAATTAAAACGACTTTGTGAGTCGGCCCATTATGATGCCACATCCAGTTTCGGCGGCTGAATATTTGTATTCATCTCACGCAGCATGCAATGAACCTTCCAGAAGAATTCATCGCGCCCCTTATACGCTGCATAAACGTCATCGAACCAAATATCCATCGGATCCTTGGCGCCATTCCGAATCATCCTCTGGATGTCTTCGTTATTGCGGATCAGTTCGCTATGCCGCACGCTCCAGTCCAGCCGGTGGAACTTGCGTCTGTCGTAATAACCCTTCGCCGTCTTGGTCGCATCAATCTTGTCGATATAGTACGCAAACTGCGCTTCCGGGGTCTCGCGTTTTTCAAACTCGTCCAGCAAAGCATATAGCTCTTCCCTGTACGGAACATGTTCGAGCATCTTGCGCCACGCCCGGCGCTCCAAAGCGCCCTTTATACTATGTCTACGCTTATCAACCAAGGGTACATCGCCAATTACTGGCTCGCCTAGTTCGTGAAAAATCAGCATCCGGTTCACTTTCGCCAAATCAATCTGATCACGGTTGGGATATAACGGATATAACAGGTTCGCAAGCGTTAAGCAGCTGAAACAATGTTCCGCCACACTTTCCAAACGTTTCGCACGGATTCCCCAGATTAACCAGCCAGTACGGATCCTAGTCTTCAGGTCATCCAAAATGCACGCCAGTTCTATTACGCTCCTAAGAGCCTCGTCGCTATAGGGTTGTGCCTGCGTCATCTAAAATCCTCTCCTTTTTAACGTCTTTTTAACTTACTATACTAATAATTGGCGACAGCCGAACCATGCTTAAATACCCGCAATAATCCACCGCGAAATAAACACACCCGATTGGCGGAGGATTATTCACCGTAAAACAGCAAAGATTAACTTTAATATGGAAATTTTTCGACCACATGCCCTCGAAATAAGCACCGTCGCCATCATCAATCCGCTCGAATGCCCCGACTGCGCCCTTGGTGTTTCTGGATACCCTATAATCTCCGACTATATTCAGCAAAAAGCCACCCAAAAGGCCAATCTTGATTGCCCACGGCGGAATTATCCAAAAAGTCAAACCACTTGGAAAAAACAAAAGTATCGCCACAAAAATCACGACGCCAATGCCTACAAGATGAGTCGTCCGAACATCACGCTCGTCCCTTATAATATCCGAGACGGATTCCTGGCAATAATCCCAGTTGATCCTTGCGATATACCTCTGCACCCTCATCACCGAAGCACTGCAGACCCGCGGTGCGATAATTTTTTCGTCGATCAGGCTATATGCACAGAAAGTGACAAAGCCGACTACCGCAACAGTAACCAAAAAAGACAATGCGCTAAGAAACACTAAGTCACACCCCCCTATTATTTTTAGATTGTTTCCTCTGTTATTATTCTGACCTAAAATACGCGAAAACTCAAACTTAAGCGCGAATGATTATTCGGTTTCTTCCGAACCTTCCGACTTCTTGGTTTTCTTCCCATTCTCGTCACCTTCACGACTAGTCAATATGCTACCGGCCACAAGCACTAATAACACCAAACCAGACGTCGCCATCCCCGGCACAGTATGTAAGAAGCTCGTAAAATACCCCAGCTTCGGAATGGTGCGGATATCTTTTCCGATAAAAGTCGATGCTGTCACAAAACCACCATCCGTCGTATTATTCGCGTCGCCCTTAGTAATAATGTGGTCTCCGTCAATCTTATACACGCGGTGCGTCACCATCGCTTCGCCACTTCTAAAGGTAATTACATCGCCCTCTTCCACCTCAGAAAACTTCACATTCTGATTAACCAAAACGATGCTTCCAGTCTTAATTTCTGGCTCCATCGAACCGGACAAAACCACGTATGGGCGAATCCCAAAAATAAACAGACCCAAAAATATTACGCCAAGCCCAATCAGTACAAAAATCACAAAATTAAATAATTTGTTCAATACGAAAACTGGATCAGACCAGCTGCTATCATCTGTTTTTTTAGTATGTTTTACCACTATCGTTCTTCTTTCTGACCACGCTTCTGGAACAATGAAACAATTATTAAACCAATAAACGAAATGAAGAATATCGTTATAGCCGTCGTAATATCATCGCCAGTTTTCGGTGCGTCTGGCACCGGCTCGCTATCCTTCTTGTCTACGCGGAAGCCCCAATTGATATCGCTCGCTATGCCGCTAATATCGTTTCCTGCCTCGGCCGGGAGTTCCAGGCTAATTGTTATTGTATCACTACTTCCGCTTGGATATTTCCCTAACGAAAGATTATTTAAATCAGACACCGTACCATCGAATATCACTTCGTCGCCTCGTTTCACCGTCACGATAAATGTATCGCCAAGGCTGCTATTTGGAATATCCATCTCCATCCAAATCTCATGTTCTTCAGAATCGCTGTTCTCGATTGTGATTTCGCCATTGGCTGAATCACCTGGTACTAATACGTTCAACCTCGTTAAGAAATTATCTGGTACGCTGACGTATTTTTCCGCCGAATCATCATACGTAATTGTTACCGCCGACGTATGGTCTTCGGAATCAATCTGATAATTATCATCAAAATCCTTGATTGTTATCACACCCCAAGGCTGATCGCTCGTGAAATCCGGGTTAAAATGTGCTGCCTGTACGGCTTCGGCTTTCATTATCATCACGACCTGGCTATTTCCGTCATCCCAGCTAGCCGGAACAGAAATGCCCTTAAAGACGTCCAAGGACTCACCTGTAACCGCTTCGCGCGTCAAATAATAATAATCACCAATTTCTGCCCAATCCGCGCCTAAATCAATTACCGTGGCCCTTTCAGTGAAATTCCCGCCACCATCATAATAATCAACTCTCAATCGAATATAGCTCGATATGCCAAGATTCTTAATTCTCGGAATAGAAGACACAAAAGAATCGCCAACGATATCTTCGTCTTGATATATTTTTTCTTGCTCATTGCCGCTATCGTCGCGATAATGGCTAAGCTCAATATTAACGGCGCCTACTGAAATCTCATTTTCAATAGAGACCACCGATGTAACCGCCGCATATGCTGCAGACGCCAGCATCACTATCGTCAACAGAATATCGAGTACGACAAATATTCTATTCTGTCGCCGAATCGCCATTCTCGACCCCCTCAGTTCCACCCGTTTCTATTTGTTCTAGCTCTTTCGCATCTTCCAGAGTCTCTGTGATTTTTTCAGAATCATCTGGTAACTCTATAGGCTCGTCCTCCGAAGCATCATTCTGCTCGACCGTATTCTCGGCCACATCAATAACGGTTCCTTCTTCCGCTATAGGCTCAACCATATCAGGTGCAACCATCTTATTATTTAAGCTATTCATATTGTTTGGTCCAGCTACTTCGTACTCCCAACGCGCCGTCAGAGCTAAATTACCCGTCTGACGATTTGCGAGAGTACTATAAACATTGGTATTATTACCGCTCAGGTTAATCTCCGTCGCCCAGCTGCTACCAGCGGCGGCATTAGCATAAGTGTGCAAAGTATTATTCTGATCTTCCCAACCCAGCAAAGTATTGCCATTCACGCTCGCTCCAGGTACGTCTTCGCTACACTCAATCGAATCGCCTCCGCCAAACAATCCGCCGATTGTGCAATAGAAGAATTGCTCCCAACCAGAGTACGTCCCATCCGCAACTGTTTGTGCATCATATGGCACCCCAATCATATCGTAAACCGTATAAGTTGTTTGCAACGGTAAGTCCGTAAATGTAATGTCGCTCTCATTATAGCCATTAAAATCATAAGAAATCGTGTAGGTTATCGGCTCAAAATAAACATTTATTGCTATATTATTGCGATTTGGCTGCAGCGTGCATCCACCCGCATTTACCCTCACGCCATCGACGGTAATATAGCTAAGCCGAAAACCGTTTGGCGGTGCCGCAATGTTCGTATTCTGGCTAGTAGCACAAATGATCTCGTTTACGCGATAACTTACCCTAACATCGCGATAACCCGTATCTCGAATTTGCCCATTCGTACCATTACTGCCTTGATAGTAATAATTTAACGTATCTGTTCGATTATTTCCTAGCGGAAGTTGTTCGAACGTAAATTGATTCGTCACCGAAACGGACGCCGTCAGATACGCCAAAGTACTACCCGAGAGCGAAGCGCACCCTAGCAGTAATGTTACTGCTAGGGCTAAGACGATACATGACTTTCGCAATATCGCGCGCTTCATCAATCTCTCACTATTTTTGTTTAATCAATTATTATTGGAGTAATGCCCAAATTTGAGCTGGAGTAGTTGCCGTGTCAGGCAAATCATCGGCCTGAATAGCATAGCCTTTAATCACAATGTTCAAACCGGTGGCCGGAATAGCCTGGACATCGGTATTAGTCAAGGTATTATTGACCGTAACTTTATCAAATAGTGCCTCAGTAGAAACATCAGCGGTCTTGGCGTCAACTTTCTTCATGCTACCACCGCTGACGTATGCATAGACAGTCTTGGTACCAGAAGTGTTCACGACTGCCCAGTTGGTAGTATCTAGGTTAGTCAAAGCAAGAACATCCTTACTATTAACCTGTGCAGGCATCGTAACTTCCATAAAGACATATGCCGACTTTGAGCCTTGCTTGACTACAACTTTTGGATCCTTGTCAACAACTGCGCCCGGGTTAAGATCTTCTGCATTAGCAGCTACCCAACCAGTCTCAGTTAACTCGATATCGACTTTACCAAACGTAAACGTGTTTGTCGTTTCCGTAGTCGTATCCGTCAAATAGGCTATCGTACCGCCCACTGCGAACACCGCCAAAAATAGCGCCAACAAGACTAATAGTTTTTTATTCCTCTTCATTTTATTACTCCTAAACATTATATTCATTATCTATCATATCACCGCTTATGTTAATTGTATACATTTTATACTCGATTTATATCGAAACAACAAAAGGTATCTTCGTTATTACGTTGTATTTTTAACAACAAAAAACCACTCATTCCCCGCAATGAGTGGCGTGTAAATTTATAATGCGTGATTACGTTTGCGTTTGCGTACAATTGGATCAAGGTCACGCTTGCGCAGACGCAAACTCTTCGGTGTCACCTCGAGCAGCTCGTCTTCCATCAAGAAATCCAAGCATTGTTCAAGCGAAAGCTGCGTATATGGCGTCAGCTGAATCGCACCATCAGAAGCATGCGTACGCATGTTAGTTAGCTGCTTCTCGCGGCAAACGTTAATATCGAGCTCATCTTTCTTGGAAAGACCAACAATCATACCCATATAAACATCAACCTGTGGCGGAATATATAAAATACCACGCGCCTGTGCGGCATCAAGCGCATAAGCCGTACTCTGCCCCGCTTCAGACGCAACCAATGCGCCATTACGCTCTTGACGATAATGTGAAGTTGCCGGCTGATAACCTTTCGGTAAGGTATTCATAATCGCCGTACCCTTCGTCTCAGTCAAAAGATTATTGCGGAGACCAATCAGTGCAGCAGTAGTAATAATATAGCGGAAACGCGTGCTGCCAGTCGTCGTCATTTCCTGATCAACCAGTTCGGCTTTGCGCACGCCGAGTTCTTGCGAAACAGCACCGACAAACTCCGGCGAAACCTCAATCGTAAGTTCCTCGACTGGCTCCATTTCGACGCCATTCTCTTCTTTGTAAACCACTTCTGGGCGGCCCACTTCCATTTCATAACCTTCACGGCGCATCGTTTCAATCAAAACCGAAAGATGCAACTCACCGCGACCAGAAACTTTATAGCCGAGGCCTTCTGGCTCCAGGCGTAATGCAATATTTGTTTCGAGTTCGCGCTTCAGGCGATCGCCAATCTGGCGCGAAGTCGTAAATTCACCTTCACGACCCTTAAGCGGCGAGGTATTTGGTCCAATGTAAATACTAAGCGTTGGCGCTTCAAGCTGAATCGTCGGCAAAGCCTCCGGGTTTTCGCCCGTTGCCACCGTATCGCCAATGCTCGCTTCACTAAGGCCTGCTAGCGCTACAATATCGCCAGCGATAGCTTCCGTTGCCTCTTCGCGACCTAAACCGCGATAAGTATACAAACTATCAATCTTACTCTTCACGATTGAGCCATTCGTCTTCATGATGGAAACTTGCTCATTCTTCTTGAGTTTGCCGCGGAAAATCTTACCAATGGCGTATTTGCCAAGATAACTATCAGCCGCAAGCGCTGCTACGAGTAGCTGTGCACCCTTCGAATCATCCACATCTACCTGCGGTTCTGGAATTTCGTTAATAATTGCATCGAAAATCACATGTAAATCATCGTCGAGTTCCGGCGTCTTACCAGCTTTACCATCACGTGCAATTGCGTAATAAGTTGGATACTTAAGTTGCTCTTCGTTAGTTGCAAGTTCGAGGAACAAATCGCCAATTTCATCCTCAACTTCGCCAAGACGTGCCGCTGGCTTATCAATCTTGTTGATAATCACAATCGGCGTTAAATTGAGTTCCAAAGCCTTCTGCAGCACAAATTTCGTCTGTGGCATTGGACCTTCCTGGGCATCGACAATCAAAAGTACGCCATCCGCCATATTGAGCGTGCGTTCAACCTCGCCAGAAAAATCCGCGTGTCCTGGCGTATCGATAATATTAATTTTGTAGCCATTATGATAAACGGCGGTTTGTTTAGCGGTAATCGTAATACCGCGCTCATGTTCCTGATCGCCAGAATCCATAATCAAGGTCTGGCCCATCTCCGCCTGGTTATCGCGAAAAGTATTGCTCTGTTTCAAGAGAGCATCAACTAGCGTCGTCTTCCCATGGTCGACGTGCGCAATAATCGCCACATTGCGGATTTTTGATTTGTCGTTCATTGCCCTTTCCTTTTTTGCAAATAAAACGGGAACGAGTTTTTCGCTCATTCCCGCGACTTATAAAAAACTTACTCAGAATTATAACAGATTACGCTTATGAAGTAAAGCATGAGCTTACATATCGAGCGAAAAAAGAAAAACCGCCAAGATGACGGATTCTAACTCGAATAATGGTGGGCGGTATAGGATTCGAACCTATGACCTCGTCTACGTCAAAGACGCGCTCTAGCCAACTGAGCTAACCGCCCGTACCAACAATATTACCACAAGCCTTCCCTTCTCGCAAGTTGTGCTATCATATAAGCATGAAAATCATTGAGAAAAAATGCCCAAATTGTAGTGCTAACCTTAAATTTTCATCCGGCGATCGCTCTGCACATTGCGACTCTTGCCGACGCGATTTCATCATCGAGTATGAAGCTGAGGATGTCATTTCCGATATCAAAGCTGCCGCCGCAAAACTTTCTGCCAATGATTTCAATCTTGCCCCTGCTACCACAATTTTTGGCAAAATCTTTGCCATCCACACCGTCATTATTGTTGCAGTTTCTCTCATGATTTCAATTGCCATCATCTTTGGCATCATCCATACTATTTCGACCTTCGATCGTATGAATAAAACCGAAACCAATTATTCTACGGACTACAATAAAGCCGTCGAGCAAATGAATCAGCAATACGAAGAAGCTCGCCGTCAAATGGAAGAGCGCCAAGGCTCACCAATTAGCGATTAGCTCTTGCTTTTTTGCCAGATCAGAGTATAATACTCTGCATTGGGTCCGTAGCTCAGCTGGTTAGAGCACCTGCCTTTTAAGCAGGGTGTCGTGAGTTCAAGTCTCACCGGACTCACCATTTTTTTGAAGAAAAAATGTGAGTCGGCGAGAGTTGAACAAATTGAAACGATCACCGGACTCACCATTTTTTTGACACAAAAATTCCGCCTTTCGGCGGAACTTTTTTAACCTTCAATATCTTCTTGATCGATTTCGATATCGACTTTCTTTTCTTTTTTGGCTTTTACTTTCTTCTCTTTTTTAGCGGTCTTCTTGGCGGCTTTCTTTGCCTTCCTTGGCTTCTCTTCTTCCTCTTCTTCCTCGTCCCAATCTTCTTCATCGTCGCCATACTTCTTTTTCCTAACCACCTTCACGATGATCGTAACGACAATAGCGAGCGCTATCACGCCACCAGCCACACAGAGCGCCCAAACTGGCAGATTCAAGACTGTACGTGTTGAAACTTCTTCAATTTTCTCACCCTTGGAATTTATATACACAACTTTTTGTTCAATCGTAAACAGGCCATAACCGAGCTTTTCGACTTCATCGCTTGGAACCTCAAACTTATGTTCCGAGCCAGGATAGACAGTAGCCGACGTCTTGTAGGCTTCTTTCCATTCTTCCGTATTAGAAGCAAACTTGGATTTTACACGGACGGAATACTCAGCCTCAAAACCAGCATTTCCGCCGTTCTTTACGGTCATGCTAGCGCGAAGTTTTTCATCCAAGCTAACTGGTGCAGCTTCACTCTTTACGACTTCTCCACCAAAGGCTAAACCTTCAGTAGCAACCGTCATGCGAACGTCAATTTCGTGTGTTTCTTTTGCGGTGGTGTTGTCAATGATTATCTTTGCATATTGCGAGCCTGGTTTAGCGTCGGCTGGAACCATCACGCGTAGACCAACAGTCTTAGTGGAATGAGCTGGAATCTCGAAGAATTTAACTCCGCCTACAATCACGATCCAGTCAGCACCGAGTTTATTGTCATCCGAAAGACCTGCAGTTTCTGGCTTAGTTGGCGAAACCTTTACGGCTACCGCTTCGCCGGTATTATTCGAGAGCACGAAAGTCTGCGTGTAAGAGCGTCCGACTTCGGAAAAATAACCAAAATCAATTGCATCTGTACTGACCTCAAACGGCTCCGGTTCTTCTACTACGGTCGCACAATTCGTTACCTCACCATCGGTTCCTTCAACCGGTTTTCCGTCAGGACCAAGACAAGCGCTCGCCGAAATCGTCAAAAAACTAATATTTAATAAAGCACACAGGGCCAAGCCCACCAATAAAGTTTTTTTCATTACACCTCGCATTTTTTCTATTTCTATAATATCACAATCAACGCAAAATTATTATGCATAAAAAATCCGGAGCGCGCCTGCGCTCCGGCTGGAAAACATCTTTATGGTGGATAGCTCATGAACAACCGCGACTTTTTACCCGTCCAAGTTCAGCATCTTCAGCTGATCGGGCGTCCAGGTGATAATCTCGCCCGGTTCAAATTTGATTCGTTCCGAAAAAACCTGTCTAGGATCAACTTCCCTGGTCATCCTCAGGCAATAGCTCCCCCTGCGATTTTCATACGGCGTCGAAAAAGCCGCATTAAAGATTACGGCGAGAAAAAATGACTCCCCATCTCGCTCCACGCGTCTGGCCAAAATCATCGGCGAGCCGCTTTCCGGATCCTGAATTGCCGCCATCACTGGACAGCCATATCTCCGACTCTTTCTGCTGAGCGCCAACTTCTTTGCCGACTCGTAGTCATCTTTATAGAGATCGATATCAAGACACCCGAAATCCGAATTGAGTTCGTGGTTTACGACGACCGTGATGTCATCGCCTCTACCTTTTCTGACTCTATTGGCAAGAGGTACCAATAATACACGACCGCCATAATCCTTGATAATACTTTGCACGATTACAGCCACCTCCAGATATTTTTTAAAGAGCTCCCACCAAAGATTAACTACTATTATAACACAAAAACCATTATTATGCAAAATCATATATAATAATTTCAACTGTTAAGGAGTATTTATGGAGTCAGACGAATCAAAAAAGAAAATAATCTTCATCATAGGTATTACTATCGGCATTATTGCCATTCTAGCTGCCATCCTTATCGCCTTCTTCGCAATTAATAGCCCTAAATCTAATCCAGAAGACAATCAGACCGAATCCCTCGTCGCTGATGAATACGTAGTCGGCAACTATCAAGGCTACGCCATCATCGACTCGGAGGGTAATGAAAACACCGAAGAAGTTCAACGTTATAAAGATGAGTACGGCATAGAATTATCTATCGTCTTTAATGAAGATGGCACCGGCACACTTAGCCGCAAGACCGAATCCGGCAACGTTTCGCGTGACTTCACTTTCAAGGATGGCAAATTATCCGTTAAAGAAGATGGAGAAAATGAAGCCGCTGAAGGCATGTATGAACTCTCTCAGGACCACAAGTATGTCACCGTTACCGATGACGCTCAGTCGGTCGTCAAATTCGTTCGCGTCGAATAAAACCCGGTCACATTGCTAAACCCCTTCCCTCGCCGAAAGGGGTTTTTATTTTAACGGTAATTCATGTATAATTAAATAAATTACCATAAGGAGAATAACTTTTATGACGCCTGACGATAAGGCCCCAGAAGAACCAATAGAAACCCCAACCCCAGAGGAAACTACCCCTGAGGAGCCAACTTCTGAGCCAGCTCCAGCGGAAGAGGCCGCTCCTGTGGAAGAACCAGCTCCAGCTGAAACTCCAGCCGAAGCCCCAGCAGAAGAACCGGCAGCACCAGTAGCCGATCCTGCTCCAGTCGTTGCAACCGAAGCTGCAGCTACCTCTGCAACCGCGCAACCACTATTCGCGAACAATGCGCAACCAGCAGGTGAAAAGAAAAGCCATACCGGCCTCATTATCGGCATTATTGTAGGCGTCGTCGCGATCGCAATTATCCTCGTCGTATTGTTTACTCTCATCCTCCCAAATATCAATAAGGGCGGCGATGAAAAGAAAGACAACAATACCTCCCAAAACGGCGGCAACAACAATGGCAGCAACGAAAACGGCGGCAACAGCGGTAGCGAAAACGGCGGCGGCAATGAAAACGGCGGCGGTAGCGAAAACGACGGCGGCAATGAAAACGGCGGCGGCAATGGCGGTAATACGACTTCTTCTGACACGGTAGTCGGCAAATACGAAATTTATTCCGTCATCACTTCCGACGGTCAAGAAGATACTCAAAGCGTAGCCTTCATCAAAGCCACTGGCGGCCTCTACACTGTTGAATTTAAGAACAACGGTAAAGGTAATATTACTATCGATTACTCGAATTCCTCATTGGCGAATCTGGACGACGACGAAGAAGAAGATGATGATGACGAAGAGGACGAGCCAATGATTGAATCCGTAGAATTCACTTGGACCGAAGACGGTACTATCACTGCAACCGACGAGGATGGTGAAACTCAAAAAGGCACATGGACATTGTCTGACGACAAGAATTATGTCACCATTACCATAGACGGCGAAGGTATCAAATTCAAACGTATGTAGATATAAACTTACACGAAACCGAGGAGCCAAAAGCTCCTCGGTTTTTTTACCCCACTATTACTTCAATAAAAAAAACAAACCAACAAAAAATGGTGCACCATAGGGGTGATGAAATTTTATAAAGTCATGCGTTTTTGGTATCCTAGGCGAATGTTTTCTGTTTCTAGGTTCTTGCGTATCTCTAGCCCAGCCTCCGAATTGTCGGCAAGCGTTTTATAAATTTCGCTAATCGTCTCTGCGCTTGGCTGGTAACCCGGCTGAGAGCATAGGAACTCGTACTTTAGGCCAAAGTTTTCGAGAATTACTCCGGTGGAGTGCATGCCGTTTCTAAGGTAAAAATTACGGCGGCGTATTTTTAGCTCGTCGTCTGGATATTCGATACAGAGCAGGATTTTATTATTTTGATTCTGCTCGATGATGCCTTTTAATATTTGTGAACCATAGCCATGATTACGAAGGCTTGGCGCGACCGCCAAATAAAATACGTAAGTGATGTCTTGGCGGTAAATCAAATAAGTAAAACCAATGAGTTGAGAATCGTTATAAACGGCGAAAAAATCTATATTCTCGCTCTGGGCGCGCTGTATGATGGCCCAAAAAGAATAGCGCTCTTCTTCTGGGAAAGACTCGAGGTATAGTTGCTCGATATCCTTGCGCTCGGCCAAAATCTTTTCGTAGCGTAGCATAGACATAACATCATTATAAACTAAACATAAAAAAATCACCCCATCGGGCGTCATTTTCTGGATGGTGCGGGTTAAGAGACTCTAACTCTCGACCTCTTCCTTGGCAAGGAAGCGCTCTAAACAACTGAGCTAAACCCGCATCAGTTGTAACTATTATATACTACGGCGTCCTCTTTTGTAAAGACTAGATTAGGTGAAAAAATCGGCAAATTAATGCCGATTCTTCCATCATATTTATCGCTTTCTATCGCCTAGAGTAACGCTTAATCGCTACGAATGCACCAGCTGCGATTGCTATTATAGTACCTACAAATTGTGCCACGCCATAATCTGCGGTTGCCGGGTTTTTGTCCTCATTACCATCAGCCGGAGTGACCGGGATCAATTTCCATTGCGCATAAAGAGTTAAGTCGCTAGGGGTGAGTGTATAGTCATCGGCGGCGACATATTCTTCCCCGCTGCCATCAGCTTCGGTATTCCAACCAATGAACTCATATCCGTCTCTCGCGAATTCGTTGTTTGAAACCTGAACGGTTTGATCTACGACACCCTGGGTATTATCCATTGTGCCGTTACCACCGTTGGCGTTATAGATAATATTGGAAGGGTTAGCTTCCCACTGAGCATAGAGTATTAATTCGCTCGGCAATAATGAAAAGTCTACATTTTCAGCGTAATCTACACCGCTGCCATCGGCTTCAGTATTCCAACCAACGAAGGTATAACCTTCACGAGTAAATTCATTTTCGGATATCTGTACAGTCTGATCTACCATACCAGTCGTGTCATCCATCGAGCCGGCACCGTCATTCGCTGCGTAAGATACTTTTGAAGGTTTCGCTTCCCACTGCGCATAAAGTACTGCCGGTTCTGCTCCTAGTACGAAATCGTCATTTGCGGCATAGCTATCGCCAGTACCGTCAGCTTTAGTGTTCCAGCCAGTAAAAGTGTAACCATCACGAGTGAATGCGTTCTCGGCGATTTGAACGGTTTGATCAACACTACCTTCGGTATCATTTACGGTGCCAGTGCCACCATTAGCGTTGTATATAATCTTGGAAGCGTTTGCGGACCATTGTGCAAATAGTTCGAGCGTATTTGGCGTAAGCGTATAATCTACCCCCTCAGCGTAGTCTACACCACTGCCATCAGCTTTGGTATTCCATCCGGTGAAAGTGTAGCCATCGCGTACGAATGCGTTATCGGCAATCTGAACGGTTTGATCTACGACACCGGTAGTATCGATCATGGAGCCGGCGCCACCGTTGGCGTTATAGGTAACCTTGGACGGATTGGCTTGCCACTGAGCGTAAAGAATGGTTTGTTCTGGTAGCAAAGTGTAATCGTCGCCAGCACCATAGCTATCGCCAGTACCGTCAGCTTTAGTGTTCCAGCCAGTGAAGGTGTAACCATCACGAGTGAATACGTTCTCGGCGACCTGGACGGTCTCATCAACGTTGCCTTCGGTGTCATTTACGGAGCCAGTGCCACCATTGGCGTTATATACAATCTTGGATGGGTTAGCCTGCCATTGAGCGTAAAGAGTAAGGTCATTAGGAGTGAGCGCATAATTTGCATTTTCTCCGTAATCTGTCCCGCTCCCATCAGCTTTCGTATTCCAACCCGTAAAGGTATAGCCTTCGCGGGCAAAACCATTATTAGACACCTGAACGGTCTGATCAACTACACCTGTAGTATCCGACATAGAGCCAGTACCGCCATTCGCAACATAAGTAATTTTGGATGGATTGGCCTGCCACTGAGCATAAAGAGTCGTCTGATCTACGCCCAACACGAAATCATCATTTGCAGCATAGCTGTCACCAGTACCGTCGGTTTTCGTATTCCAACCGGTAAAAGTGTAACCCTCGCGAGTGAAGCCGTTATCAGATACCTGAACGGTCTGATCAACTACACCCGTTGTATCCGACATTGAGCCAGTACCACCATTGGCATCATATGTAACCTTCGAAGGGTTGGCTCGCCACTGAGCATAAAGAGTTAAGTTTTCCGACGTAAGTGTATAATCAGCATTCTCAGCATAATCCACGCCACTGTCATCAGCTTTAGTGTCCCAACCGGTGAAGGTGTAGCCATCACGGGTGAATGTATTTTCAGATATTTGCACGGTCTGATCAACGACACCGGTAGTATCATTCATTGAGCCAGTACCGCCATTGGCATCATATGTAACCTTCGAAGGATTAGCTTGCCATTGAGCGTAAAGAGTTGTTTGTTCTGGCAATAAAGTATAGTCGTCGCCAGCACCATAGCTATCGCCAGTGCCGTCAGCCTTGGTGTTCCAGCCGGTAAAGGTGTAACCTTCGCGAGTAAAGCCGTTATCAGACACCTGAACAGTCTGGTCAACAACGCCAGTAGTATCATTCATTGAACCGGTGCCGCTGTTGGCATTGTAAACTATCTTGGACGGATTGGCCTGCCATTTTGCATAAAGAACCGAGTTGCCCGCAGGAAGTACATAATCAGCCGCCTCATCGTAATCCGTCCCCGTGCCATCTGCTTTAGTGTTCCAACCAGTAAAGGTATAACCATCACGCGTAAAGCCATTGTCGGACACGGTTACAGTTTGATCGGTGACACCCGTAGTATCAGCCATTGTACCAACGCCATTATTCGCGTCATAAGATAACTTTGCCGGATTCGCCTCCCACTGCGCATAAAGATTTAAATCATCCACCGTCAACAGATAATCATCGCCTTCGTCAAAATTTGTTCCCGTACCATCAGCTTTCGTGTTCCAACCAGTAAAAGTATAGCCATCGCGCGTAAAGCCATTGTCGGATACCTGTACCGTCTCATCTACTACACCTTCAGTGTTTGGCGTCGAGCCATTACCATCATTAGCGTTGTATACAATCTTAGACGGATTTGGCTCCCATTGCGCATAAAGCGTCCAACCATCACTACCGTCATATTCATCTCCAGCTTTCAGTTCCGTACCGCTACCATCGGCTTTCGTGTTCCAGCCAACAAAGGTATACCCTTCACGCACCGGAATATCGTCGTCAACAACAAATTTTTCGCCATACTTAATAGTTACCGGAAGTGCGTCGGTTGAACCGCCGTTGCCATCATAATCACCATTAGAAATACCCGCAGCTTTAATATAAAACGCCACCGAACCGTCATTATTTACGTAATCATTAAACACCGTAGGGTCGTCAGTATCCTTAAAACGATCATCGGCCGTATCATAATACCAGCCATCAATCCCCAACAATCCCGCTATTCCAATATTATCGAGTGTCGTATTTGCGCCAGCAGTCGAATTAGCGTGAGTATAAAGCACATCATCTGCTGCCACCGCGGCACTGTTATCATAAATCTTCGTCGCATCATCAGCCGTAACTGTACTATGTGCTGTTCCTGTATCTTGAATTGCTAAGCCACCACCGGCATTATCAGCAGAGTTATCTTTGATTAATACGTTCTCTAAGTGCAACTCCGGGTTACCATAACTAGCATACATACTATATGCAGATATGCCCCCACCATAACTGGTCGCATGGTTGTTAGTAATTTCGGTGTTTTTAATGGTCAAACTGCCGAAAATTGCCATCGCACCGCCGCCGCGCCCCGCCGTATTATTTTTAATTACAGAGTCGTCCACTACGACATTGCCACCAACTGCAACAATGCCACCGCCATTTCCTGACTGGTTATCGTGTATATTTGCTCCGCTAATTAAATACGTTCCTTCCTGGATAAAGAAACCACCCATACCGTTCGCCGTATTGTTGTAAGATTCAATATTGTCGAATATACAATATGGCGCATTAGTTCCATAGGATGCAAACGAACTACCGTGTGCCGTATGGTTGTTTAGGAAAGTCAAATTGCTGAAAATGGCCGGCATCGTCACGTCATTCTTCCATCCATCTAGCCAAATTGTACCCATACTTTGACCTTTAGTAGCCAAACCCTGATTGCCATCAAAGACACTATCCGTAATTCTAATACTATGCTTTGTCGAAGTAGATTCTAGCGCTATTGCTGCACCGTCATTACCATTCATGTTATGAGTAAATGTCGAATTAGAAACCTCAATATCGCTACCTTTAGCCTGCAACATGATCGCCCCGCCATTGTGCTGCGCGAAGTTGTCTTGAAATAGAGTATTATCAATCGAAATATTACTTGCGCCATTCACATAAACAGCGCCACCATGGACTTGACCTTCATATCCTGCGCCGGCAGCATTGCCAATAAAACTACTATCTTTAACCACCGCTTCACCGCCTGCAACGTACAAGGCGCCACCATCGCGACGACTTGCGCAATGATTAAAAGTCGTATCATTAATCTGAGTTTTTCCAGCAGAGACACGAATCGCGCCACCAGACTTACTAATATCAGTTGAGTTGTTGCGGATATTGCGAAAAGTCGAAGATGTCACATTTAATTCACCCGCGCTCACAATCAATGGATTTGTCTCAAGAATATCACTATCAGAACTAATTAACGGTACGCGGAAATAGCCACTCCCGTCATGACTACCATTTTCGAAATCCATTGACCAACCCGGAGCGCCGCCATCAAATATTAATTCATTTATCGTTAAATTACCTTCACTACTAACAGAAAAAAGCGTATCACTGAAACCTTCAGCCCTAGATAAGACTTTATTGTTACCATTGATAACTATTTCGCGAGATACGGTTATATTTTCATCAAAAGAAAAATCAGAGGTAATAGTAATTTCAGTTTCGTCGCCCGCTATTGCAGTCTTTAAGTCCGCAAAACTCCCCACATCCGCTGCAAAAGCGCCAGAACTCATCATTAGTGAAACAAGAGCAGTGCCAAAAATCCAACTTATTAGTTTTTGTTTCATTTAAAAAATACCTCTCTTATTGCGACCTATAAAGCTTATGGAAATATTATAGCCTCTTCTTGGATTAAATACAAGCGATTTCATCCCTATTTACCTAGAGCAATGGCAAGAAAAAATGCCCGAATGGGCGATTTTAACTTCAATTAATGGTGCGCCCGCCCATCTTTTTCTGAAAGAAAAAGCACCCGAGAATAATATCATTCAATTAATTGAAGGATAAAATCGTTCAAGCGGGTATTTTCTTCTTGTCTTGCGCGGTTATTGACCGAGCAATGGCAAGAAAAAATGCCCGAATGGGCGATTTTAACTTCAATTAATGGTGCGCCCGACTAGACTCGAACTAGCACAGCCGTTTGAATAGCCACTAGCACCTCAAGCTAGCGTGTCTACCAATTCCACCACGGGCGCAGGTAAGGTTATCTTATCACACTTCCCCACATTTGTAAAATGCTACTATGGCGTCATATTGACCGGCTTGCGTTCGCTCGCCCAATAACGCACATCCGCAAAACGATCCAACTTATCCGTTAGTCGCATATCCTCAGAATAAATCTGACGGTTCTGAATAAAATAATAGTTCAATGTTGATCGATAGATACCAATTGCCGGCACATCATTCATCCAATACTTCAGGAACGACTCGTACTTAGTCTTACGTAGCTGTTTATCTGTCGTAGTATGCGCAGACAGCAATGCATCGTCGGCTAAGCCATTCTTATAGTTACTGAAGTTCCAGCCCGCTTCTGAGGCCTGTGTGGAGCTGTAATATACGAACGGATCCGCACTTACGCCCAAATCAATCTCATATATCAAAATATCGAAATCGCGTGGGCGTACTACGGTCGCAAAGAAGTCTTCCGACACCAACGATTCATCAAAGATACTCAGAATCACCTCAAAGCCCAGCTTCTTTAGCTCCCCTGCAAACCTCTCAGCAACACCGGTAATCATATCCCTTTTTGCAACGGCAATTGTAATCTGCACCTCTTCCCCCTCAGCCGTCTTTAGCTTATCGTTCTCATAGGTGTATTTCGCCTCTTCGAGCAGCTTTTTCGCTGCCTCCAAATCATATTTAACTATTTCCGGGTATTCCAAATCACTCTCTTGATCTTCGAGAATCGGATAATCTAGCGCCAACAAATCATCAATACCATCGCGCACTACTGCCATATCAACGCCGGCCTGAATAGCTTGACGCACCTTGATATTCTTCAGGTGGTCCGTCTCGGTATTCAAAAACGCGTACACACCACCATTCACGACGCTCGAGCGCCTACCAATCGAAACTGGCAGATTATTCATGCTCTCTGCCCCCAATTCTGCGGTCGCAGTCACGTCGGACGCGCGTAGAGCGTCAACGATATCATTGATGTTCTCATAAGTCTTCAGTGTGAAGGAAGCCAACATCGTATCTGCCAAGAAATAGTTCTCGTTGCGGTTCAAATAAATCGTCTGCATACTTGATTCAGTCGCCGTGCTAGCCTGCAATGCATTCAACACGAACGGACCAGAGCTGACCGGATTTCTCGAATAGTCACTCTCATATACCAATGCCGGACTAATATCCTTTAGTACGTGTGATGGCACTAATGGAAACTCCAAGCTATCTGCAAAATCGATGTAAGTTGACGGCAAAGTAAACTGCACCGTTTTATCATCAATCTTTTCTAGCTTTACGTGCGAAAAATCTACCGAAATCGTCGTCTTGGCCGTCGTATCGGTAATTAAGTTAACCGTGTAAACAATGTCATCTGCCGTAATTGGTTCGCCATCCGACCAAACTAAACCGTCGCGTAAAGTAACTTTCCAAATCTTACCCGTCTTATCCATCTCGATCGTCTTTGCGAGCTCGCCCTTCATGTGACCCGATACATCCGGCGAAACCAAGTTCGCGAACATCAACTTCGCCAAAGTCTTTTCCGAGCTAGTCGCCGCATACAGCGGGTTCATCGAGTTAACTTTGCCTAGCGTAGCTTCACTAAAACCACCGCCAGCCACGAAGACGTCGGTCTCGTAGGCGTCGCTATACCAGAAAATCTGCACTAAAGCAAATATGAACACTACTGCGACCAATAAAACCCATTCTGCGATCCATAAACGCACTTCCCGCGCATTCTGTAGGCGCCCCACGAAAAGCATCGAAAAATGCTTTCCTGTCTTATCTAGGAATTCATTCCAGCGGGTCGAAAAACTCTTCCGCCTTTTTTTGATCTGCCCACTCTTTTCAAATTGTAGTTTCATTTATCCAACGATTAAGATTGCTAGAATCGATGCAGCGAAGATGAATGCCATCACGATAGTGGCATTATAGAGAGATTTCTCTAGACCACGGCGCTCAATATTGAGCTCGCCAGAACCACCAAACCCAGCACCGAGAGATGCGCCGCGTTGCTGCAATAAGATTAATAGAATCAACAAAATTGCCGATACGAAAGTAGTAATAGTTAATACAACACCTAGTTCCATGGATACTATTTTACATCAGGCACCGCTAAATTGACAAGGAAGTTTATGACGGAAATTACCAAACAGCTGCCAATTGCGCCCCAAAAGCCCATTGATACATCCGGCAAGAATAATACCGTCAAAGCAACCATCGCCGCGTTTAAGATAATCGTAAACACGCCTAGCGTTAAGAACAAAAGCGGCAACGAAAAGATCGTTGCAATCGGCTTTACTACTGAGTTAACCAACGAAAAAACCAAACCCGCCGCTACGTATAACCAAAAAGACGAACGCATCCCTTCTGCGCCTTCCGCAAACTGGCCGAACATATTCAGACAGATATACATCGCAACGGTCGATATTAGCCACCTGATTACGAATGTCGAGAGTTGTTTTTTAATCATAACTAGTAACTTATTTTAACGCATCTTTCCGCTTTAATAAAGTATGGTACTGAATCGCAAAGCGATGGCTCTCTTCATCAATTCGCGCAATCAGCTTCGCAATATGGCTATCTGGCATCAATTCGACCATCTCGTAATCCTCTGTGCCTTTTGGAATCACAATCCGTACGCGCGCGTTTTTACTATGATCGCCACTCTTGTCGCGCCCAATCACTGGAATCTTTTCCGCTCCAACTATCTCACGAATTGCCGAAACTTGTCCTACCGAACCATCCAAAATAATCAAATCTGGTCTTCCCCAATCGCTGAGATGGTGTAACCTTCGCGTTATAATCTCGCGCATACTTTCCGGATCATTATTTTGCTGCTTATGTAGTTTAAACCGACGATATTTTGTTCGGTCCGCCGTGCCATTAATGAAGCATACCATCGAACCGGTCACATTCTTACCCGACTGATGACTAATATCATATCCTTCAATTCGTACTGGCGGCTTTTCTAAGCCCAACATATCCATTAGCTCACCCAGCGCTTGATCAGACGAGATGTCCAAGAACTCCTTATCCGAAAAGACAATCTTGGTGCCAATTCCTTTCAGTCCGAAATACTGATTGCGATATTCTGCCGCTTTTTCATACTCACCCTTGGCCGACGCTTCGTACATCTGCTTCTCCAGCTCACGAATCAACTTCTTGCGATTCCCCTTTAGGTAGCTAATCATTCGGCGCAAGCTTGCTTTGTAATCTTTCGGCGTAGTTTTTCCCACCTCAATCCCTGGCGTTAGACCTAAATCTGTGTTTAATGTCTTTCGACCATTGTACGGCTTATCATAATATGGGAAAATTCGACGCAAAATCCTCAGCGCTGTTGCGATTGGCGCCTTACCATAATAAGGTCCAAAGTACTCCGCTCCATCATCCTCCGGATTGCGCGTCATCGACACATATGGCACTTCTGACTTCATATCAATGCGCACATAGGTCACCGACTTATCGTCGCGCAACAGGATATTCCACTTCGGCATGTAGCGCTTAATCATCTCGCTCTCGAGAAACAACGCATCCATCTCTGTATCAACCGTAATCCAATCCGTGTCGTATATTTCCGCTACCAGCGCCCGCGTCTTCGCATCTTTACGCTCTGGTGACTGAAAATATTGCCTTACGCGGTTACGCAGAATCGCTGCCTTGCCCACATATATCACTTCGCCTTCGCGGTTCTTATGAAAATACACTCCTGGTTCTTTCGGGAGTTGTTTCAATTTCTCTTTCTGTCGTTCCGTTAGAGATACGGTTGCCATAAGTATATTATACCGCACAAAAAAAGACCACCCGTCTCCGAGTGGTCTTTTAATTATCAATTAGATTCTTGTACGAAGCGAAGTAGTCGTCATTCCACCAAGTAGATTAGAGACATCAAACTCTTCACCATACTGATCTTTAATCGATTCGACACATTCTTGTCTTGAGTCGTACTGCTTATCAAACTCTTCGTTACCGATTTCTTCCTTTAAGCGGTCGCAGGCATATTCGCCTAAGACCTTTGGAATGTTTTCCGTAATACCTTTGACGATATCCTCAATCGATTGAGCATCTTTCACATCGCTCTCGGAGATAGCCTTGAAGCTGATATTGACGGTTTCTTTACCAGTCTTATCGTCACCGGAGACAACCTCAATTGCCTGAAGTTCATGATTCCAGTTCGTAATACCGAACTTGATGGATTGGATGCGATCCTCTACCTTGTCGCCAAGCGTGACAACATCGAAATCTTCATCCTCTTCTTCGTATTCAAATTCGTATTCGTCATCATCTAGCTCAGTAGCGGTGCTAAGTCTAGCACTCGTCTTAATCATGCTACTACCACCGGTAAAGCTCGTGGAGCATTTCTCGAAGGCTTTGAGCTCATCAGTATCTTTCAATTCTTCAGAGAACTTCTTCCCCATTTCTTCGTCGATTTCAACTTCATAGTAGTTGAGGCCATCACGCGTTTCGACTTTTGAATCCTTCTTGTACTTCACAAACGGATATTTATCGAATGCCGCGCCAGCTTTCTTGCGGAAGCCTTCCGAAAGCAAACCATTGATGCTTTCGCTCATGCAGCTTACCGTTGCTTTCATCTCTTCGTCATCGAAGTTGATGGCAATCCATTTATTATCGATAGGCTCCATGACCACATTGATAACTTTCTCCAAAGCTTTAGAGTCTTCAGTTGCATCAAGGAAACCTTCCTTCAAAGTATCTACGACTTTATCAAGACCAGAAATCTTCGTATAGAAAGTTCCAGTGCCTTTGAGAGCGAAATCAAATGACAAATCCATTTCACCGAATTGCTCTGATTTACTTTGTGCCCTCATGCCGATAAATGGCAATTTACCACTTTCAAGTGCGCTCACTTTCGTAGCGCCAGCGGTCTTAGCATTAAATACGTTCGAAACAGCATCCTTAACCTGCTGTTCCGGCGCTTCATGCGCATTGTAGAACAAGAAGGCTGCTACGCCACCACCTACTACGAGGAGGAATGCTAAGACACCTAGAATAAGACCAAATTTCTTTTTCTTCTTTGGAACAACTGGTTTCGCCGCTGGAGCTGGCGTATCGGTCGTCACTGGGGACGTTGGCATACCGCCAGGAATTGGGGTTGGCGTATCGGTTGCTGCTGGAATATCTGTAGAAGCCGCTTCTTCAACACCCTCTCTCATTGGATCAACAGCAGGAGTCTCCTCTGCTGACATTGGTTCCGCCGCAGTCTCAGGCTCAGCAACTGACTCTTCGCTAGCAGGTGCAGCATCTTCTGGCGAATCCGTTGCGACTGGTTCGGCCTCAGTATCACCACCTAAACCTGAATCGTCTACAGGAGCGTCATCTACTGGTTCTGCTGCGGCATCAGTAGTTTTTGTTGGATCATCATCCATATTTGTTACGCTTTCTTTCCTTAATTCTTCTTCATTATTAATTGGTTCACCGATTAGATCTTTTTCAAAATCGCCCGAACCTAATACGCCATCAGACGCACTCACAGAATGCGTCTCAGGCCTTGTATCAATTGTTTTAACGGAGCCGTCTTCGTTCTTTTTCTGGAACACCAACGGCTTAACCGTATCTTCTCGATCGGCAATAAACTCTTCTTCGGCCTGCGCTTCCTCTTGGATTTCTCGCCAGTCTTCCGGTGTCATACCATCTGGAATATCTAGCTCTTCTTCCTCGCGAAGCGCAGCCTCCATTTCCTTGGCGTTATTGTCGTCAAGCATCTCTAATCACAAATTAGTTGTTTTCCTCAACGGCTTCATCTTCGCCCGTGTAGCGAACTTCACACTTGGTGTGATTGCGTGCGCAGGTCTCGATGGATTCATACTTACCCAAGAGTTCACTTGAGAAGATAAATAGCCAAGTTGCAACACCGGCAAAAATCAAAGTGGTGCAAGCAAACAATACATAGAAGAATGTATATTTGCCAGAGACTTTGTGGCTATCTGGATTTTTTTCTTTGTAAACGCCAACTGGAAGGTTCTTTACGGCCTTCTTTGCTTTGGTGCTTACGGTTGTTTTACCACCCTTCGAAGCAGTGGTTTTCTTTTTGGCGGTAGTTTTTGTCGCCATAGCTAAAATTGCCCTCCTTAATTGTGCTTTAGCTTAAATATAACACAAATTTTATTAGAATTCCAAAAAAATCACAAGCATTATGATATAATTATCTTAAGAGATTTTTATACATTGAATTAAGGGAGAAAGGCATCAACTCATGCAAGAGAAAAATTTCAATATTAAATTTATTCACGCGCGTCAAATTCTTGACTCACGCGGGAATCCTACCGTCGAAGCCGATGTAATCCTAGAAAGTGGCCACGCTGGCCGTGCCGCTGTTCCATCTGGCGCTTCTACTGGCGCAGGCGAAGCACTCGAGCTCCGCGATGGCGACAAAGAAAACTACGGCGGTAAAAGCGTTCTTAAAGCCGTTTGGAATGTCAACAACAAAATCAGTGACGTCCTCATTGGCAATGATGCTAGCAACCAACGCCAAATCGATCAGCTCATGATTGATCTCGATGGCACCGAAAACAAGTCAAATCTTGGCGCCAACGCTATTTTGGCCGTCTCTCTTGCAACCGCCAAAGCCGTCGCTCATGCCAAGGGTCGCCGCTTCTACGAATATGTTGCCGATCTTGCTGGCACTACTGATGATATGTGCCTTCCTATGCCAATGATGAACGTCATGAATGGTGGCGCCCACGCCGATTGGTCAACTGATTTTCAAGAGTACATGATTATTCCAGTCAGCGCTGGCAACATCGCCGAGGCCGTCCGTATGGGCTCTGAAGTTTTCCAAACGCTAAAAGGAGTCCTCAAGGAACGTAAATATGCCACTACGGTCGGCGACGAAGGTGGCTATGCTCCATTCGTCAAAGATGGCGATAATGAGCCGCTCGAACTTATCAAAATCGCCGTCGAAAAAGCTGGTTATACACTCGGCACCGACATCTGTATCGCTATGGACATCGCTGCTTCCGAATTCGCCAAAGACGACCACTACGAACTCAAAACCAATGGCGACTGGAAATCCAGCAACGACCTCGCCAACTGGTATCAGTGGATCATCGAAAACTACCCTGTTGTCTCTATCGAGGATGGCCTCGGCGAAAACGACTGGGGTGGCTGGACTATGCTTACCGAACGCTTCGGTAATAAAATCCAGATCGTTGGCGATGACCTTTTCGTCACCAACACCAAGCTGCTCCAGAGAGGCATCGACGAAAAAGCTGCCAATGCTATTCTCATTAAGCCAAACCAAATCGGCTCACTTTCCGAAACTATCGACGCTGTCTTACTTGCCAAGAATAACGGCTTCCGCTGCATCATGTCACATCGTTCCGGTGAGACCGAGGATACTACCATCGCGCACCTTGCCGTTGGTCTCGGTACTGGCCAGATCAAGACCGGCTCTCTCAGCCGCTCCGAACGCATCTGCAAGTACAACGAGCTCATGCGCATCGCTGAGACCAACCGCACGCTCGGTCTCAATAATCCATTCAAAAACTAACCGCAAAAAATCTCTTTCTCCCTTCAAAAAAATCTCCCCCACCGGGGAGATTTTTATATCATATTGAATCCAAAGTACGACGCCGTCATCATAATCGTCCCCGCCAAGACTATGCCTAATCCTGACGCCAAGGTCGCCGACTTCCAGCCCATATTTAAGATGCTAGCCGCCAACACGCCTGTCCAGACGCCCGTTCCCGGAAGCGGAATCCCTACAAATAGCATCAATGCGAAAAATAGCCCTGCCCCGCTCGTCTTCTTTGATAGCTTATCGCCAGCTTTGTAGCCTTTCTTTAGACACCACTGGCAGAAGCGACCGACATACTTTTTTTCTTTCCCCCATTTCAAGAATCTCTCAGCAAAAATATAAATAAACGGCACCGGCAAAAGATTACCCAGAATGCAGACGATATAAGATGGCCAAACCGGCAAGCCCATCGCTTGCGAAATCGGAATCGCACCCCGCAGCTCTAGCAGCGGAAGCATCGATATAAACCAGACCTCCAAGAGATTAACGAATAGCATCTATCTATTATAGCATACTTGGGCCAAAAAGTCAATTTTCACCCCTGTTAGCACACCGCCCACTTTTCGTTATTTTTTCTCGTAACCCGGCTTACCCAACAGCTCAAACATGCGATTTTTATACGCTTCCACGCCCGGCTGATTAAATGGATTTACGCCCAAGCAAAAGCCGCTCAGTGCGCACGCCATTTCGAAGAAATAAATCAAACCGCCCAGCGCCCGCTCATCGATTTCTGGTACCAATATTTCTAACACTGGCACGCCACCAGCCTTATGCGCTTCCCTCGTTGCCACATTTGCTGTCTTGTTGATATAATCCAATTCTTTGCCTTCTAGGTACTGTAAGCCATCAAGGTTCTCGCCAAAACTTGGCACAGTCACGCCACGATATTCACCCTGAACCTCTACGAAAGTTTCAAACAGCGCTCGGCGACCTTCCTGAATATACTGCCCCATCGAATGAAGATCGGTCGAATCCACGACGCTAGCTGGATAAATGCCCTTTCCTTCCTTACCTTCACTCTCGCCAAACAACTGTTTCCACCACTCATTAAACATCACAAATTGCGGCTCAAAGTTAGCTAAAATCTCGATATCATACCCCTTCGCGAGTAAGACATTGCGCATGGCTGCATATTCTGCCGCCGCACCGCCATCGGAAATCAAAACCGCGCGCTCTTCTTCGGCGCCATCCATCAACGCATCAATGTTCACACCCGCAACCGCGATCGCTAACAGACCAACCGCCGTTAATACTGAATAACGCCCACCGATATTATCAGGCACTACAAAAGTTTCATAACCCTTCGCTACCGCCTCATCGTGCAATGCGCCTTTATTGGCGTCCGTCGTAGCGTAAATACGCTTCGCCGCTTCCTCTTCGCCATACTTATCAATCAAAATCTGCTTAAATACTCGGAATGCCACCGCCGGCTCCGTCGTCGTACCGGATTTCGAAATCACATTAATTGAAAAATCTTTATCGCCGACCTCGGCAATCGCTTTCTCGAGCATGCGCGGGCTCAAGGAGTTTCCCGCATATACAATCTTCGTACGACCGCGTTCGCCACCCAGCGTCTCTATCACGGCGCGATGGCCAAGATAGCTACCGCCAATACCGATACAGACTAAATAGTCCGAATCTTCGTTAATCTTTTTCGCTGCCGCCTTAATGCGCGCGAATTCTTCTTTGTCGTAATTCACCGGAAGGTCCACCCAACCACCAAAATCATCCTGCTGAGCGCGCGCCACATAGGTCCTCGCCTCATCTATCTTCGTTTGATAGGCTGCCTCATCAACTTGCTCGCTTGGCGCGTACTTAAATTCAATCATAAACCTCCTTGTTCTATAGATTAATTATAGCAAAAAACCGAGCTCCTTTGGGGATACTCGGTTATGTTTTTTTTAAAGCGAAACGGCGATATCGTGAAGATCGGTTGCGCTTAGTGAGCCATCCTCATTCGTAATTACGTAGAAGACACCACCGTTTACCCAGGCCGCATTCGAACCGGAGATATAAATCGTTAATCCTTGGCCTTTTGCGATGGAATAATCGCCGCCCCAGTTTTTCTTGACGTAGTTTGAGAGAACCGCCACTGAATCCCAGCTCGATTTTTCCTCCATCAAGATAAACTTCTTACCTTCTTCATTCTTAAAGTTCATTGTCACGCGGCCAGCCTCTTCCTTGACTAGACCATCTAGACGATAATTATTTGGCACATAGCTTGGATAAAGCTTCTCGATACCAGTCTGCATCGCCGCAACGCGCACCGAGATATCTGGCATATTCAAGGCTACTAGATAACCAAGTAAAGCGATCGACACTACTGCCATACAAGCAGTAATCGCGAAACTGCGCCTCTTCCAAAAATGCTGTTTCTGCTGAGTGGCCTCATTGAATTGCGCACCCATCGTACCGTCATCATCGAGACGTTCTACCTTGCGTAATGCTTGCTTGATTGCGCGATCTTTCAATTCCTGTGCACTCATATGCTCTGGCTGCGTTGCTGCCTTCCTGGCCGCCAAACGCGCCTTGGCTGCTTCGAGCGTACGATTCTGCTGTACTGCCTCAACCTCTTTCGTTTCGGAAATAATCTGCTTCCTGCCAGCTGCCGCCGCACGTTGCTGTTGCTGCTGTTGCTTGGCATACGCTAATTGTTGCTGTCCAGCCTGCTGCTGCGCTCTCTGTGCTATCGCTCTAGCCGCAACACCCTGTTGCTGAGCGGCTTGTTGCCGTACTTGAGCTGCCTGCTTGGCACTCTGTTGGCGTGCAACTTGCTGCGTTGGCTGCAACTTCACGGTGTTCTGCTTCTGAATCATATCCATTCGGCGCTGTTGGCCATGCTGTCTCAGACTTCTAGACGCTGCTCCCGCCGCGGCGTTAATCCTCGGGCGTGCTGTTGGTTTCTTCACGAATTTACGGTTAAGCGTAGCGGACTTTTGAATCCTACGGTGATCTACGTTGCTGGAATGCACCGTAGTTGTTCCCTTATTTACTCTATTGATTCCGTCCATTTGACCTCGCTTAATACTGCTAAAGCTATCGTAAAACATAATCACACGAAAATCAATAGCGTTTTAAAAATATTATTCACGGGCGCACCAAATTTTTAAGCATAAGCATCATTCTGTTATATAATTATATTCAAATAGTGTGGTTTAAATGGATCGCAAAAGAGTTAAAAAGATACGAAATGCTCGCGTCATCATGACCAATATTTTTATGGGGCTTTCCGTAGTCGCCATAGTTTTTGTACTCATGCTCTTCGCGATGGGTTTTTCATTTAATGAAAACGGCAGCCTCGAACAATCCGGCTTGCTTCAAATCTCATCGCATCCAAGCGGCGCTGTTGTCGAAATCGACGGTAAAACCCAATTCGGTCACACCACCATCAATAAGATGCTCAGCTCCGGCGAGCACCATATTCGCGTCACTAAATCTGGCTACGACACCTGGGAGAAAGACGTCCGCATCGATGCCGGCCTCTTAACAAATATCAACTGGGTACGTCTTTTCCCGGCCAAGAATATCGCCGAAGATGTTGCCACCTATGACGCACCTCGTCTCGTTAGCTTCTCTTATGATCGCAAATCCTTATTGTATGGCGAAAACGAATCCACCGACCTCTTGCTGCTCAATCTTCAAGACGATCATCCGACGCCGCAAAAAATCGATATCGCAACTCTCCTTAATATCTCCAGCAAAGAGACCGCTCGCACCGCTGACCTCAGCATCGTCTCCTGGAACGAATCTGGCAACAAAACCATCCTTACCTGGAAAGATGAAGAAAATATCTATTGGTATCTAGCTGATCTCGAAAAACCAGAAAATAGCGTTAATCTTACTGCCAAGTTTGGCTACACTTTCTCTAAGATTCTAATGGCAAACGATTCCGCGTCTAAGTTATGGGCCGTCGAAAATGGCAACTTACACCTCATCGACCTCGGCAATCTCACTATTAACAAAACCAAGATTTCCGGCATCGAAAGCTTATCTAGCAATCGCGACACCATCATCTATGTCGGCACTGATGTTACGACCAAAACTCGCGCTATCTATCTCTTCCGCGAAGGCGAAACTGGCGCCACTATGATTCATGATCTAACTGGCATAAATGCCAAAAACATCACTCTGTCGGCCGGCGTATATTGGGGCAACGATTGGATTGCCTATAGCATCGACAATACCATTTATCTCTACGGCGGACATTTCCCTTCCTTCGACAAACCCGTTAAAAATTCTCTCAAATCTATCCTCAAACGCGAGCTTAGCTACACTCCAACCCGACTCATTCGCGACTCCGAGCTGCACATCGTCGTCTTTAGCGACGGCACCAATCGCACCGCTTTTGACTTCGAGACCAAAGACTACTTTGACTCCCACACCGAAGCACCTGTAACCGCCCAGTGGCTCGACGATTATATCCTCTGGTACAACCATTCGAACAAAATATTTATTCAAGATTTTGACGGCAGTAATCATCGCGAAATCATCCCCGAAATTAACAATTCCTTCCCGATTTGCCTCTCTGAGAACAACCGCTGGCTCTACTACTTTGTTACTACCGCCATCACACCAGAACAAACCGAGGAAAGCGAAGAAGCCACATCGGTCGAAGTAGATAAAATCGAATACAGCTACGAGCTCAAACGCCGAAAACTGAACATCTAAAAAACTCACCTTTCCGGGTGAGTCTTTTTTATTTCCTATAACTGTCCGGTTAGCCACTTCCAGAACTGTTCAAACGGAGTTGGATCACCTTCCGGCATCGTCGTATCGGCGCTCGGCTCCTCTTCTTCGGTCGGATTCGGCGTAGTCGCTTCATCATAAGATGGGCTAATCTGTTCACCATATATAATATAGCGTTGACGCGAAGTCCCCAGTGGATAGCAAGTCAAAAGCGTAATTAACGGCTTGTCTGGATGCTCCTTCGCAATCTTCGACAAGACGCTCACTTCATTCGGATAAACAATCGTATGGCCAATCATCTTATAGACATAGCGCTTCCCTTCGTAATCCATATAAATCAAATCACCATCCGCCATCCTTGGCAAACCGGAGAAAATAAACTTATAATTCGTATTCTGATAAACGTTACCTGCTGAGTGACCGGAAATTACGAAGTTGCCAATCTCTCCTGGCTTAGCCGATGCACCTGGCACCGAAAAGTTTGCCACGCCGTTGCCCATCGCCACATTCATCGAAGCCACATCCGTCTTCGAACCAAATACTACTGGCACCTCAACGTTCAGTTTTGGAATCATCAAATATGGCGAATCATGCGTTGCAATCTGCAAAGTTGGGTCCAGCGCCGTAATTGAATTAGAAGTATTGTTACCTGGCGACATATACGCAATAATGTGCGCTGCTATTACCTGGTTATATTGCAGCAGAACGCCCGCAATCAGTACGAAACCGCCAAGTACTAACGGAATCCATTTGCGGCGCTTACGCGTCTTCTTGGCACGTTTCTCGGCCTTTTTACGAATCTGATCACGGAATGTCTGCTGAACTTCTTCCGAAGTCTGCTCTGGCTCTTTTGGTACAATCTCTACCGGCGCATCAATTTCCTTATCACCCAAAATCTCATCGACATCAAGCTCGCCACCGTTCTTGCGCGCCTTTTCTACCATCGCGCGCTCCATCTTCATCTTTTCGCGCGCGATATAGTCCTGGGCCGCCTTCCCGTAATATTCACCGTAATACTTCTGATAGTAATTTTGCCACGCAGAATGATACTTCCGCCAATCATCAGCCGTGATTTGTGGAGCTGGCGACTGCGTCGTGGCAGCCTTATACTCTTGCGGAGCATTTCCTTGTTTTCTGTAGGCTTCTAGTACTTTTTTGCGCGCCAACTCCGTCGCAGTCATCTGTTGTTTCTGCGCCGACGTGAGTTGTTGCGTTTTATTGGCAGGCTCATCCTGTTTTGGATTCTTAGCTGCATTTGCAGCTGCTGCCCTGCTCCAAGCATTCCAGCTTGGAGGAGTATTAGACTGCCCACCTTTATTACTATCCATTTCCCTTATTCTAGCATAAACGCACCTTTTATGATAGAATAAGCCTATTACCACCCAGCTTGGGCGAGTGGTGAAATTGGTATACACGACAGACTCAAAATCTGTTGGCAGCAATGCCGTGAGGGTTCAAGTCCCTCCTCGCCCACCAAGATAAAAAGATGACTCCGCAAGGAGTTATATTTTTATCTTATTTGGAGGGACGCAGAACCCGAAGGGTTCACGCTTCGTAGGAGCCGAGGCAAGCAAAAATGCTTGCATTTTTATTTGCGAGGCGACACCCGATGCAAGCACCGAGCATTAGTGAGGTGCGCTATCCCTCCTCGCCCACCAAGATATGATAGACCCGCAGGGTCTTTTTGAATTGCTCCCTATGCTATTTTGGTATGCCTATGATTTTGAGCTCCGTACCGAAAGCTTCCTTGAAATGCTTCGCGCGAATCATTCGAATCAGCGCGTCTTAGTATTTTCTCCTCTAACATAAAACCGCCCTCGAAAGGGCGGTTTTTCTATGCTCCATTCAAATACGGATCGCTATCGTCTGGTTTTTCAGACGAAGTAATCGTCTTATCGTAATGCGGCTCAGAGTGATTATTCTTTGCCTCCATCTCCGCCAATACTTCTTTCCTAATCCTCTCACGCTCTTCCGCTTCTACTTCGGCGCGGATTCTTTCTTTTATAGCTTTTTCATCTATTACCGGTACTGCCGCCTGTTGCTCATTCGAAGTAGTTGTCGCCGCAGCAGTAGCGGGTGGGTTTAATTTCCTCTTTTGCACCCTTACTAAGACTGGCGTTACTATCGCGCAGAATATTAAAACAATAAAGCCTACCGCTAATACCCTTACTGTTATTGGGCCAATAAGGCTGAACTCTCCAAAGTTTATGAGTAACAGTATGTAACCACCTATCGTAATCGCTAGCGCTATCGTTGTATACTTCATGCCCCGAATAGCTGAAGTATAGTTTTCATAACCAAGATACTCTGCTATCGTTGTCAGGATAATCGCCAAAATGATGCCATTCACAATCGTTTTTGACGCAATAGTCAGAGCATTCTCGTACGGCATTTTGCACTGCTGATAATTATTCCATGCATTACGATACTCTTCTTCTGCCTTTCGATAAGACTCACTATCGTAATCATAATCATAGTATGAATAATAGGAATACGAAGGCTCAACGCAACGATTCTTGAGACCATCAAACGCATCCCATACCACTAGCAACCATGGTAGCACCCAGACGATATTCAATACCAACGCCGCCGTCGACGCTATTCTTACGTAGTTATTGCTACTCTCGCGACGGAATAAATTGTTCATCGTAAATAATGAGAATAGACCGAGTACGGATGACGATGCGCATATCTTTAGTAGTAACATTCCAACGGCACCGCCCATAAAGGTCCAGCCGCCCAAAATAAAGATAATAATTATTAGCGCCGAAAGCGAAAAACACGCAATCATCGCAAAGAGGAAATACTTCCAAAGAGGCATATCTCCTACACTTATCCCCAAAACCTTCTTATCCATAAGCATATTGTAGCATAATGATTAAGCTTGCTTCTACCCCATATTTTTGGCATAATCAAGCCATTCGAACTAACGTGTCGTCAACATTTTGGCGACCGATTACATACAGACCGAAAGTACATTGAAAGGAGTTGATTAAAGATGTTCCGGCTACTATCGCGCTGGTTTGCTGCGCTCATGAACGGCAAAACGTCATTGCCAGGGTTAGCCCTGTTTTGCATCGACATTGGTTCCGCTCTGCTCGTCAGCAAATCCTCATACATTTATCCATTAGCCATTGTCATCCTCTGCGATCTCATCATCATATTCTCTTATGGTGCTTGGCTGGATGCGAATGGCCATCACAAAACCAGCCCAATCAACGCCATCGCGCCACTCGTAATACGCATCGTATTGATGATTACCCTAGCAGTGATGTATCACGAAAAATATCAGAATATTCTCGTGAACAGTTGCGTTTGGTATCTCGCCATCATTACGGCGGTTTATCATACTTTCTACGCAATCCTCAAGACGATGAATTTTCGAGATGATAGCTGGCTAATCGGCACTAATGGTCACATTGGCATTCCGAACTGGATCTCCATCACGCGTATTGCTTTCTCTCTGCTGGTTCCGCACATCTACGCTGCACAACCATTTGGTAAAGAGAGTAGCCTTATTGCTACCATCATCCTCGCAGGCGCCATGCTCACGGATGCCGTTGACGGTTTCTTTGCGCGCAAACTAAAAGCCTTCACTAGAGCCGGCAAAGCACTTGATCCGCTCGGCGATAAGATAATCTTCTATCCGGTCGTCGTCGCATTCTTAGTTGCTACATCCGGCACCGTATTCCAAGAAGATAACCTGCACCGCGTCATTTTTTACGTCTCATTAGGCATCATGGCTTTCCGCGATGTCGCCTTCATCGTCTGGTTCGCGCTCTACCATCATATGTTCAGAGACGGTACAGCCGCTGGCCTTATCGATAAAATCCGCATGGTCATGATGTGCGTATTCCTCGGCCTGCTAGCCCTTTCGCTAAGCTTCCCCACTCTACGCGAACAACTTGCTATCTTTAACCTTGGCAGCATTATTCTTGTAGCTGCCCTGAGCATCCTTAGCATCGTCATAGATTACAAACGCGTCATGCCAACCGTTAAGGAAGTTGAACTAGTCGAACGATCTTCTGATGAATAAACTCCGCCCCATCAAAAACCGCCCCATCAAGGGGCGGCTTTTTATTTATATAGTAATGCGCACGCTAAAACTTTGCGCGTTTCTATACTATTATTCCAAAGTTTTAAAACCGCTTCATGTATCGCCAACGCGCCGCCCCAAATCGTAATCGGTGACCATTCCGTATCCTTTATATCTTCCGAAACTACTTCCCCGTGTTGCGCAACGATAATCTGATTATTATGAAAAGTAATCAACGATAAATCATACGAGACCGTAAATTTATGCAGAGTCTCAATTAATTGATTCGTTGGCATAGATAAAGTAATGACTTTCGGATAATACAGAGTCCTCATCATTTTTTGCAACTGCGGCATTGATAGCAACAACGACGTCTCCCCCTCGCGCGCAACCGCCCAGTTCATTACGTCTGGCGTTACCGCATCTACCGCATCGCGCGTGATAAACAACGGCTTGTCGCACTTCTTCATAAATTCCGTAAATGCCATCGTCGTTTCGGCATTCTTACCCATATCGCCAATTAACACAATCGCTTCCGCCCACTCTGCCTGGATTAATAAATCCTGCAACGAGTTTTTCCCGAACGCTCCCGATTTCTCAGCTTCTGCAAAATAAACCTCCGGCGTACTTGGTACCTGATTTTTTAGCGAATTCGGCAATAATGCACGTACCTCACCAACCCCCATTTTATGCGCCTCATTCATCGCATTTGCAACCGCAAAAAACGCCCCTTTATTGCCGCCAATTATCAATAATTTTCCTGCAAAACGCCTTTGTTCTGGACGTTCAAGATCTACCTCTCCAAATAACGGCTTCAGCCCTTGCTTCTGCCAGTAATCATAGTCCGCCATTAATCAATCTCCAATTCGATCGGGCAATGATCGGAGCCCATCACTTCATCGTGTACTTCCGCCGTTTTAATCCGATTTCGTAGCCTTTCTGACGCCAAGAAATAATCGATTCTCCAACCCACATTACGCATTCTTGCGCCGCCGCGGAATGACCACCACGTATATTTAATATCGTTCGGATGTTTATCGCGCCACGTATCAATAAAACCATTCGTCAAATAATTCGTCATGCCTTGGCGCCCTTCTTTCGTAAAGCCCGCATGCCCCTCATTTTCTTTTGGTCGCGCAATATCAATTTCTTGATGTGCCACGTTAAAATCACCGCAAATTATCACTGGCTTTACCGCATCTAACTGCTTCATGTACGCCAATAAAGCTCTATCCCAAACCAACTCGCGGTACTTCAAACGCCCCAAGTCATCCTTTTCATTTGGCACATACGCGTCAATTAAGAAAAAGTCCTCGAATTCCGCTGTCAGCACACGACCTTCTTTGCGCGCATCGCCAAATGCGTCTTCCCAACCATCGAATTGATTCGCGATTTCGTCCGGAAAATCATAGCGCACCGACAACGGTTTCACTTTTGTAAAAATCGCCGTGCCAGAATAGCCTGCTCGCTCCGCCGAATTCCATATTTCCTCATATTCCGGGAAATCTACTTCTGCCTGCCCCTGCTTCGCCTTCGTTTCCTGTAGGCAAATTATATCTGGCGAATATTTGTTGATAAAAGCTTGAAACGCACCTTTTTTCAAGACGGCGCGCAATCCATTCACATTCCAAGAGAATATCTTCATAACCCCATTATAACAGAGCTCTAATCTTCGGATTTATCGACTGGCAAAAAATCTTCTTCAAAATCTGCTTCCACCGGTGTCGGCGCAGGCCTCTTCTTAGGTGTTGGCATATGTGTAGGCGCCGGCGGCAACGCCGAACCATGATGACTATCGCCAAGCGATTTACGCACATCATCTGGCGACGCGAATGTTGGCAAATCCATTTTCAGCACGCGTTCCTCGCGATTAATCTTCCCCAACATTTCATTATCCGGATTAGCACTGAGTATTGGCGGCAATTCTTTCTTTGCTTTCTCTTCCTTCTCTTTTTCCTTCGCCGCCAATTCCTCTTTTGTCGGCTTCTTTACTGGACTATCAATCGGATCGTTTAGCTCTTGGTTCGGTACATTCCTTATCTCGTCTATTATTTCTTGCGAAGGTTTCGGATGTCCCATTGCATGATCAGCAACCTCCGCCGCGATTCCGCCACCAGTCCTCGTTTCCTTTACCTCGCCATCTACGCGCACCACCATATTGAGCTCTTCATCCCCATTTTCAACTTTCTTAAAGATATACCAAAAGGCTAACGTCCCCAGCGTTGCATTGATTACATCAAATATTAAACTCCCCCAAATCACTATATTCAGGATCGTGACTATACCATCTGCCACGTCATACGAATGATTACTATTAAGATAAGTCGCTATCCCGCTAATCGATCGACAAAGCTGAAAGCCTACCAACACAATGAAGCCAATCGTAGCCGCAAGCTCAATCGACCTTTTTGGCGACTTTTGACGAAAATAATTTTGTGCATATATTAAGTTCAAAATACAAACTGCTATCGATAGCAGCATCGCAATTATCGCGAGTGCAAACTCTGGCCCAAAGGATGCACTTGGGCTGATCGTTGAGGACCAACCTAATCCTCCGAAGTGCTCCAAACAAGCGACAATCGCCAACCCAGAGCCCAAAACATAAGCCACGCTGGCACCCACATTCCAAAGCACGACATAATCAGATAATTTGCGGTTGTTCATTTTTAGTACATCTTGCTAATGCTTAAACCCATTGTATCAGAATGCTATAATTATTTCATGATATCGATGCGGCAATTATTTTCAATCAAAACACTACTTAAAATTATTTGCAGTATCCCAGTCATATTAATCGCACTGTATTTTTTGCCACCGCTTGGCATCATTTTACTCATTGGCCATTATTTCGTTTACAGCAATCAAGGCTCAAGGTTATACCGCGCTCCAGTCAGTCTATTAATCTGTGGCCTTGTCCTCCTCATACCGCGTGGACTCGAACTTCTCAGCGTTAACTACAATATCGACATTAACCTTCCGCTATTTACTGATGCTACGACTCTAGATTTTTATCCAAAAGTTATCGAATATGCCAAGAGTCTGCTAATTATCAGCATCATCTTCCTACTTCTTTCTTATGTCCTCAAGTTGCTTGCCAACAAGCTTAGCAACCAACTTGGCGGCAACATTAAGCATTTCATCGACAAAGAAATCGAATCGGAAGAAAAAGTAAAACAAGAAAACGATCTCAAGCTTAAAGAAAAAACCATCGAGTCCAAACAGAAAACGCCACACGTCGTTAAATGTCCTAATTGTGGTAAATCCAACTCTATCATCGGCACCGTCGGCAAATGTAAAGCCTGCCGCAACCACATCGAATATAAAGGCAAACTATGAAAGTAACTTTCAAAGAATTCTCGCGCACTTATGCCGAGGAGTACTATTACGTGCTTCTTAATCAGAAAAAGCTCATTAATCATCCAGATCAAAAAATCAAGTGCGCCACTAAGTCGTTCGTTGGCTATGTTATTTATTCTGCTATTTTTGTACTTCTCGGCCTCGTATTAATCTCAACCGACAAAAATCTCTCACCGGTCTTGTTTATTCCAGTCCTCACCTTTGTTGCCGCTTTTTATACCTACTGCCGCATCTATAAAAACGTCGTAAAACTCCAAAGGTCTGACGCCTCAGCCTTCATCCTGACCATGACGGACAAGCACATTATTTATGGCCGCGGCAAAGACAATGGTGTCATTATGCTTTGGAATGAGATTAAAAAAGTTATTTATACCGAAGAATCCATTATCTTCTTGCCGAACGCTATCGACATTTTCCCTATCGTCGTGCCAATTTCCGCTCAAAAAGACATCAAACCAATGCTCAAAAAGAAAAATGTCAAATAATTTATCTGCTAATAATTGGTCCCGCTGGAGCCGCAGGAGCTTCTGGAGCATCCGGAGTTTTTGGCGCTTCTGGCCCATCGTCAAGACCCATCGCGGACGGATCTACTGCACCTCCGCCCATCGGTACGCCTTCTGCTGGCGCCGCCGGAGCTGGAGCAGCCGAATCTGCTTCACTTGAGATATTGGGCGAGATATTTGGCGATACTGTAGCCTGCTCTAATACTGGACGGAAAGGAGCGTCTGCCGCAGCTTTTTCGCCTTCGGCATCCTCTTTTAAGAACGGATTCTTGCGCTTTTCAGCAATCTGCGCCGCCAATGCCTCATCTTCAAGGCTTACATCGCCACTCTTAAACATCATCTCCTCGTCAGAGACCATCTCGCGGCTTGCCTTTGGACGCACAGCCATCGATTTGTTCTTTTTGCGCTCTTTTTCGTGCTCTTTCTTGAGCCTTGCTTTCTCTTTCTCTTTAGCGATACGCTCTTTGCGCTCAAACTCGTTCTCCGCAATCGCGACCGGCTTAACTGCCGCTTTGAGCATCGCAACAATCCCCACGACCGAAAACAAAGCGCTTAGGCATACCAAGCCAACGGCTGTCCAACCTACCCAGTTCAAAGAATTAATAAATTCTCCGCGGAATTGTAGGCCAAAGTGATTACCTTGCAGTTGGATATCAAAGAATACTACCGTCACCGCCAAAGCGTTCGCGAGCGTCAACATAAATGGCGCCATAAACGACACAAATGACCTCGTCTTATACTCAAGCAGCGCTCGCCTGACATAGAAAAAGTTATTTACGCCAGCTAGCCAGATCACACCAAATACTACAATCAATACAATCTCTTCAACTTTTAGTGTAGTAAATCTTGTTTTAAGAATTTCAACATTTGCTCCAAAATCACCCACAAGGTGCAATGAATCAATGCCGTAAAGGATCGCAATCGTGCCGATTAACAGGTAGATAAAACCTACTCCGGCATTCCAAATGACAATATAATCTCTAAGCTTGCGGCCCATCTTGTTTATGATTATATCAAAGATTGCCCAGAAAGACGGTATAAAATATAATAATCTTATGTCTAATTCTACACCTCGGCTAGAAAAAGCAATTGAGGTCGCAACTAAAGCACACGAAGGTCAGCTCCGCAAAACTGGCGAGCCTTATATCATTCACCCAATTGCCGTCATGAAAATCCTCCAGGAATGGAATATGGATGAGGATACCGTCATCGCCGGAGTTTTACATGACACAGTTGAAGACACTAGTCTAACTCTCAAAGAAATCGAAGATGAATTTGGCAAAGACGTTGCTTTTCTTGTCAATGGCGTCACGAAACTTAGCGAAGCTCGCTCGGGCATGAAAAACCTCGACGAGTATTTACCGCAAACCGGCAATAACCTTCTCAAACTTCTCATCGCAACTGGCCAAGACATCCGCGTTCTTATCATCAAACTCGCCGATCGTCTCCATAATCTCCGCACCCTCGGTGCTCTCCCGCCAGACAAGCAGAAGAAAATCGCCCGCGAATCGCTTGAAGTCTTTGCGCCACTCGCTGACCGTATGCAGATGGGGCGCGTCCGCGTCGAAATTGAGGAAACATCTTTCTCCTATCTCAATCCACGCCGCTACGAAGAGCTTCAAAAGCTCACTGCTGATCGCCTCAAAAAAGCCGATAAAAAGCTTCGGGCCGCACGTGAGGCCGTCGAAGAAGCGCTCAAAAAAGAACATATTAAATACAAGTGTGATGGTCGCGTTAAATCTATCTATTCCCTTCATAAAAAACTTGCTAAATATGATCAAAACATCAACCGCGTCTATGACCTCATGGCGCTCCGTTTCATTGTTGAAGATGTCACGACCTGCTATCTCGTACTCGGCATCATTCATTCCCTTTTCCGTCCTATGGAAGGTCGTTTTAAAGACTATATTGCCGTACCAAAAATGAACGGTTATCAGTCGCTTCATACCACTGTCATCACCAATGACAAACAGATTGTCGAATTTCAAATTCGCACTAAAGAAATGCATGACTACGCCGAACGCGGTCTTGCCGCCACCTTCTTTTATAACGAGCAAAAACTCACCGCCGCCTATACCGAGGGGCGCGTCAGTAAGCTTCCAAGCAACCTTCTTTGGATTAAGGAACTTCAGGAAACCGCCACTAAGCTCGCCTCAGGTGAAAAAATTGATCAAAAGAAGCTTGAACTCAACTTATTCGCCGACAAAATCTTCGTTTACACACCAAAAGGCGACATTATCGACCTGCCAAAAGGCTCTATGCCACTCGACTTCGCCTACCGCCTTCATAGCGAAATCGGCGCCAAATGTACTGGCGCCATCGTGAACGGTAAAATGGTCGACCTCAAAACCAAGCTCCAGCAAGGCGATGTGGTCGAAATCCTAACCACCAAAAATTCCCAACCAAACCCAGGCTGGCTCGAAAAAGTCTTCAGCACTCACGCTCGTCACAAACTCGTCAGTCAGCTCCGCTCCATCATCCCCGGCTTTACACCAAAACCAGCCGAAGACGCCACTAAGAAAGATAAGAAATCTCCAAAAGAGCGCGAAATTGAAGCTAAAAAAGCTTCCGCAGCCGCATCCGCCGCGGAAGTTAAAGCCGAAAAAGCCGACAAAAAAGCTAAGAAGTGACCGAAGCGTGCTTCCGTCTTATAATTCGTTGATTTTTACGCGTACTTGTTCGGTCGTATCGCGATCACGCACCGTTACAGTGTCATTTTCAAGCGTATCAAAGTCAATTACTACGCACTTTGGCGTACCAATCTCGTCCTGCTTGCGATAGCGCTTACCAATATTGCCAGAATCATCCCAAGTGACATTCCCGTATTTCTTACGTAGCAAATCGTAAACTTCCTTTGCTTTCGAAACCAGCTCTGGCTTATTCTTGAGCAGTGGCGACACGCAGAAACGATATGGTGCCAAATCCTCGCTCAGACACAAGTAAACGCGCTTCTCGCCATTTACTTCGTCTTCTTTATAAGCAGACGTTAAAACAGCTAAGAACAAGCGCTCGACGCCGATAGATGGTTCAATTACATGTGGCACGAAGCGTTCAGTCGAACCTTTCACGATGTATTCCATATTCTTGCCGCTTTCGCGCTGAATATTCTGCAAATCAAAGTCCGTGCGGTATGCCAGGCCCATTAATTCCTCGCGGCCGTTTGGATAATCGAACTCAATATCCACCGTACGTTTTGAGTAATGTGCACGATCTTCCGCTTCCACCTCGAGATCATGGATGCGCTCTGGCTCCAATCCCATCACGTCAGTCAAAAATTCATGCTGTTGCTTGAGTAATTTCTCAAAATGTTCTTCCCAAGTCTTTGGATCGACAAAATATTCAATCTCCATCTGAGAACATTCACGGTCACGCAGGATGAAATCGCGTGGCGAAATCTCATTACGAAAAGCCTTACCCTGCTGCGCAAGACCAAATGGCAAATCTGGATAAATCGTATCGACTACATTCTTATAGTTCGTAAAGATACCCTGCGCCGTTTCTGGGCGAAGATAAGCAATCGAACTATCATCGTCAACTGGGCCAACATGCGTCTGAAACATCATGTTAAATTTGCGAATCTCACCCCACTCAATCTTGCCGCAAGTCGGACACTTCACATTTAGCGCCTTAAACTCTTCCGTTGTCACGCTCTCAGAGATTCCGTCTGCAATCTTATCAGCGCGGAAGCGACCATGACATGCGCCACATTCCACCAATGGATCTGCAAAAGTCGCCGTATGGCCAGAAGCAATCCAGGTACGCGGGTTCATAATAATGGCTGCATCAACGCCATACATATCCTCACGGTCATCCACCCAGTACTTCCACCAGGCGTCCATAATCTTCTTTTTTAAAGACACGCCGAGTGGACCAAAATCCCAAGTCCCGGCCATCCCGCCATACACATCGCTTCCTTGCCAAATAAAACCACGACGCTTGCAAAGGCTAACTATATCATCCATTTTTACCATAACTATCTCCTATTATAACTTAATCCCCCACTTTTTACTCTCTGAGTCACAAGAAAATTAGGCCCGAAGGCCACCACCAAAACCACCAAAAATCACGGCATATTTACGAAGTAATTCTGATTTTGTGATTTCGTTCATATTTCCATTATATCACATTTAGGCTATAATCACTCTACGCACCTTAAGAGGTAGATAAACCCCAAACAGAATAGGAGGAATATCTCATGATTGATGACATTATCCACGTCCACCAGGACATCTGCTATGACCGTGAAAAATGGCGCGTATGGGCAGACGAAGTTGATTCCTTTACTCCGGATCACAATCCCGAATTTGGACGCGACCTCGGAGGAATGCATTGGCAAAGAATCTCCGAAATCGCTTCCAGTTTCGTTAAAGACGTTGGCGGCGGCGAACGCGATGCTACATTGGCAGACATTGCTGGCCTTTTTTGTGGCTGCGGCCTCGTGAATGGCTTCGACAGCTACGCCGATCATAGCGCGCGCATGGCCTATAAGTATCTCACGGAGCGTTATTATGGCGACGTGATGAATGGCCGCGATATTGATATTATCTGCCACGCCATCGCCAATCATGTATCCGGCGAAGAAATCCAAAATGTTATTGATGCTGCTCTGTGTTTTGCCGACAAAATCGACATCGGTGTTCAAACCATTAAGCAGCCTGTGACCGAAGTCCAAAAGGCTCAGATGAGCCTTGGTGGCGCCAGCTACTATGTCTCGCCCAAAGCAGATGGCATGGTCAGCATCAATTACGAAGGCGGCCCCAACTTTAGGCCTTATGGCTTTCTCAAATTATGGCCCGAAGGTTATATCGTCCCGCACAAAGCCGCCAATTTCATCGACAGACCCTTTGCCCTTTTCCTGAACGAAAACACCCTACTCTGGAAACCGGACAATCCGCCCATCTACGAAGAATAACTCCTATCTGCCTCACTTACTCCGCTACTAGTAGCGGAGTTTTTTATATCCTCGTCACCTTTTCAGCGCACCGCGCAACGTATAGTACTTCGTCAATCAACTTATCCGCATCCTGAATTCTGAGCGCTACCTCTGCCGGCAGTGCCTGCATGATTCGCATCATCTTAATATGCTCTGCGCCAATTCTACCCGCTCCGGCCTTACCTAGAGCTGAGTTTTCTTCATCCCAATAATAACGTCCATCCGCCACTAGCTTCTCGCCGTCAGTGTCGAAGTTTAAATTCAACTCTTCACCTGACGCCCGCGTCAAATTAATCCCCCACCAAGCTCTCAGTACATCTTTCCAGCGCGAATCTTCATTCGCATGCTTTTGCATCGCCTGCAGCGACTGCTTCAATATCTTATAAAACTCCGGCGATTCCACCTGCTCAGCCCGCATACTCACGCTGCGCATCATATTTCCGCCCATTTCAATCAACTCAATATCCTTTACGAACGCATCATAGTATTCCAGCAGTTTCGCACCCGTGAGAATCCCCATTTCCGTCCGCCCCTCATGGATTACCACCTCAGACACACTAAATAGCTCAATTCCGCCCGCCAATTTCGACTTCTCTTTCCGCACTCCACGCGCAATTACACTGCGTTTTCCTTCCGGTGTTAAGAGCTGCAAAATCCGATCCGCCTCACCATAATCCGTCCGGCGTAACACAATCGCTTCCGTGCGCAAATCACGCGGATTCTTTGCCATCAAACTCCTTTGCTGCCGCTATTACATCAGCTGGCATCAATTCGCCCTTATCAAACACTCGCGCCACTCCGTATTCTTTTGCTATTTCGTCCTTCATGCTTACCGAAGAAATCACCACTACTGGCACTTCCGCTAATTCTGGATAGCTTCGCATCTCATTTAATACTGCAAAACCGGTCGGACCAGTCAAAAGTACGTCCAAAATCACCAAATCCGGCACGCGTTCATCCATCGCTGCAATCGCCGTCACGCCATCATGGAAAAACTCCATTTCATGCCCCTTCAAAATCCGGCGGTAGTAGTTCTCCCACCCGCGATCATCTTCCAAAATATAAATCATACCAAGCTCAACTGCCCACTAATCGGTAAATCGATATAAAAACTCGTACCGTCACGATGACGCACGAGACCAAAATCACTGTTCATATAGTTCGCAAACTTCGCTGCGATATAAAGTCCTAGCCCCGACGAACCCGGTCGCATTGCGATGTCTACCGGCTTCTTCACGAAACCATCTTTAATCTCGCGCCAAACCTTCGTTGGCACCGTCGGACCAAAGTCGCGCACATCAATGCGAATCTTATTCTGACGGTCATATACCGAAATTCTGCTTGGCAGTTCCTCACCACCATAGTTCATCGCATTCAAACAAAAGTTATAAACCACCGAATACAACAGCTGTCGATTCGCCACCGCCAGCCTACGCTTATTGCGGTAATCAATCTCAATCTCGCGACGATTAAAGCGAAATAGCTGCCACAACTCAGCGATCACCTCGTCGCACACCACGCGTGGATTTACCGGCTCCATTTCAAAGAGCGCATCATCCAGTCGCGCAATTCGCGTTAAATCATTCACCTGTTGCAACGCACGCTCCGAAGTCGCCACAATCTGACGTCCCACCTCACGCGCATCGTCAACCGATTCTTCAAAATCAAGTGATAAAGCAAGTTGGCGCATCAAACTTAGGGGTGCCTTCAATTCATGAGCAACCACAACCACGCTTGAATTAGCGCCAAAAACCTCGCTTTTCATACCCCCTATTTTACAACACTAAGAGCCGCGCTTCAATGAAGCAATCAGAGCTTCGAAATCTGTTCGGAAGACCTCGTCGGAATCGCACTGTAGGATGGCCGTCTTATCATTCACCTTGATGACAAGTACCATGCCCTCGATATTCTTATCAACCGTACCTTCGTAAAGAGTACCAGAAATTCTGTTCGAATCGGCATTGAATGGTTTAGCGGTTAGCTCTCCCTTCTTCACCTTGTTATCGTATGGCTTCATCGCATCGTCAGATTGCTTTCTAATGATCGAGAACCGTAATGCGTAGCGTGAATCCTTATCTTTAATCGGATTTACCTGAGTTGGCGCAAAGTAAGACACGAAATCGCTGTTATCGGAGCCATCAGACTCGATATATACGCTCCAAGTCTTTGGATAGTAGAAACCGATTGAGCCATAATCACTTGGACCAGTGAATAGTGTATTCGGAAGCTTGCTTTGATCCAGATAATTCTGATCGTCAATTTCCTTTTGCTCCTTCTTAGCCTCAACCTCTTTAATGTTGAGCTGGGTTTCAAAATCAGTTTGCAATTCGTTGTATTGCATATAGAACATAACCGCGAGCACAATCGCAGTCGCTGCAATCAAACACACAACCACCAAAATAATCGTCTCAATTATTGAGCTCTTTTTGCCACTATCTGGCATAGGCGCTGCCATAGGATTAGGAGGAACAACACCTCCAGCCATAGCTGGCGTTAGCATTGGTGTATTCATGCCGGCGTTCGGCACAGGAGGCATACTCGGCCCCATTTGACCGTTGCCACCATTTTGATTCTGGGGAACCGCCCCATTCCAATTCTGGTCCATAGTTCAATTATATTTAACCGCAAGCGTTTTCGCAAGAACAAAACACTATTTACTGAAGTCTTCCGCGATCACGTTTATCTCATTTTTCATCTCGGCGAGATCTTTTTCGATTTCTTTTGCGAGATTTGTAAGCGCTTTATACCTGTCACTTGCTTCTTCGAGCTTAAAATCATCCGAATAAAACCAATCTACACCTGTTTTTAGCTCCGAAATCTTTTCACTAACGTTTTTAGCCATTATCTCTCCTTTACCTTTGTTACTTTTGCTTCAATTTCCTGTTTAAATGTTGTAATTTCAACAACACTCCCTACTTTCGTATCGCCTCGCATGAGTGCGTAACCACGTTCGAGTACTTTGTCCGGGTTTAATTGCTCTAAAATTTTACATTGCGCCGCAATTTCATTCTCAACTGTTGTAATCTTTACAACAATATCATGGCCCACACGGGCAATTTCGTCTCTGTTGATGCGCAAAAGCTCGTCAACCTTCGTATTGAACAAATTATTTATTCGTTTTACGTCATCCCGCATCCCGGCGATTGTCTCACGTCGGTCTCGCGTCAGCATTTGCGCAGCATTTGAAGGCGTTGAGGCCACCACGTCTGCCGCCAAATCACACAAACTCTCGTCTACTTCGTGGCCAATTCCCGTAATTACCGGAATCTTTGAGGCCGCGATCGCGCGCACTAACGCTTCATCATTAAACACCGCCAAATCATCCGCCGAACCACCACCGCGAATCAATGCTATCACCTGCACTTCTGAACGCTCATTGAAGTACGCCAGCGCTTTGATAATCTGATCCGCTGCCGTCATGCCCTGCACCTGTGTATGTGCTACTTGCACCTCCAGACCACCCCAACGTTCATTCAGGATCTTACAAAAATCCGCATATCCCGCCGCCTGCGTGCTGGAAATCACGCCAATCTTCGTAATCGGCTCCGGTAGCGGACGCTTCTTCTCGGGAGCGAATAGCCCCTCTTCGGTCAGCTTCTTTTTGAGTAGCTCAAAACTCTTCTTTAGACTCCCCTCGCCTACCGGCATAATCGCCTGCACGGTCAGCGAGAACTTCCCCCAATTCGTCAGTTTCGGCACGGCACGCACTCGAATCTTCATTCCATCTTCGAGTGGAAAACGCAGCGCAAACTTCATCATAAAGCACCCCACGCTCGACTGCTCGTCCTTCAGATCAAAGAAAACGAACTTACCCTGATTCACCTTAAAGCTCGCTACCTCGCCCTCAACTATGACGCCAGAAAAAGCGGTCTCCATAATCTGATTACAGACCGCCTGAAAGTCCGATACACTATACACCTGCATCGGTTCGTCCATATACTACTCCTTTGGAGCTTCAAATTTATCCGAACGAGACATCAAAGCCTGCTGGTAGAAGCCCCAACCGCTGATAATCGTACCGAGTAACACAAAGATACGCGTTACTACCACAGTAATCGTTGCCGTCTGCAAATCTACGCCAGTCGCTACGAGCACAATTACGAAGACGCCTTCATAGCCACCCATGCCGCCAGGAGTTACCAATACCGTACCCACAACGCTCGCTACGCCCTCAGCAATCATAATCTGTGGCAAAATCTCTGGATGACCCAAAGCGCAACCAACTACCCAGTAGGTTGCCAACTCGAGGAACGAATAGAACAAGCCCCAAATCATTGGCTTCCATAAAATGTGACGATTCTGCTTGAGATGCAAATAATCTTCGCGCAAATCCGCAAAGAACTTTGTCACCTGCTCTTCGCGCAAGAATACGCGTTTTTTGCCACCACTCATCTTACGCACGATTTTGTTTATAAACTTCGATGACGTATCTGCTAACCAGTCGATATTCTTCTGTTTACGCACAATCAACCATGCAATAATAATCAAACCAATAATGCCGCCAGCCACACCACCAGCCACCCACAGCCACCAGTGCTTTCCTGGCAACACGCAACCTGCGACTAGCACAACCACAATCGCTACCATCGTCTGTAAAGCATTACCCAGTGCGCAAATCGCATAACGTAGCACGTGAATAAAGCTAATCTGCCCTGCCGAAATCTTAAAATCTTTCAAACGCCAAACCAAATATGCCAATCCACTTGCGCCACCAGACGGCAAAGCATGGTTTACGAAGTTGATTTCAAGCGAAATACGCGTCAAACGTGCCTGCGAAATCTTGAAATTCTTGCGCTGACGTAGGAATGCAAAATAAATCTGACCTGCAGCGTAATACATCAAAATCTGTTCTGGAATAATCAATAACAATACCCAGACATTAATCCTTTGTAACGAATACCAAGTTGCCTCAAGCATAGTCATCGTCTGACCATCAATTACAACTTCACCACTAAACGCCTTCCAGGCAACCAACGCAACCAGCAATAAGGTCACTATACTGAGAATCTTCTTAAACATGATAAAATTATAGCATATGAATTATCTAATGGTACTTGGTCGTGAGCCAAAAATCTCCCTCGCCGAGCTCGAGGCGCTTTTTTCTAGTAGCAAAGTTAAGCAAGTTGCCCCTAATCTCGCCATCGTCACGGCCCATTCTATTTCCCTAGATCGCCTCGGCGGCACCATTAAAGCCGGCCAAATCATTGATACGCCAATTCAGGACTATCTGTCCAATTTACCGGCCGGCAAAATCACTCTCGGCATCTCCGATTATTCCGAACATGCCAATCCGCGCAAAACTTGGGAGCTAGCGCTCAAATACAAAAACCTTCTCAGGCGTCACGGCCGTAACGTTCGCCTCGTTCCAAACGGTAAATCCGCCGTTTTGACTTCTGCTGCTTCTCACCACAACCAACTTGGCGAAAAAATCAATCATATCGAAATTATCAAATTCAGCAAATACACTGCAATTTCTGTCGGCACTCAAAACATCACCGCCTACGCCAAGCGCGATCAAGCTCGCCCAGCCCGCGATGCCTTCGTTGGCATGCTACCGCCTAAACTCGCTCAGATTCTTATTAATCTTGCTACTAATGGCGCCAAAGACGGCACCGTACTTGATCCTTTCTGCGGCACCGGCGTCATCTTGCAGGAGTCCGTCCTCATGGGCTACTCCGCCTACGGCACCGACCTATCCGAAAAAATGATTGATTATTCCCAGAAAAACCTTGATTGGATCACCGATCGCACTCCGAGACTCCAAAAATCCGGCGCGCCAAAACTTCGCCTCGAGGCTGGCGATGCTACCGACCACAAATGGTCCGCTCCGGTCGATTTTATCGCTTCCGAAATCTATCTTGGCCATCCTCTTTCCAATCCGCCAGCCGAAGTTAAGCTCCGCGAACTCCAAGGCGATGCCAAAAATCTTCTCACGGCTTTTCTTAAGAACCTTGGTAACCAAATTCCTGCCGGCACACAGCTTGCGCTTGCTACCCCAGCCTGGAAGCGTCCAGACGGCTCATATTCAGGGGTGAATATCCTTGACGAGATTGAGAAAATGGGCTATAATGCCATAAAGTATCGTTATGCGTCTTACGATGACCTCTTATATTACAGAGAGGACCAAATCGTTGCGCGTCAAATAATAGTATTAAGGAAAAAGTAGAATATGTCACATGTCAAAGCTGGCGGTACCAGCAAAAACCTACACAACAATGCCGGCCAAAGACTTGGCGTCAAGCGTTTTGGTGGCCAACAAGTAAAGACTGGTGAAGTTCTCGTTCGCCAAACTGGCGCAACTAAGCTTGCCGGCCCTGGCACTTTCATGAGCCGCAACTTTACCATTCATGCAGCCATCGACGGCAAAGTCGTCTTCGTTAAGACTAAGAAGACTCACTTCTCTGGCCGCAGCCTTCCACGCACCCGCGTCGAAGTTCACGCTGCTTAATCTAGCAACAAAAAATTCTCCCGAAACGGGGGATTTTTTTATCTCTTATAAAACTTCAACGAATATAACGCCACTAATAGCATTAGCCAATTCTGAGCATAAAACACAATCGGCAAAATGATATACTCCCCTTCGCCAATAATGATATGTAGTGATGCACAAATGATTACGCCCAAAATCATCAAGATAATTGCCGCGATTACCTGACTGCGATCGTCGTCTTTCCCGCGCGGTACTCGAATCGTATAGTTTAGACCTATGCCCATAAACGTGCCGTATAGCATCATCGCTGCCGCTGCCACAGCCGTCATATGCTGCATGTATAGTTCTACGCCGCTGAAAAAGAGAAACTTAATCAAAAACACAATCGACATCACACCCGTAAATGCAGAAATGCAAAGCAAAATCGTACCTAGTGTTTTTCTTTCTTTTTTCGTCTGTTCGGCCATATGCTTATTTTATCAAATCTCCGCAATTCTAAGTAGCGCCGCCTTCACTAGGTTCCATGGTTCCACCGCCGTGCTCTTCATTGCCATATCGGTCTCAGCTAAAATTTTCAGCACTTTTGGCGCCTTCGATTGACGTAGCTCCAATTTCTTACAAGCCTGCGTCGTCATGAGCCCCATCAATTGAAACGGATCATTCATTGCGCCCATCTGGTCGCAAATTGCAATCGCGCGCTTCCCGTTTCCAGAATAAGCCGCATCAAAAATCCCAAAGGCCATTTTGCGGTCAATTTCTTCCGCACGCTTGAATTCTTTAAACTCCACGTCTTTTTCGCTCGCTAAGGCCTTATACGTCACAGAACGCTTATCTACCGAGTTTTCCCAAACAATCACATTGTGTGTCGTTTTAAGGTACTTAGGAAGCACTTCCCAGCACTCCTTATTCTCAGTCAGCGACTTTAGCAAAATATTACGCGTCTCACCGAACAACGATGTACCCAAAAACACCGAATCCATATCGCCGCGCGTGAGATTTTCGGCTTCAATCACCTCGTATTCTTTGCCCAGCAGTCGATCAATCATCGCACGCGCTTTTACGCGGTCATCGCCATAAAAAATCTTGATCATTCTTGGCACCCCGGACAATAATGTGTCCCTCGTCCCGCAGTTCTGGTCTTCTGAATTTCCGCTCCGCAACGACGGCATTCTAGCCCTTCTCGCCTAAACACTTGCGAGAATTTCTCAAGATAATTTCCTTTCGTACCGTCGGCTTTCACATAATCCTTCATCGTCGAACCGCCACTGTCAATCGAAGCCTGCATTACTTTGCATAATCCTTCGAGCAGCAAATCCGCATCTTCGCGTGATAATGTTGCCACCTTTCGCCATGGCAAAATCTTGGCGTAGAAACAGCCTTCATCTGCATAGATATTTCCTACTCCGGCGATGTTTTTCTGATCTAAAATCACCGCTTTTATCGGCGCGCTTTTATGCCTTTGCAACATCGCCCAAAAGTCGTCCGGTTTCATATACCAAGGTTCGGGTGCTAATTTCGTCAAAAACGGGTCAGTCGCTAAGCTTAATTCGTCCATTACGGCTATAAAACCAAACTTGCGCTGATCATTAAAATACAGATGCGTACCATCCTCAAACTCAAAATACACTCGCGTATGTCGCCCTGGCATTTCTTCCGTAAAACCGCCATCCGGGTGCCCCGCCGCAAATTTATCGTCACCAATAAAAATCAATTGACCAGTCATTCGCAGATGTACCATCATCCAAAAACCATTTTCCAGCTGGATCAACAGGGCCTTGCCCTTGCGATCAAACCTCTTAATTTTTTGACCAATCACAAAATGCGCATCGCCACGAAAACTCTTCTCGCACAAAATCTTCACATCAGCGATGCGTTTACCAAGTACAAATTTTTCAAGCCCACGCCTAATTGTTTCAACTTCTGGAAGTTCAGGCATAATACAACTATTGTATCATTATTGGATTCACATAAAGGAGATAGAACGCTAATCCGTTCTTGATAATGTGAATCAGCATACCGCCCCAAATCGTGCCCGTAATCTCACGAATCGTGCACATTGCGATGCTCATCACAAACACCGTTACGCCAACATTCCACTGGCCATGCACGATGCCGAATAACAACGAAACTAGCAGAATTGCTGGAATCGCTGGAATCTTCGCGCGCAATTTACTATACAGCCAACCGCGGAAAATAATTTCCTCTGCTACTGGCGCCACAATTACAAGCATTATGAACGTCAATATAAAATCGCTCTTCGTAATCAAATTACTAAAACCAACTTCCTGTGCCTGTTCCCAGTTAATACCAGGCAAGATTTTTTGCATCAAAGCCAAAAGTAACACCGCTACAAACATGAAGACGATGAAACCAATCGGTGCCAACAACAAATCCGCCCAGGTTGGCAAACCGCGTAAGCCCAACTCATCGCGCGAAGTCTTATATTTCGCAACGCTCCATGGCACAAAAATCGTTACAACCACCGCCACCACATAAGTAATAGCCGAGAAAATAGCCTGCACCAAATTATCGTTCAGCCCCCAATCTGTGATATGGAATACGTAAACCAATAGCCAGCCCATCAAATATTGTGAGGCATATAGCACCGCTGCTACCCAGACTAGCAATACAAAACACCAAGCTGCCGTAATCCAAAACTTTGCCGCTTTGCTCTTTTTAGCTTTCTTTTCAAGCTTTTCGCGAAACTTTGCGATCGCTTCTTTCTGACGGCTAGTTTCTTTCTTGCTCTCTTTCGTCTTCTTCTCTGTTTTCTTCTTTTCTGTCGTCATTTGAATATCCTCATTACATCCAATATTGTTACGATTACTGCTATTGCTAGTATCACAATAAACGACCTACTTACGATTTTCTCTTCGGTTTCTTTAGCAAGCCTCTTCTTTCGTAGTCGCGCGATTGTAATCATCAACCAGCGACCCCCGTCCAGTGCCGGAATCGGCAAAACGTTCATACAAGCTAACGATACTGATATTAATGCCACGAAGAAGAACAGACTCCGTCCGCCATTCTGCAACACTGCTGGGAATAACACTCCTACGATACCGATCGGACCAGAAACCGAGTCGCCCGCACTCTTCAACTCTTCTGCTCCGCTCCGGCGCACTTCATCATTCGGAATAATCGTCTTTACCAAGCCGCTAAATAAGTTTACAAATAACTGACCGATACCCTTAAATGTCTCTCCCGTCAATTGAAAAGTCAAACCCAAACCGACAACCGGCGCACTCCAAGTGCTCTTATAGACCGCTTCGCCTGTAATTCCGGCACCCAAGACATACTCTGCGTTCGCATCATTTAGCTTAACCCTGGTCGTGGTCATTTTTTCTTTTCGTTTATAAGTTATCAGGATCTCTTCGCCCGCATGCGCCTTATCAAAGGCCAGCAAAGTATCTACATCGCGGACGAATGTAATTTCTTGCCCTTCAACTCTACGCAGTGACACAATTTCATCGTCTACACGCAGGCCAGCAAACTGCGCCGGACTGTTTTCTTTTATTTCAGATATCGTTACATTCTTCAGGCTAATTACTGCCGTATCGCCATTCACTTGGAATTGATTCTCGATAAAATGTGGCATCCCCACCCAAGCCATAATCGTCAAAATCACGAACGCAATTAACCAGTTCGCTAACACGCCACCAAACAGAATCTTGGTTTTACGCAGGTAAGTCGCTCTACCGAAGCTGCCCTTCTTCGTATCCGCATCGCTTTCGCCCTTCATCTGGCAAAAACCGCCAATCGGCAACCAGTTTAGCGACAATATCGTCCCTTCACCAGGCGCATCGTTCCATTCGGATTTCTTCAGACGGCGCCATTTGCCATCAACCTTGCGCCATGCAATCGCGCGTGGCGGGAAACAGATACCAAATTCCTCAACCTCGACGCCATTTCTGCGTGCCATCAAGAAGTGCCCGAACTCATGTGCCGTCACCAAGAACACTAGCATTAATAAACCAACTAAAATACCTAAAACCACACTCATACTATTAACTATGATACCACACCACAAGCACTATTCGTTATATAGCGTCTTGTAAGTTTCGCCATCAATGGTCTCTGTTCCAGTAGTATTCAAAGTACCTTCATTATCGGCAATCTTCGCAACATTATTAATGGCATCCGTAACACCCATCAAGGTACCATCATAGAAATTAATATTCGCATCAGCCAACACACCGTACGTTGCACCACGAATAATCGGAGCAGTTGCATCTATATTGCCGTCTTTATTACCAATCGTGAGCTCCTGCGCCGTCGACTCATTACTCACGGCTACAAACCTTTGCGAGATAATCGTACCGCCAAGAATTGTCACCTTACCGTTCTTCAAGTTATGGACGGTCGCCCTATCCGGCGCGTTGGCACTCAAATATGCATCACCGGATATTACCACTTCGCCGCTTTCGTTATAGACCGCCTGCTTTATACCGGTAGATATAATTTTTCCGCCAGAGATATAAGCTTTGCTATTCGTTGTCCTGTTATTAATAACCGCGGCTTCCTTCGAAGTCTTAAATGTACCACCCTTGATGTGGATCGTGCCATTATTTTCAATTACCGGGCTCTTATTCGCAGAACCGACCAATTCATATTCACCCAAATCGAATTCAATCTCTTGGCCAGCACTCACTATAATATTCGTCTGAAGATCCATTAATATTGTAATTTCTGCTCTGCCAGACGTTCCGGCTGCATTTACGCAGGCCTGCAACGATTCTTTCTTAATTACATTGCCGCCCGCATTAACTTCGCAGACATTACTATCGTCTAACCAATGAGCGTACAATTCCATATCTTCCGTCACCGCATAATCACTATGGATTCTCTCGCCATCAGCCGTATACCAACCCACAAAGGCATGGCCAGTCCACACTGGAGTTGGCAAATCCCCTATTGCCATCGAATCACCGAGAACATCTTTTTGTGTCGGAGTTACAGTCGCACCTTCGCCGTTAGCGTTAAACGTAATCGTATGCCTAAAGTTCTCGAATTGACCAACTTTAATATAAATATCAGACAATTTACCTACTAAGTATCTCGTCGGGATATAATGGCCTTCTTCATCCAAATCATGCGTAGGCGCCGCACCAAACCACATCGGTATATTATGTACGTTTACGTTACCTTCATAATACTCACCTACCGTCTGTAAGAATTCGAACGCCCCACCGTTGATCGAATAGTATAGAACACCGTCAACCCTGGCCAGTTTAACCTCCGTAATACTATTCGCCGGGAACGTTTTTGTGACCTTAACATTGTTAATCATTTGGGTAATCTCGATATTATTAGTACCCGTCTTTCTCACTACAAAACCCGGATTGCCCGAATTATCACTACCGCTCTCATATTTAGAGTTCGCAAAAGTCGCCTGAATAGGGTTTGCCGATGAATTATATTCGACAATCTTAAACCCAATCTCGAAGTCTTTGTTATAGTGATCCGCGCTATACAATTGCCATCCCGTATCAATATAAGTAAGACCTTTATAATCGCACCCGTCGCCCGTAATCGGCTGCGGCACACCATCTACTGCACCATGGAACTCACAAACATTAGTCGACTCAAATACTATCGGCATTGGCGAATACTCCCACTGCGCATATAGCGTAATTACTTCGCCATCCGATTTACCAGAGAAAGTAACGTTTTCCTGCTCATCAGCATAAGCCGTGCCCGATTCAACATCATCGGCATTCGTATTCCAGCCTTTAAATATATAATTATCTCTTTCGTACGCATTCTTTCTTAGTGTCTGCGGAATATTATCTTCAAATTCCTGGTTAGCCATCGTACCCGTAATTGTATCTTGGTCAGCATTCGCATTGAACACTACCGTATACTTCTTCTTGCGCACACTCAAATTAATAGTCTGGCTAGATTCAGAAACATACTTAGCCTGCGCATCAACCGGCGCAATGACCACCATGACACCGCAAAGCACTAAGACTGAAACTAGAACGCGCATCATCTTTTTCATAGTCTCGGATCCTTCTGCGCAAACTCAACCTCCACCGCTATCTCTGCCGGATTCGTAGTAGCGTTCATACTTACGTCAGCCGTAAAATGAATCACATAATCTCGACTTGCATTTTTACCCAACAACAAATCAGTACTATCACCCGAGTCCTTAAATACTACTACGTCGTCATTAACTTGCCCCACGATTGGCGCACTCAGTCCATCACCGGTCAATTTAACGCCTATACCGTCAGGCACCCCAGATACCGTAATAATACACTCGCTTGCCACTTCGGAGTTATTCGTCACCGTCAACGGATATTCCGCATCACTGCCACCGGCCACCGCCATAATGTTTTTCTCATCCATCTCTGCTGCAACATTCCAAGCCGCCACAGATAGCTCGCTGCTCTTATCTGGAATTACAGACTGCATCTTCGCCAAAGTGCCGCTAACAATATATGTCCCACCGGAAATCGCCAACAACGCAAAAAAGACAATCGGCCATTTCCGAATCCTTAATCTGCGTTTCGCCATTTTTCTACGCCTCCTCGAAGGTTATTTTGATACCGAGACTATATTCCGATACCATCTTTTCGCCAGCTTCAGAATCAGCTGCATCCACGCCACCCTCATATGGCCACTCCCAATCGAGAGTGTAGTTATCTACCCCGTCGCTCGGCAAATACTTCATTGCCGAAACTAGCTCGCTCGCGCTTACCCAAGTACTGTCGCTACCTACCACATAGCTGCCACCGCGTTTCAGACGATAGCGCATATTAATGGCATATTCAGAGCTCTCTTCAAAGTTCACAGTATATCTAATCGCCTTCTTGGTTTCATTATGTACCTTAAAGTCATAAGAATTGGACACGCCAGGAGCAATTATATTCGTATATTCAAAAGCGGCATTCTCAAAAATATGCAATTTGTTCTGATAAATATACCAGCCATTAATGTCGTCTACATATACTATGCCGTCGTCTTCAATTGTTGTATCAGTACGTCCATTTATTTTACTGCCAGCATAATTTTTGTATCCATCTTCGCCAGGAGTACCAGTCTCATCCTCGTCACAATCTTCCCCATCTTCGCCTTTACAAAGACAGCTAATGCGAATATCAAAAACGTCCACATTTCCGGTCGGAATCTTCGCCGGTTCTGGCTGCGGTCTAAGGAGAAGCCATAACAAAACGCCTACTGCTAACAGTAGTAGCAAAATTAATGCTATTAGTAGCCCACTTCCTCGCCTTTGTCGCTCTTCTCTTTCCATCACTCCTCTTAGCCTCCACATGGAAGATAAATATTTGTTCATCACCCATGTGGAGGCTAAATGCCTCCACAAATTATTTATGCAGTTTTATTATTCTGGTTGAACTTGGTAACCGCTGATTTCGAATGTTACTTCCATTTTATCGGTACCTTCTGTGGTGTGATCAGCCGCCGTTCTACCGTCAAGTGTATCAGCATCGTCGCCATTAGTAGTTTCATATGGCCATTCCCAATCAATCTTAATCGAGTTACCATACTTCAATTCTTCACCAGGCTTCAAGGTACCAGTAATCTCATGATTGCTAGCAATCGGTTCGCTATCTTTAGTGAACACTAAATTCGCTGGGCCAGAAAGTTTGCTAATCTTGACGGTATAATTAACGCCTACCTCGCTATTCTTATTCGAAAGTTCAATTATGCATGTACCCTTAGTGCCAGGAGCAATCTTGCCTGCCACCAGCGTACTTGGCTTGTAAGTCTTTTCGAGAGGACAGGTCAACGTTGTTGTTGCGTTGTCTTCCTTGAAGCTCCACTTTGCTACTGTAGCCGACGCGGACTTGCCGTCAATGCTGGCGATATACTTCGCATATACGCCCGCCATCAAACCTACGGCGGCAAAGCCTAATAGTGCTAATACCGCAACAAGCGCAGTTTTCTTTTTACTCATTAATTTTACCTCCACTTATTCCTCGCTCCACAACGAAGAGTGTTATTATTATGCTTAAATTATAGCATAAGCACATGGCAAAATCCCAACAAAAAACCGCCATTTTTTGGCGGATTTTCTGCTATTTTTCTTACTTACCGATGCTCTCGATTTCAATCTCGGAGTACTTCTGGCGATGACCAGTTTCGGTATGCACGCGTTTCTTGGAGTGGTAGCGGATAACGCGAATCTTGTCGCCAGCTACTTTGGCTTCTACGACCTTCGCCTTAACCTTTACTCCCTTAACGGTTGGACCACCAACGGTGGTCTTATCGCCGTCAATCACGAGCAAAGCGTCCAAAGCGAGATCTTTAGTTCCTTCCGGGAGGAGGTCCACACGGAGGGTCTCTTTTTCAGCGACAACATACTGTTTACCGCCGATCTTTATGACTGCTTTTTTCATAAAATTCCTTTATTACTCCGAACATTATAACAGAAAACCTGTTACAAGACAAGAAGCAACCGCTAGGATACCCAAACTAGCGGCCACTCTTATTAAAGGAGCTATTTTTATTAGTGTTTCTTGCCGGCACCTGCAGTTTTCTTAAGAGTTTCAACCTCTTTAGTACTGCGATACCAGTAGAAAATACCTATTACCACACACGCGCCAGCAACAACTGCTAATGCAACTTCAGCTGGACCAGTTTTTGGCAACTCTGCAGGAGGGTCACCAGGTTCTTCGCCTTCAGAACAAGTACGTTCGATTTCGAGCGTAGAAGTATCTGAAATTTCACCATCGTTATGATCGACAAAGATTGTATTGGTGAACTTATTGGTGCCACACACACCTTCATCAACAACATTATCGTCAACCTTAACCTTGTAGGTCAAAGTGGCTTTCGCACCAGGGCCATAAAGACCAGTCTGGAAACCTTCTTGACCAATCGTGTCAGTCATTACGACACCATTTGGATTAGCATTGTTCACTAACAAAGTAGTACCAGGAACGAGCGTTACACCTTTTGGCAATTTATCATGGAAAGTTACCTTGGTAAGATCAGTCGTACCGGTATTTTCAAATTCTACCTTATAAGTGACCGTATCGCCTGGTTTTGGATTAACAACTTTAAAGAAGTTAACACCGTCAAGCGATGCGCTCTTAGTTACCTTTGCACCAACTTGTTCAGCACGCAAATGATAAATGATATGGCCAGAGTATTCTGCGCAGCCAGGAAGCTTGCCAGAAAGACTGTTAACACCGATGTAAATACCACTCTCGCTAAATAGGAATTCACCACCGAGTTTAGTGCCATTAAGTTTACCGCCATTGTAGATGGTCGCGGAATTTTCTACGTAGCGTAAGATGACGTCCGCCTCAGAATCAGTCGTAAAATACGCTTCATCCCAAACTTCCTTCGGGGTAGCATTAGATGACGAAATAATCGCACTAACCTTGCCCTTCTTGGAAGCACTCACGGTGCTTGGGAATTGTGAGGAAATTCTCACGTCTAATGCTATGCCTTTACCCCCATTCGCTGAAGAATTCAGGTTGGAAGCGGCATTGTTATGATAGCCAATATAGACCTCATATTCTTTGCCCGGCACAATTTTCACCTCATCGGCAAACGTCCCCTTCGCACCGACTTCGGCGACCCGGACGAAGTTGCGCTCATCGCCCAACGTCGGGTTGTCCGTAATAGAGTTGAAGGTTACATAGTCTGCTGGATTGTTCATCGTGAATGTGTCACGATTTGGTCCACCAGCGTAGGCCATCACCGGCGTTAGTACTGTAAGTGCTAACGCAGCAATGCCTGCAACCGTCAGTCTCCGTTTAAATTTGATATTTGTTTGTTTTGGCATGTTTATTACTCCTTTTAATAAACCTAAGTTAATTTATTTCGACGATTCGGTCGCTATTACATATCCAAATCTTCTATGTTTACGGAGCCATCCGGCTGTGTTGCGGCATCAATAGATTGTGCTGCATTATTCTGACGTTCTTCAACCTCTTCCGGAGTATCATTTTTATGCGCGTTTTCTTCCGCCTCCGCTGCCTCTTGTGCTGGCGTCTGCGCTTCCACCGTCTGCAGCTCAGCTTCATGTTTTTCTACGCGAGTTACCTGTTCGGCCGCATCTTCCGCCGTACGACTAGAATCATCCGCCGTATTCACTACTTCGTTAGTTGCAACATCTGTGCCGGTAGAATTACCTTCCGCAGCCTTAATTGTTTCTGCAATCGTATTGCCACTACCATCAGCGCTCTCAAGTGATGTATCTTGTACGCCAACCTGTTCATTGGTTTGATCGACGACCTTATCGTTATTTTTATCGCCAGTACCAGCCTCTGGAGCGGTTTTACCATAAGTCTGCGTCTCAGTATTATATGCATCCGCCGAGCCATCTGCCGGGACATCCGGATGATCCGTATTATTGTTTTCCGATGTCATCTGTGTAATTTGATTCGTAGATTCACTCTCGTCTACACCCATATTGTCCTGGATTGCCTGAGCATTCTTTGGTGGTTTAGTTGTTGACGTCGGATCGTCATCATCGTGATCATCGTCGTCATCAT
>JAFRWP010000004.1 GCA_017437945.1 Candidatus Saccharimonadota bacterium | reverse complement strand
GAAAATCGTGTACAACGCCAACGGCGGTACTGGCACCATGTCTGATACTACTGGCGTCACCGACCAGACCGTCCAAGTAGCCACTAACTCATTTACTCGTGCCGGCTACACCTTCACTGGTTGGAACACTAAAGCTGATGGCAGTGGCACGGACTATTCTGAAGGTGCAGATTACGCTCTTACTGCCACCAACCTCGCTCTCTACGCTCAGTGGTCTGCCAACCCATCCAAGATTGTCTATGATGCTAACGGTGGCGAGGGTCTCGTGACCGACACTGAGGGAGTTACCGACCAGACCGTTAAGGTGGCTACCAATACCTTCACTCGCGATGGCTATACCTTTGTCGGTTGGAATACTAAAGCTGACGGTACTGGCACGAGTTTCTCGGAGAATAGTAACTATATCTTAACTGCCGACAATATCGTTCTTTATGCACAATGGAAAGAAATCGAAGAAATTCCAGAATCACCAGCCACTCCAGATAATATCCTTGAAATAGTCTCAATCTGCGCATTATCTTCAGCTGCTGTTAGTGCGTTGCTATTTGCGCTTGCGCGCCGTCGCCGAATCTAATTTCCCCCTAATATGCTATAATTTATATAGCCATGGGTGGAGTAGCCAAAAAAGGCAAGAGTAAGAAAATCTTGTCGAAGATATTCGGTTTTAGTACCTGGAAAGTTCTTCTGGTATTGATTTTGCTATGTTTTGTGGCCGCTACGTTACTTCGTTCTGATCATCTTGAAATGTCGAAGCTGAAAGACGCCGTCATGGCGGCCGACGCAGATGGCACCGACGAGGATATAGCTGAAGCCCTAAAGCAACTTCAAGACTATACGCATAAACACATCATTTTCAATTTTATCGATGAAAATGGTTCTCAAAAAATCATTTTTGGGACCGGCGTATTTTACTTGGAAAATCAATACAATCGTAAAGCGAATGAGGCTTTAAGGGCGGCCCAGGAAAAGATAGATAAAGAAGGCGGCAACATGAATGACTATAATGTCCATAAAAAGGTTGCCGAGGTTTGTGATGCTCAGGCGATTAAGTATGGTTGGCGTTATCCGAACGTTAATTACATCAACTGTTTCGTTAATGAATTAGCAAAATACCCTGAAGCCGATCAATTGGCGGTAACGGCTGAAGCAAAACTGCCCCCCACTGATTTATTCCGCCACGATTACGCATCTCCTATATGGTATCCTTGTGCTTCCGGTATAGTTATTCTAATCTGTCTGTTATTAGTGTTAGTAATTATCTTTCGTATCATCTATATTATTGGTCTGTATATAGCTTCTTTTATCGTAAATCACACATAACCATAAAGATTTTCTATAAAATACCTTTAAACCCCTTGACACCTGTTTTTAGAGGTCATAAGATAAAAGTATCAAACTAACGGAGGAAAGCTTAAAATGGCTTACGAACATACCAATTCAAAAGGTGTAAAGTATTATCTTCACAAGTCCGAAGTAACTCTTCGTGGCGGCAAACCACAGACTATTTACTTCTTCACCAAGACTGCGAAGAATGCTAAGGGTACCCCATGCGACCTCCCAGCAGATCGCGAAGTCAACGAAAATCCACGCAATGGTTTCTTGACCGTTTCCCGCAAAAAATAATTAATTAAGCGTATTTTTGCCGCGTTGCATACACAGTGCGACGCGGTTTTTTATCGCTTCCTAGAATTGATTATGCTAAAATAAAAACATGAGCGCAAATAACGCACCGGGAGAGGTGAACAAAGACAAGCTTTTTGATTCCCCAAATATATCTTCCGCCGAAGACGAAATTGAAGAAGTGGTGGATAAAGAAGCTGAGGAACGAAAAAAGAGAGAAACCGTCGAAATCGATGGCATTCCCATAGAAGATAAAGAAATAAAATACAAGGCCGCAGACATTAAGAAGAAGGGCAAGATGAACTACTTCGTTAATGTTGAGGGCGCCGAAGAGCGCGCCAAGGCTGAAGCTAAGCGTAAAGAGGAGGCCAAGAAGGCCGCCGAACGCAAGATTGAAGAAATAAAGAAAGCAGCTGAGCGTCAAGAGAAAGAGGCTAAGACTACCGAAGAACGTCGATTGGTTGAAGAGAAAAAACATATCGACGACGTTAATGCTTATCTCAAGAAGCAGAAGAAGAAAGCCGCGAACGACGAAAAACGTATTAAACGTGGTGAATCGAAATTTACTAATTTCTTTGCAGGGAAGCGCAAAATAATAATCCCAATCGCGCTTGCTGCAATTGCTCTTATTGGTGTATGCGTCTACTTTATTGTTGTTTTACCTATCCAGAGATGGCAAGAAGAACAAGAGTCTGCTGCTATCGATGAAAAAGAAGCTCAAGAATACGCCGAGAGGACAGAAAAGAATCTGTACTATCAGGCCTACCTCGCACTTGGCGAAAGTGCTGATTTAAAAAATGCGCTCGATAATTATGACTATGATACCGTCGACTTAATATATAAAGAGTTCCTGGACAAGATGGAGAACTCAGCGGATAAGGCAAAATTATACGCTGATGAGGCCAAGCGTATTTGGCGGTCAAATCCAGACGAGAAAGAACGTGTATATAATTTGGCAGCGTTAGCTTTTGAGTCTGATTCTGAAAACATGGACATCCTCCAAGATCTTCAAGGCATCTATACATATTACAATGACCAAGAAAAGACCAAACAGATATTTGAACAAATTCAAATAGTCCGGAGTCAGCAAGCGGCCGAAACTATGGAAGAAAACCCGGAGCCGGTGGAGGGATAATATGAGAAAAAGCAGAATATTCTTAGTTACAATAGCTTGCTTATTGGCCACAATGGGAGTAATGGCAGTCAGAAGCGCTTACGTGTATGCTGGGGCCAGCCAACACAGAATCAGTAGCTGTAAGAAGCCTATCAACTCTAGCACTAGTCACAGCTATAATGTATTCATCTACACTCAATCGTCAGTAGTTGGCGGTTTTTATGAGCTTGGTGGCTCATCGACTACGTCCGATAAAGGTGTGAACTGGGCCTGCAATCACTATCGATCTAATGGTGATTTCATTGGCGCCGGTATTATCTTTATTATGAAAGACGTCACTATTAGTGAAAAAATACCGACATACTCTGGCAGTAGATATAAATATCCGGTTTACACGTTCAACCTCGATGTAGACGCCTCTTCTGGTGCTACTTCGACGGCTACTCTTGGCGGTTTAGTTCACTATAACGGCGAAACAAGCTCTAATAACTACGCTATTCATATTGGCTTTTGTACGAATTATAATGACTGTAGGCCAGCGGGTGGTACGGGCAATGCATCCGTTAACTGGTCGGCTGCCGTAGCCGGAGCGGGCGGTATTATTCAGCGTTCGGGCTATGATGACATCTCAGTTACTCGTATGAGATCTGGCGTAAATGGATCACAAAATAGCTTTGGTAACTGGACCGAGCCGTACATCGGATTTGGCTCGTGGCCAACAGTCACTATTAATAACCAAAAACTAAAAGAAGCGGTTGACAATGGTACTGTCGAATGGACTCCAATTAGCTCTGGCTCAAGAACCGGTACAGTCACTATCTATATTCAGCGCTGTTGGTCTGGCAACGGTTCAACTATGGGCGGTAGCGATACATGTGAGGCTGGTAAGGTCTACTTAATCACTAAGCTTCCACCGAAAGAAGAAGGTTGGACTGCTACGTTTAATGGCAAGATAGATGCATCCGTATCTGGCGCTACTGCGAAAACTGAAAACGGTAAAGTAATATATTACACCGATCAGGCAACCCCTACGGTTACATTTACGCATTACCATCGACGCTCAGATAATAACGACAAACCATCCAGTGCAAGCGGTTCATGGAAATCGTTCCCCGGCAAAGCCGCTTCGGCCGTTGATCAAAACACGTCCACTTCATTTTCTGGAACCCCATCATTAGCGAAGAATTCTTCTTGGGCTTTAGTCCATAGCCATACAACCGATTCCGGAGACGTGAATCTAAGCGCTGGCCAAAGTGTAACGGTTTGTGATTCTATGGGCTTTTACGCTAAACGCACCTCTACGGATGGCACCAACTCGTCATTAAGCGATTGGACAGAGAGGGAATCATGTATTACGTTCAAACGCTATGATCGTTCGCATACATTCGAAGGTAAAGTGACGGGTACGGCCACTGTAAACGGCACATCTCTGACTATGGGTGCAACCCATAAGGTTGACTTCGATAAGGCAAAGGTTAAATTCGTAGATAATATTTGCCGTATTGATACAGAGGCACCTGACGACGTTAATAGTAACTGGAAAGCATATAAAGTAGCTTCGAGTAGCATAACCAGCACCAATCATTCTAAATCCGGCACTGATTCACTTAAAAAGAAAAATGTTTCGGGTGCTTGTAAAGATGTTTGGACTGATGATCGTGGGGAAGTGACACTAAATCTAGGTGACAACTATTTCTATAATAGTTTTGCGTACTATGCAACAATTAAAGATTCCGGTGCGGTTTCTACCAGTTTGACTACAAAGCAGGCATGGGTAAACATCTATCGCTACTCATGGTTTACTATGTCGGGTAGAGTAACGCCGAATACGAACGCCACAAATAGAAATGGCGTCTACTGGACCGATACGAATAGTGCAAACTTGCAATTTATCCATCAATTTAGTACGGAATCAACCGTTGCAATTAAGCCAAAATACAAGACGAGCAAGAATCCTAATCCGGGCCCATCGTTCGACATTGTCACTGACTATACGCAGGGTGATAAAATCACTAAAAGTAATGGCTGGTACGATCAGTATAAGAGCCCTACGACTGCCACAACGGTCAATGTCGCTAAGGATACCGGTACAAAATATTGTCAAACTTTGAATTATTACACCAAGGTTCGTGAAGATTCTGGAGCCTACAATACCGCAACATCTACTGAATCGTGTATTCAATTCAAGCGCTACAAAACAACATTTACTGGTACGTCTGAAATCTTCGTCAAGAATGATACCTCAAAGAATTATAATGGTGAAACCATTGACGTTACTGGCAGCAGTTACCCTGTGACAGTCCCAATCACATTTAAGCATACAGTTACACGCAGTAGCTCTGATGCTGATGGATCTCCTGCTAAAAAATCATCAAATATTTCGACGGTTATTACGGATACTAAAGGTTATCGTAGTGGCGACCCTCATGGTACTGCACTAAATCCTACAGATACAGTAGCTCTTGCACCTGGTGAAAGCGATGATCATACCGATACTTTCACAATTAAAATCTATCCAGAGCAAACTATCACTCTCTGCCAGCAGATGACTTATCGCAGCGAGATACAGGGTGCTGAAAACACCGCAACTGCCTCTCCTGGGCAAGTATGCGTAACCATTAGAATGGCTAAGGCTACCTGTCTCGATAAGGAGTTCGGTATCAAAGATGCAAAGAACTATCTCCAGGTAAAAATTTATAAGAACAATAATGAAACAGCCAATAAATCTTCTGGTGTTAAATCTGACGGCAGTACTACGATTACTGCATGGGCTAAACCGGGTGATCAGATTCGTTATAACTATGACGCCTGCGCCGGTGGTGAACTCGCACAGCAGTACGACGTTAATAACAGCCAAACAACGACCTACAATATTAAAGCTAATGCTAACGGTTACTTGTTTGGTGACGAAATAAACGCTTCTCCATATACTGAGATAAATAAGGAGTTAGGAAGATCCAATGGCACAATCGGTAAAGGACCATTTAGCGAGAAATATACGGTAGCCGTAACTTCTCCTCATGGTGACAATATCTACTCGTGTGATTTCTATGGCACTAATGGTATAGCGGACTTCTATCGCATCCCAGCTTATATTGAAGGCTTAACGCAGAGCAACTATCGCGATGCCTGTAAATCTGACGATTATGGCCGCGTGAATGATCTCGGTACAACTATTACACATACGGCAACCTGGACCGATATTCAATATACTGGCGGAAAACCAATAAATGACCATAATGGTAAAACTGCTAAAATTATTGCCAATGTAAAAATCCCTTACAACTATAAGACCGATATTGATACTTCTGGTGATGGTGGCTACATTATTCCGGGCATGCCACATACCGAAAAGATCGTTTTAAATATTGAACCACGTAGAAACACTCCGGCAAATGGCGCAAACGATTATGCTACTGTTACCAAGCCAACCAAGTATCGCTTGATTGAGATCATAATCGATGAAGATCGTACTGAAACATCCGATTACTTCAATAATCTCGTTAATGGTAATAAGTATCTTTCAGATGAAGATGGCACTAAAAACCTTCGTAGGGAATTGGATGTCTGCAAGCATTTCAGTAATTCCTGTACTATCGTCAGGAGTGGCAATGGCAAACGCTATGATCCAAGGAACAACACGGCGACCGGCCAAGAGTTAGATAGCTATACCATGACAGTCCCATACGATGCGGATCCTGGTCTAAAGTATTGTTACGTTTCTGCAGTTTGGCCATCAGATAGCCATAACTTACCGACTGCCAATGATCTTACGGAAGAACAGAACGCCGCCGGTTTGACTGAAACTGGTAATCAATGGCACGTTTCTGGTGCAACCTGCTACACTGTCGCTAAGCGTCCAAGTATCCATATCCTTGGTGGCGATACCTACGCACAGGGTTATATCTCCGCCCGTGTTCAGAAGTATCCGATTAATAATAACGGCGACAACCCGCGTATCTATGGTTCCTGGTCAGAATACGCTGCCATTTCTGGCCTCAGCTTGAAAGGCTTTGCCTCTGGCGCAACTCTTTGGGGTGGTTCCAGTATCGTTGCGAGTGCCGGTGATATAGTCCAATCTTGCTCCTTCTCGGCCTATACATTCGCTAACGCCGAATGTAAGGACGATAAGCTGGGCGAATTCGGCATCGACACTACGACTTCAAGTAACCCAGAAACGATTGCGAACCAAATTATAACTCGTTACACTCGTACCGATAATACGGGTGCAATGAATCCAACTAACAGTAATCCTATTGCCGTAAAGGATGGTGGTTTTTGTGAATATGACGATACGGACAACACCTACAAACCAAAGGATAGAGAGGCCGGCGCAACCTTCGCATGTATCGGCGACACTGGCGCCAAGTATACGCACGTCAAGAACGTGAACGGTCCAGTCGCCTATATTCCTAACGATACTAACTACTGCATGATCAAGGGCGATACAAACAGTAACCGTACTTCCATTATTCACGCCGACGGCACATTAATTATTGGCACAAACATTGTCTACGGTAATACGAAGCGACAATATTCTGGTCAAGGCACTACGGATGCTGGCATGTGCTACGAGGATCTATATAACAGCATTTCTGAAATTCCACAGTCAATCATGATTGCTAAGAAGATCATTATTAAAGAGAATGTTAAACACGTTGATTCTTGGTTAATTGCTGACGAAATCATCACCTGTGACCCAGACAGTCATTGGCGTGGTGATGTTCCGATAACCGACATTAATACCAATAATTGCGATACCCAGCTTACTATCAATGGTCCAGTTATGACTAAGAACTTGAAGCTGTATCGTACCTATGGCACAGGGTTTACTTACGACTCTTGGGGGAACAAAATAAACACCAAAGCATCTCCTGCCGAAATCTTCACGATGGGTCCAGAAACCTATCTCTGGTCATTCAACCAGGCTCAGCGTTACTCGCAAGCTACCACGACTTACGCTCGCGAACTTGCACCAAGGTACTAAAACAGATGCAAAAACCGACCAAGAAACAGGCTGCGCTCCTGAAATTTATCGATAACTATACGGCGGAAAATGATCATTCTCCATCGTATCGAGAAATTCAGAGTGCCCTGGGTCTCGGCTCGGTCGCAACGGTCGCGCAGCATATTGACAATTGTGTACAGGCTGGTTTTCTCAAAAAATCACCGAATACTGCCCGCTCGCTGGAAGTCATTTCTTTTGAAGAGCATAAAGAAACGATGCAATTATTGCGTCATAAAATTGCCGAGCTCAATCAATCCATTGCTGATGGCGGGGAAGAACTAAGCGAAGCAAAAGTCCAGGCTATAAAAGATGATATTTTAGTCCTTAAATCGGCTGCCAAAATTCTTGACATTGACCTCTGATTTTACGTTCAATCATAGAGATGGTATAATATTTTAAATGAGAAAAGATCCGGGTTTCGCGTATCGACTTACTTTACTCTTCGGCGATGCGTTTGCAATTGTCTTTTCTTTTGCGTTTGCATACTATTTCCGCATCAATATTGACCATCGTGCTTATTACTTTGATTCTCAAATTGGCGACTTTGTCATTGCAAATATCTTTTTGTTGCCAATTTGGTTGATTATCTTATCGAGTCTTGGTCTTTATTCGAAACGCGTCCTTCAGAGCCGTCCACTCAAAGTATTACGTCTATTTCTAGCATCGGTCATAGGAGTTATGACTATTATTACCTACGACTTTTTCGCCTCAGGTATCTTTAATCGTGGTTCCTTATTCCCAGTACGCGTAATAGCACTTTATGCCATTTTGTTCTGCTTTATCATGTTATTGTTGATGCGTTGGATCATCTCAATGGTGCATCGTATATCATTACGGCACGACCGGGGATTAATCCGAACTGTAATAATCGGCGACAGTGATAACACGACGCAATTATTGCAGGGCATTTCTCCTGAAAGTGGTTTTAAGGTTGTTGGCGTAGTAGCAAATAATGATTTTATTCCGCAGGAATGGCGCAAACGCAAGTACCCAAATTTAAGCATTGCGCTCAAAAACCTTCGCCCAGACGCGATTATTCATACCGATACGAAAAATATAGAAGAGAACAATAAGGCTGCCATTGAGCATCACGCCCTGTATTATTATTCTCCAGCGGAAAGCTCAATTATTACACTGGGTGGAAATGTTGAGTTTGTGGCTGCTATTCCAATTATTCTCATTCGCACAACGCCACTTAATGGCGGCGCTCGAATCTATAAACGCATTATGGATATTATTTTCGGTGTGTTATTTGTGATAGCGGCCTCTATCCCGATGTTGATAATATTCATAATTCAAAAAATCATTGCGCCGCGGGCACCAGCAATTTATAAAGATACGCGGCTAACTCGTTACAATAATGAATTTGCGTTATTAAAATTCCGCAGCATGAAACCAGAGTATTGCGGCTTAACGCCGGAAGAGGCGTTTGAAAAAATGGGTCATGCGGAATTGTCTTCAACATATCGTGAGCAGGGCGACTATCTCAAAAACGATCCGCGTTATACGAAGTTTGGAAAGTTTTTGCGCCGCACTTCGCTAGATGAATTGCCGCAATTCTTCAACGTACTCAAAGGCGACATTTCGTTAATCGGTCCTCGCGCCTTACAACCACAGGAGCTAAAGCATTACGGTGATCGTGGCTTAATTTTGTCCGTAAAATCTGGCCTTACTGGCCTAGCTCAGGTATCTGGCCGTCGCAATATCTCATTCAACGAACGTCGCGCTCTTGATATTTACTATGTCCAAAACTGGACGCCAGCTCTAGACGTTCAAATCTTCTTCCGAACTATCGGATGCGTATTTCACCGCGAAGGCGCTAAATAATTATTTCTTCAGATTACGTGAATTTTTTCGGTCGACTATATACAACGGGCGGCCTTGTGCTTCTGCATGAATATGCGAAATATATAGTGCCGTTATTGCTTGCGAAATCAGAACTAGACCAATTAAGAATGAGATAAAAATACTCAGACAGGTTGTGCCGGTCCAATTTAGATGAATCGGGTCGCCCATAATAAACTCTTCGATTATTACAAACACTCCTAGAATGAACGAGGCAATCGTAATCAATACGCCAATCCACCCAAACAATACTAATGGAGTGGTACTTAATGATACGAAACTATCAATCGCGAGCCCGAATAATTTTTTGAAATCATAGCTAGGTTTACCAGCTAAGCGGTTTCCATATACGTAATCTATATATACTTTCTTGAAACCCATCCAATCCATCAATCCGCGAGTAATACGTCCATGTTCTGTCAGCTTGTTATATTCATCCGCTACCACACGATCAATAAGTCGATAGTCGGTGCTGCCAGGCACAGTATCCTTTACGCCCATGCCGCCGAGCATTTTATAAAATAGCTTTGAACCGGCCTTCGCAATTAATCCATGTTTTTCGTATTTTCCACGTACGCCTATAACAATCTCTCCGCCGTCTTCCCATTTCTTAATAAACTCGTGAATTAAACTTGGCGGCTGTTGACCATCGGCATCCATCGTCACAATTGCATCGCCTTCAGCTTCTCGTATGCCAGCAGTTAATGCTACTTCTTTACCGAAATTGCGTGAAAAGGCTAGTACCTTGATATGCTTATCATCTTCTGCTAGTTTTTGGATTATTTCTAGGCTTTTATCCTTGCTGCCGTCATTAACGAGTATCAACTCGTAGTCGTATTTAATCTTCTGTAGCTCAGGCAACAGTAGGGAATCATAGAACTTCAAAAAACCTTTTTCTTCGTTATATATAGGTATTACAAAAGATAGCTTCATCTCTATAAGTATACCACAATGATTTTTTCGCTTAGCATAAGCAAAATCACCGAAAATAGGTTACAATAGAAGTAATGCTATATTCCGACAAAATCAGTGAGGCTATTATTGTTTCTGCACGTGCCCATGAGGGGCAATATCGCAAAGGCTCTACCAATCCTTATGTAGAGCATCCATTTTCTGTCGCTTTAATTACTCAAAAATATATAGACGACGAAGATATTTTTATTGCCGCTTTACTTCATGATATTCTTGAAGACGTTTCAGAAAAGACATATTCTCGTTCAGATATGCAACATGATTTTGGCGCTAGTGTTCTTGGAATTGTTGAAGATGTGACGGAGCCAAATATTACGGAGCCGACCGAGGAAGCGTGGCTCGAACGGAAACAAAGTTATATTGACCATCTAGCCGAAATCAGCGACATACGTCCGCTGATCGTATCAACGGCAGACAAGATACATAATATGTCCGAAATAATCCGCGAATACGAAAATGTTGGTAGCCGCGTTTGGGATTTCTTCAATGTCGATCGCAAACGTGAAATTTGGTTCTATGAAGCTGTCCTGGAAGTGCTAAAAGCTAAAATCATTCCACAAGAAGCCATTGAAGATTACGAAGAAAAACTCACAAAGTTAAAGAAACTTCGTTAATATGATTACGAACGAAACTATTATTAAAAAACGCCAACGAGCGATTATCCGTACCAGCATTATAGGTGTTTTGGCTAATTTGTTACTGGCAGGATTTAAGGCTTTTGTTGGATTAGTCACTAATTCAATTGCTGTTATTCTTGATGCTGTCAACAACTTCAGTGACATGCTTTCCTCCATAGTTACAATTGTTGGCATTAAGTTTGCCAATAAGGCTCCAGATAAAAAACATCCGATGGGGCATGGACGTTATGAATATATTGGCACCGCCATTATTTCCGTCATCATTATGTATATTGGTATAACTGCCATTATTGAATCTATTAAAAAAATCATTAATCCCGAAACCGTTTCCTATACAATCCCGTCTTTAATAATCATTACGGTAGCGATTGCTGTAAAAGTATTCCTTAGTATTTATTTTCGAAATTCTGGCAAGAAAGTTAGCTCGCATTCGCTAATTGCTTCAGGTACAGATGCGCTCTTCGATGCGATAATCTCTTTCGCGACACTCATATCGGCAATTATTTATCTAACTTGGGGAATAGCCACTGAAGCCTTCCTTGCTATTATTATTTCACTCGTAATCCTTCACTCTGGTATTAAGATGCTAAGGGGAGTGTTCAGCGTCATCCTCGGTGAGCGCGTTGACCCAGAGCTCTCCAAGAGTATCAAGAAATCTATTTGCGAAGTCGAAAACGTAAGAGGCGCATTCGATTTGATGATTCATGATTATGGCACAAACATGACCTTCTGCTCAGTTAATATTGAAGTGAACGATGATCTCACTGCTCGCGAAATAGATGATATTTCTCGCGAAGTCCGTCGTAAAGTATTTTATGGCTACCACATATATATTTGCTCAGTCGGTATTTACTCAATCAATACGAAAAACGACAGGGTCAACGAGGTTTATCATCGCGTCAAAGAAATCCTATCTCACTACGAATATGTCATACAGATGCACGGTTTTCATCTCGACGAAGCTAAAAAAGAAATCAGTTTTGATGTAGTTATTAGCTTTGACGCTAAGAATCGTCGCGCCTACTATATGGCCATCAAGCGGCATCTTCATAAGACGTTCCCGAAGTATAGAATCAATCTTGCGCTGGATAACGATTATAGTGACTAGATTATATTTCTCGAATTCATCCACAGCCATTGCTGGCACGCCCGAATACCTGTGTGTTTAAAGAAAGATGCAATGTTTTGCGAGTTGACATCGCTAAGTCAGATCTCAATACGGATGAATTAAAAGAAAGATAGATAGTTAGTTAAAGAACGCGTGCCAGCTCCACGAGTATGCCTGATAGTCGTAAATAATAAAAGCACGAGTTCAATTGTTTTGAAAAATACCCCGCTATAAGAGCGGGGTATTAAAGGTCTCCTTTTTTATTAGCGAATTCTGCGAAGCCTTGCGTAGATAAACGCGCCTACGGCTAGAATAGCTCCGCCAATCGATGCGATGACTGTAATTTCGTCACCCGTCTTAGGGTTCTCGACATTACCACCATTATTATCATTATTGCTTTTTCCGCCGTTATCGCCATTTTCGTTATTACCGCCAGTATCGCTGGTTGATCCTGAGATAGTAAAGCTAATCTCGTCACTATTGATGGAATTACCCGCACTATCGGTAATCTTTGCGTATGCGACATATTCGCCAGCTGCTAGATCCTCAAAGGTATGAGTCTTTTCAGTAACGGCCTGGATAGTTGCGTATTCGGTGCCAGCCTTTATGGATTCGGTCTCGAGTGCATATCCTTCGACGCCTTTTAGTTTATAGTACCAGTCGATTCTTGCGACGCCACTAGCAGCATCATCGACCGCAATAGTTAATGTGACCTTATTACCAACTGGTTCACTAGCTGTGAGAGCACGTTTAATCTCCGGATTCGTATTATCAACTTTAGTAATCGCAAATGTTTCGTAAGCCGTTTCGCCACTTTCGTTCTTATAGAAGATTACATATGCGCCGTTTTTATTAATCGTAATCGTATCGGTAAGTGTCTTGCTTGGCGTATCTAATGCGGTCCAGTCAGCGCCATCAGGATTGCTCGCAGCGGCGCCTTCAAGTAGGACGCGGTGAGTAATATTTGATGTTTCGCTTTCCACGGTGACGGTTACTGTGCTAGTCTTTGCCCAGGTATTTGGCACCTGAACGCTCTTGATGGTGACGGTATCAGATACGACTCCTTCTTCAATCTCGAAGTTTATTTCGCCAGAAGATGCAATATTTCCAGCCATGTCGTATACGTTAGCGAATGCTACGTAATTGCCAACCTCTAAGCCACTTAGCGTATAAGTTTTTGTGGTAGCACTCGTTGCTCCATCGGTATAAGTACTAGTTTTCGTAGTATATTCTGAAGCGTTTGCAAGTTTATATTTCCACTCGATTTTTGCAATACCGCTAGTTGCATCACTTACAGTTAAGGAAAGCTTAGCGCTTGAAGAGGTAAGGTTGGAGGCGGCTAAATCTTTGGCGACAGGATTGTCTTTATCAATCTTGTTAACGGTAAAGGTCTTGAAGGCGGTTTCGTAGCTGTTCCTGTACCAAACCGTATAGGAGCCATTTTCGGCAACCTTGATTTCGTCAACGAATGAGATGCTAGGCGCGTTTATTAATTTCCACTGAGAAGCGGCTGGTTCGGTAGAAGAGGCGCCACTTACTACTGCACTATGAGTAATGTTGGAAATGCTGCTACTAACATTCACGTTAACGGTTGCATCAGCGTTAACCCATTTAGTTGGGGCACTGATTTCGCCAATTGTAATATGATCGGCTGGGGCTTCAACCGTAAAGGCAACGTTGTTCGAAGGAGTCATATTACCGGCTCTATCGTAGACCTTAGCCATAGCCGTATAGCTTCCAGGCGCAAGATTTGTGAGTGTGTGGGTTTTTGTTACGGCTCCGGTTTCACCCGTATAAGTATCCGTAACTGATTGGAACTCCCCAGAGCCAACCTTGTAGTACCATTCAATTTTTGCAAGGCCACTCGTAGTATCGTTTACGCCAATAGACAGTTTCTGGCTATTATCAGATACTTTGGAAGCACTAAGATTCGCAGAAATAGTCGGGGAAGCGGTATCGATATTATTAACGTTAAATACCTTGGCTTTAATTTCGTTATTTGAGTTTTTATACCAAAGCGTATAGGTACCATTTTTGTTAATCGTGTAAGATTCATTAACGGTTTTGCCAGCTGTGCCAACATTATTCCAAGAAGAAGGCACAGTTCTTGATGCGTTACCGCTAACTAGAGAATACTTGGCGATATTATAATTGGAGCTACTTGCGAAAATGCTTACATTTGCCGATTGCGCCCAGTCGGAAGGAATAGTAATGCCATCGAAGGAAATGTCAGCATATTTATTAACATGGAAACTTACGCTACCTTCGCCATAATATTGATCCCAACCAGCTCCACCTAAATCTTCGGCATTAAGTTTTAATTCTTCAATAACCTGATCTTTGGTATAACTAGGGTTCTCCATAAGAATATCGGCAACCGCAGAAGCGACAAATGGACTTGAGAAAGAAGTACCTGAAGCGATTACTGGAACGCCGCCAATATGAGGCAAAACTAAGCTTTCGCCAGGAGCAGAAAAGTTTGCCCTAACGCCATAATTAGAACCTTTTCCATCCCCAAAATCTGTAGAAAATTGATTCGTCGGACCGACTGATGTTACTGCGATAACACCTGGCGCAGCAGCAGGGTAGTCAATCGTATTCAAACTTTCATTGCCGGCAGCCGCTACATAGATCGGACCACCATCATTCATAATATCTGTAAACAGCGTCTGAAATGCGTTTCGTACAACTTCGGATTTATTTACGTCAGCTTGGGTAATACCCACGCTCATATTTACTACATCAACGCCAAGTTGAGCAGCATAATCTGCGCCATAAAGAATCGATACTACCGGACAACCGCCGGCGGAGTCGCAAATTTTAATTGGGATAACCGTAACGTTCTTTGGGGTTGATTCAACAATTACCCCAGACACCATTGTGCCGTGGCCATTATCGTCGGCCACATTGGTAGTAACATTATCTGGATCGAGATAATTTTTACTTTTAGAAGTATCAATACGGTCTTTTCCATTGTCGTAAAAGTACGAATGTGTTGCATCTACGCCAGAATCTAATACTGCAACTTTTACGATATTACTTTTTCCTTCAAGACTGTCAGCATAGCGATCTAGATACATCGAACGTACGCCCCATGCCTGATTATCTCCATAGTCAATACGCTTAACGTTCGCCGAATCGTCGGATATATTTTTATAATTAACTTCTTCAAGTTTAATAATGTAATTCAAAGAAACGCCGTCAATATCTTTGTTCTCTGATAAGGCTCTAAAATATGCACCAGTCTCCTGGACAGTATCATAATGGCAAACAAAAATCACACCACGAAGGCTATCGCATTTTGAGTCTCCTAAAGCATCTTCATTATCAGTCGCGACAATTAAGCTTTTAGTTTCAAGCGCCTCAGATATCGCATCCGCATCGACTGTTTTAATGTCTTTGCTGAGTACATTAGCAATTTCTGGCAAATCCATCTTGCTAAAATCGTAGGCATTGATATTATTTTGGATCGCAATAAGCGAACCTGCTACAAGACTAGCTGCGGCTAGTGTAGTAGGGAAAAGGATAGACTTTTTCCTTCTTTTCATGGTGTGGAGACCTTTATGTTAATTTTTTATTTTGACCTTTATATGCCATAAGTGTAAGCATTTTCAACAAAAAAGTCAATAACTAAATAATTATTGACTAAAAAATTGGGCAAAAAAATGGCTCCCCCGGTCAGACTCGAACTGACAACCTCGAAGTTAACAGCTTCTTGCTCCACCATTGAGCTACAGGGGAAGGTAATCTAAGTGTACTAGTATCTGTTTAAAAAGTCAAGAAGTCGAATAAGCACTTGCATTATATTCATAAATTTGCTATACATAAGAATATAAAAGGTCAAAAATAAAAATTTAAAAAAGAGAATTATAGATGAAAAAACTCCACGCTTACGCTTTCTTGTCGGCGGCTATTGCCAGTGCGGCAATACCGTTCTTTGGAGCCGCAAATGTGAATGCGGCCTCCCAAGTATCATATAAAGATTTTAGCCAATTAAATACGAGGCTAAACGGATCTTATGCCTATTCAAAAATATACTGGACAGACGATACTACGATTACTGTCGTTAAGGCTGCTGGATCGGCAACGCTCGGTGAAGTGACTAGAGTGTCTGATCATACAGATAGAAGATATGCCTATATAAAAAATGGCGAAAGCCTAACATTATTAATCGAAAACAGTACGGCCGTTGATCAGCAAGGGCAAAAAGTTGATGTATTATATAAAGTTTCCGATACGAATCAATGGATTGATGGTAACGATGGGCAGGGGAACCCTAAATCATATTCCTCCCTTACTCTTGATCATGCCGTTTATGGCTCTCCGGCGTCTACGCGCCCTCAGGACGATGTGCGTGAATTACTAGAATTAAATGCTGGCGATCCTATTGTCGCCTGGAATGAAACACGGTATTCCGACAGTTTATTTACTGTTCAGTTTTGCAAAAAAGGTACTTATGTAGCATCTACGGATTCTTGTACTCCGGCGGGTATTTATGATGTTAGCTCAGCTCACTGGGACTTCGATGTCCCTAACCCGAACCGAGAAGGTGATCAAATTACTACATATGCAGATAAGTTTCTAAAGGGCAACGAGGGTATTGCGCCTGAATCCGGGAATACTACAATCTATTATGACAAGAATGCTAAGGGGGCCGGCGTTTCACTAATAGCAGGAGATGGCGCCTTTTCCGTTGATGGCATTAGTGGAATAGATTTTAATGGCATTTATTATGCTAACTCTATTTTTACCACCACGAATAGTTTAACTAATTCATCTTGGGAATACCGTTATGGTGGTACTAGTTGTGCCGCAGCTTTCATTTTTGGCTCGGCAGTGCCATATGATATGCCAAAACCATCAAAGAGCGTGAATAAAACTACGGCAAGAAAAGGCGATTCCGTTACTTTCAAGATTCGCCAAGAGGTGCCAAATAACTACTCTGCTGAAGCAGACACGACTGCATTTATGTCTCTCTGGTCAAACTATTCTCAGATTTCCCGTAGTAAGTTATACACAGACTTCAAGATTACTGATACATTTGATGAAAATCTAATTCTTCCTTCCGTAGATAAAATAATGATTGTTAACGAAAATAATGTTGATGTTACGTCGAATTTTACGATCGTGGTTGCTGATAATAAAATCACCGCTACACCAAAAACTGTCAGCGGAATAAACTTTTATGGACATATATATACGGTAACTGTCCCGACGACCGTTAAAGCGCCAGTTACGATTTCTCCAATCGTAAACTTAGCTAATACCGTGTATACTCCTGAAGGCGGTGAAACTATTACCTTAGTATCGAATCTTACTGAAGTTAAAATCCAGCATACGGTTACCGTCAGGTATATCGACGATGAGACAGAAGAAGAAATAGCCGATAGCTACAGGCAAGATTACGATCATGGTACCCATTACGACACAGATGAATCCGATGATATTCCGGATCACTATACGCTTGTCGAGACTCCGCAGAATGCGAGCGGTGTAGTAAACGATGATATTACCGTCATTTATCGTTACAATCATCCATACACTGTTACTGTCTGCTGGGTTGACGATGAAACGGGCGAAGAATTAGCCGAATGCACCGAACAGGAATATGGTAAAGGCGATGAGTATACTACAAGCCCACTAGAAAAAGATCCAAAAGACTATCATTTGGTCGGTACTCCTGACAATGCAAAAGGTATTGTAAACGACAACGTGGACGTCGTTTACCGCTATCGCAAAATTAAGAATCCTAAGACGGCCGACGGCAGCTTTGGCGCTTTTGCCATCATTGCAGCATCGAGCGTAGCTGGACTAGGTCTCTATATTGGCCTCAAGCATCGCCGCTAATAAAAATACACGTTTTAAAGATTAGGCAGCTATCTCTACGGTAGCTGTCTTTTTTTGACTCCAAGATAAGAAAAAGTTATACTTAAACAGTATAGAATAGGAGTTTTTATGTGTGGAATAGTCGGTTATGTAGGTAAAAGAACCGCCCAGGATGTACTCTTGAATGGTTTGAAACGTCTTGAATATCGAGGATATGACTCCGCTGGTATCGCGACACTCGATGATGAGGATAATCCGCATTTGGCTCGTTCCGTAGGGAAAATTTCCGACCTCGAGCAGGTAATTTCCGAAAAACCGCATACTGGGCATATGGGAATTGGCCATACGCGCTGGGCTACTCATGGCGGCGTGACGGTCTCAAACGCCCATCCACATAATGTCGGGAATATCTTCCTTGTCCATAATGGCATTATTGAAAACTACAAAGAGCTCAAAGCTAAACTTAGCAATTATGATTTTAGGTCTGATACTGATACGGAAGTATTAGCTGCATTAATTGATAGTAACTATAAGGGCGACGTTAGTCTAAAAGACGCCGTTGCTAAATCTTTGAAAGACGTACGTGGAACTTACGGCATAGCCGTGTTTTCCCCGAAAGAGCCAGGCACGATTGTGGCCGCTCGTCTTGGTTCGCCATTAATTATCGGTCTTGGACACGACGAAACAATTATTGCGTCCGACGCTTCGGCATTACTTGGTTATACGCGCGAGGCAATCTATCTCAATGATGGCGAGCTTGCAGTTTGTAACAGCAATGGCTCAGAAGTATTTAATCTAAACCTAAAACATCTCAATTCTCATCCGGAAGAAATCGAAGGAAATCTCGAACAAATCCAAAAAGGCGGTTACGATCATTTCCTCCTCAAAGAGATTATGGAGCAGGCTACGACTTTGCCAAATACTCTCTCTGGTCGTATTGACGTAGAAAATGGCAAAATGCATCTTGGCGGCCCAAACCTTACTGCCGAAGAAATGCGCAACATTCATCATGTCGTAATCGTTGGTTGTGGCACGGCGTACTATGCCGGCCTCCTAGCTTCGTATTATATGGAGCAACTTATTCCTGACGTTACAACCGAAGTTGTCATTGCGTCCGAATACCGTTACCGCTCTTTTCATTTGCCGAAAGATTCTGTCGCCCTTATCGTTTCTCAGTCTGGCGAAACCGCAGACACATTAGCCTGTCTACGTGAAATCAAAAAGCGCGGTGTTAAAACTCTAGGTATCGTTAACGTCGTTGGCTCAACAATCGCACGTGAAGTGAACGGTGGTACTTATGTCCATGCTGGGCCAGAAATTTCCGTAGCCTCAACAAAGGCTTTTACGGCTCAAGTAGTGACCATGCTCATGTTCGCTGGCATGATTGCTGAATACCATGGGGGCAATCCAGATTTGATTCATAGCTTTACGCGTGAATTATCTATTTTACCGGCCGAAATCGAAAAAACACTTAACGATCATCGCTCTGAAATTGAGCAACTCGCAAAGAAATACGCATCGTTTGATGACGCGCTATATCTCGGTCGTGATACGGCTTATCCAATTGCGCTAGAGGGGGCACTTAAACTCAAAGAGATTTCTTACATTCATGCTGAGGGCTATGCCAGTGGCGAATTAAAACATGGCCCAATCGCTTTAATCGACGACCGTTTCTTTGAAGTATTCACGATTTTAGATAACTGGCTATTTGATAAGTCCATTGGCGGTCTCCATGAAGTGCGTGCGCGTGGTGGTAAAGTTATAGTCCTCACAAATAGCACTGCTGATATTGAAGCCGACGATATTGTTCGCATTAACTCCAACGTCAAACTTCTTGCTCCGATATTAATTAACACATTACAGCAGCTATTCGCTTATTACGTTGCCGTAGAGCGGGGAAATGACGTCGATCAACCGCGTAATTTAGCTAAATCGGTTACCGTAGAATAATGACAATCAAAAAACGCATCAATAGTAGGAGAGAAGAGCGCAAAAAAGCGCGTGCTATCAAGCGTGAGCAAAAGGCAGCAGAACGTAAAAAACCAAATTATCCACGCATTAATTTGAAATCAATTTGGTTTACTTTTGGCGTGTATCGCAAAGCCGCCGGTATGAAGCGTTTCTTCTTCTGGGGCTATAGTATATATACGGCCGTCGTGCCGCCAATTACCGCACTCCTCATTGGTGAAGCTACTAACCAACTTTTGTACGCCGTTAATACTCAGGATTTTATCCCGTTTTTGATTCTTGCAATCGTAGTTTTAATCATTCAGTTGGTTAATACTCTTCTTCGCGAAGTTAATGTTGTTCTGACTGGCATCGTATGGCAGGATGTCTACATCGCAGTTAGCGAGCAAATTGCGAACAAATATATCGAAATTCCGCTAGCCACCCGTGAGAGTAGTGAGTTCGCAGACAAATTTAATCGTGTTAGCGAATTCGGTTCATCTATTGCTTACGTCTCAACGAACTTAATTAATATGGTCGCATCCATAATTAGCCTTATCGCCGTTATCGTATCCACAATCACGATTTCTCCTCTTGTGGCAATTATCGTAATACTATCAGCTATTCCATATTCGGTGCTTAGTCTTCGTTTGGCCGCTAAACACCGTCGCAACTGGCGTGAATTTACGAAAGATCGCCGCGTTGCGAATGCTATCGAACGTAAGATTACTAATTCTAACTCTGCTCTAGAAATCGAACTCAACGGTCTTTCGAAACAGCTTATTTCCAAAATGGTTAAAGAGCGTCGCCGTACTCAGGAAAAAGATATCGCCGACATCAAATCATTCTTCTGGCCGAATATTGGCACACACGCATTGGACGATATTATTACCATCGGCATTTTAATCTTTGTAGCATTCGAGGTTATGATTAAGGAATTCGAAATTGGTGCTTTCTATTCTGTTCGCACGCTCTCGCAGCAATTAAATAACAGCGTTTCTTCACTTTTTTCAAACCTCACCAGTGCAAGCGAAGACCTTGTTAACGCTACCGACTACATGGAATTCATGAACACTCCTGCCCCTGCAACTGGCGATGTAATTATTAACGACATTCCGAAAATTGAATTTCGTAACGTATCTTTTACGTATCCTCGATCAGATAAAAGGGCAGTAAGTAATATTAGCTTCACTCTGAACCCTGGCGATAGCCTTGCTATCGTCGGCGAAAATGGCGCCGGCAAAACCACAATCATCAAGTTATTAATTGGTGCATATCAACCAGATGAAGGAATGATTTTAATTAATGACCAACCGCTCGAGCGCATTAATCGCGAATCGTATTTAAATCAGATTGGTGCATTGTTTCAGGATTTTTCGCGTTACGAATTTGCAACATTGGGCGAAAACGTTTGGTACGGCGATACGTCAAAACAATACAGCAATCAGGCTATTCGTGATGCACTTCGTTATGCTGGACTAGATAATCTTGAAAAACAATACAAAAACGGCCTTAATCAAATACTTGCTAAGGATTTTGATGCTAAGAACGCAACTGATCTTTCTGGTGGACAGTGGCAGCGTCTCGGCATCGCCCGCGCATTCTTCCGCGCGCCAAATATATTGATTCTTGATGAGCCAACTTCAGCGGTTGATGCTAAATCTGAGTACGAGATTTTTCAAAATATTATTCAGCAGCAAAAGGATAAAACTACGCTTATTATTTCTCACCGCTTCTCGACTGTGCGCAAAGCGAAACGAATAATTGTCGTAGACCGTGGTAAAATAATAGAAGACGGCACTCATGAAGAGCTGCTCGCCAAGAATGGTCTTTATAAAGAAATGTTTGAACTCCAAGCGGAGGGATACAACTAAAAGGGAAGGCAAATGCACGTCAAATTCAAAAAATTATTTTTCTATCTCACAATCTCATTCGCTGTTTTAATTTTTGCAGGTCTAGTATTCTTGATCACTTCGTCTAAAGACATTATGGATATCATGTTTGATAGCGTTATACTTCTGATTTCTGCCGCATCTGTCGCAATTGCTTTCTTCGCACAAATGTCGGCCGATAAAGAAAGTCGTCGCCTTGAGAAAGTTATGAAAAATATTAGTGAAATTGACCGCAATATTGAATCAGACGTTAAGACCGACGAAAGTGTCCGTCGCAAACTTGACCGCATCTTATCTTTGGAAGAGGAAATTTATCATCGCTTGGGTGGGCGAAAAGACGTAAAGAAAGTGGAGCACGCCCCAAACGAAACCAGTGCAAAGGAATAATCGATGCAAATTGAGCTCACAGACTTTTACTCACGTCTCGGCACAATTGCTATTATTTTAGTTTTGGGATTTTTGCTTGGGAAATTTAAACTTATTTCGCCTAAGACCAATAAAGATCTGGTTAATCTTTTACTGACCGTATTCATGCCAGCGTCGTTATTCTTGGCATTTCCAGCGGCCTATGACGACAAAACTTCCGGCCTATTTAAATCCGGCCTTATAGCCGGCGTGCTGGTGATGTTGACGCTCATAATAGTGTCGTATTTGATCTTTAATAAAAAGCTCTATAAAAAAGAAAAACAGCGCAGTGCGGCTCAGTTCGCGCTAATTTTTAATAATGCCACCTTCTTGGGGTATCCAATCATCGCGAGCACCTTTGGAGAACAGGGAATTATTCCATACTGTGGCTTTATTATCGCCTTTAATATCGCACTCTTTTCCTACGGTGTCTATCTTTTCCGTCACAAAATTGACCTAAAGCTCATTATAAGTGTAATTACGAATCCGAATATTATTGCGGTAATATTAGGCGTGGTCGTTTTCTTCACCGGCTTTAAAATTCCACAATTTACGAGGGATGCAGTTCAATTTACCGGTAATGCAACCACCGCCTTATCGATCATTTGCGTAGGTTACATGTTGAGTAATGCTAAATTCACAAAACTGATTAAGAAATGGAAATTGATGCTTACGGCTCTTTTGCAGCTCATTGTCGGCCCACTTGTTACCTGGGGACTCCTATCTGTGTTACAATTCCCTCAAGAAGTCATCGTGGTTTGTACTCTTATCCAGGCGCTTCCAACGGCTACCAGTCTTGGGCTCTTTGCGTCTAAATATGGCGGCGACGAAACGGAGGCTTCCGAACTGGTCACAATTTCGACCTTATTATCAATTGCGACCATGCCGGCTATGGTTTCGCTGTTATTAATACATTAAAGAAAGAGGGATATGCGTCAGCTAAAGTTTTCCGAAAAAATCTTAATATTTTTCCTAACCTGTATTTTTATTATTTCGTTTTTCTTTTCGACGATTTTTTCGCTCAAACCAGAAGCAGACAATCCGGCCGGACTAACCGAGAACGACCCAAGACTATTATTTGCTGGCTTGATTCTATTCGCTATAAATATTGGCGCATTCTTCTGGACTATTAAAATTATTAAACGCCATTACGATCACCGCAATCACAAAGGTATCCGCCAATATTATTTCACTATCTTTACGATTTCTACTTTTCCAACGCTAGGCTTCTTGGCATTTTATGGTGCCTGGATCTATATGCTAGTTTATATCTTCCTGCTCGCCCTTTATATCTATCTAATTAATAAAGAGTTCGGTCGCCTCTCCATAAAGATCAGTAAAGACCATGATGGCGATCTATTTGTGGGCGATATAACTACCTTTAACGGGGATATAAAAGTACGCGGCAAGAATAAAAAGATGAAAAGTAGTATTGAGCGAATAACTCCTGGCGACACTATTATTCTTTCACGAGATTCAGAGACTGTACTTACACTGAATGTAGTCAAAAATGCCAAAAAGGCTTGATTTTATTAAAGAATTATTCTAAACTAACCTTAAGTGGATTGTGGAAAATAAACATTAATAATATTTTTGAGGTTATATGCCAAATCGAACAAGATTTGCTCATATGGGCTTTTTCCACAAATTTCTTGCTGCTATCGCTGTATTAGTTATTGCATCTACTTTTGTTGCTGTCGCAATTATCACCAGAGCAGACGATCTTGAAGATGGCGATGAAGTCGAAAAAGATTCCTTATTGACTTATTATCTTCATGTTAAATACGACGGTGTTGATGTTACTGGTACTCAGTCTGGCGAAACCCAGGTGGCAGAGGTGCTTAGTGATCGCATCAAGGTTACTGATACTTTACCGAAAGGCCTAACGTTTGTAGGTTTTGTAACAAGTGATGATGGTACGTTTGGTGCTGTTCAGCGTGGTGATGCTACTAAAGCCTGCGGCGGTAGCGTCATAGATGATACCCACGAACAAAGTCTTACGGAAGGTTCATGGAATGGCACTGAGTTTACTTATCATGGCCTCCATTACGATTCGACTACTCGAGAAGTCTCCTTCTATGTGACTCGTCTCAAAGCGGGCTGCGTCTTGACGGTTGGTGTTATTACGCGCACCCCGGCGACTGTAGATGATCCAGAAACTACTGAAACTGAGCATCGCCGCGATTTCTATAATACTGCCTTTGCAAAAGAAGGTGACATCACTGCTCGCTCCAATACGGTACACGTATTCATGGGCGATCTCCTTAACGAATCTGATCAACATCAAGTTACTTACGCATACACTGGCGATATTCCTGCTGGCGCACCAAGCGCACCGGGCGAACAATCTTACTATACTGGCGCTACCGCCTATGTAGAACCAAACCCAGTAATGGAAGGTTATACATTTAGTGGTTGGACTACTACTGATGCTACGGTTGGTGGTGACGGTACCTATACTATGCCAAATCACGATGTGGCATTCGTGGGTATCTGGACTGCTGCACCTGCCCCAACTCAATACCAGGTTTCTTACCGCGTAGAGGGCAAAGGTGAAACCGATGAAGAACGTGCTGCAAATCTACCTAGCTGGGCCGTTCCTCCAAAACAGCACAGCTATGCTGCCGGAGCAGAAGTTTCTACGGATTCTACCGAAGCTGGCACATATGATGGCTATCATTTTAGTGGCTGGCGCATTATGCCAGAAAGCGCGACGGTTGATACTCACTGTTCAGATAGTATGGAGTCTGCTGGCACTGGTTTCGTAATGCCAGCACACAATGTTAATATTTGCGGTCTCTACGAACGTATCAGCTATACCGTCAGCTATCAATTTGAAGGCTCAGTTATTCCTCCAAATCCTGAAACTCTCTTACCGGCCACACAGTCATATTATCCTGGTGACGTAGTTACTAGAGCTGCCGATCCAACTGCGAATGGTTATCGCTTCCTCGGTTGGTATAAGGGCGAAACTTTTGTAATGCCAGAAAACGATGTTGCTATCTATGGTGAATGGGGTCTCCAAACTGGCCTATTCTCGCCGACGATCTCAAAGGAAGTTGTTAACCCTCAAGGTTCATATAAATATGAGGACATAGTCGACTTTAAGATTACACTTTGCAATACTGCGGCTTACCCGATTCACGACGTCATCCTTCAAGAACTCCTCGATGGCGCAGGGTTTACTGACGGTGCAACCCTGAGCACCGACAACTCACCGTTAACGACAGAGCTACCGGCACCTTCAATTATAAAAATTGATAGTATCCCTGCCGGAAGCGTAGCCAATCCATCTTGCGCAATTGTATATAGTTCTATTGAAAACCACGAAATCGAAGCGGGCACCATTACGAATACTGTCGAAATGATTGGTGCACTTGCGGATAACAATAATTATCTTGATACTTCCAAAGAATATAAGGCCTCAGCAAGCTACGATGTTGAGGAATTCGACGAACCAGATCCTGTCACCGGTGTCGTAGCAAAAAATACAATCGTCTTCATCGGGCTTATAGTTGTAGCCGTCATAGGAGGTGGCGCTATCATCGTAAGCCGGAGGAAGTAATAATTTAAAAAAGAGAGGATATTAAAAGAAAGGTCAAAATAAAATGAAAATAAAGAAATTATCAATGTTAGCCGCAGTTGGCGCGATGTTCGCAACAGCTCTAGCACCACTCGCAAATGTTAGCGCGTGGACAGTCAGCCCAGTTTCAGGCAACGGTTCAAAGGTCACAATTAAACGTGAAGTTAAGAATACCTCCAATAACGTAACCAACACGTTCACATATTCGGTCTCAGCAGACACGACAAATAACCCTGCTGCTGTCTCTGGTTATCCAACCGCAGCTTCGATTGTTTTCAACAACGTAGCACCTACAAACAATACTGCCGTCAAGACCGCTGATCTCGATTTCTCATCAGCCGTCTTCACTAAGGTCGGTGATTACAACTTCACCATCACTGAAACTGGTAGTACTGACACTACTAGCTACCCAACTAGCACTAAGTCATACGTTGTAACGGTTTCCGTTCGTAACGAAACTAGCTCTGGTGCCCCAACTGGTGAGCACGTAGCCACTCTTGGTTCTGTGAAAGAATACAGCGCCACTAATAAGCTTACAACCATCCTTGGTAACGACACTGAAGTTGTCTTCGATGCTGGCGCAGTTCGCACCTATGCAACTCTTACCAAGCAAGTAACCGGTAACAACGCCGATGAAGATGCATGTTTCGGTGTTAAGCTTTCCTTAGCTGGCGGTGCAGGCCTTAGCTATTCTATCTCTGGTTCCACCTGTCCAGATCAGCCAGCTGCTGTAGCCGGCAACGGTGATACCATTGTCTATATTAAGCACAATGAAACTATCACGATTGGTAGAAACAATAACATCAATGAAATTCCACTTGGTTCCACCTTCAAGGCCGAAGAGCAGGGCGCAACCGATTACGAAACCTTCATCGATGGTTCCACCACTAATAGCAAGACTTCTGCAATGAAGACTTTAGTTGATGCCGGAGCTTCAACTTTCAACACTGCTAACCGCATCAACATCGTAAACCACAAAGAGACCCCACCACGCACTGGCGTCGTCTTCTCGATCCTGCCATTCATCATTATCGCTTTGATTGGTATCTTCGGCGCAGCTTATGTTGCTAAGACCAAAAAAGTTACTGAGTAATTAGGGCAATACAATGAAGTGTAAAGCATTATCAATCATAGCCGCCGGAGCAATTCTAGCCACCACGCTCATTCCATTCGCGAATGCTAGCGCTTGGTCGGCCAACCCAGCAGACTCGGCATCATATACTATCCTAAAGGAAATCAATGATGCATCTGGTAATGTGAATAACACTTTCACGTATACGATTACTGCTGATTCTTCTAACCCGGCAGCCGTAGAAGGAGTCCCTGCTACGACCACTATCGTATTCAACGATGTGACTCCGACCGGCGGAAGAGCAACCTATACAGGGACAATCGATTTCTCGAGCGCAGTATTTACTGAGCTCGGAGATTACGGTTTCATAGTAAAAGAAACCGCAACGACTAATCCTATTAAATATCCTTTGAGCACCGAGTCCTATACGATTTGGTTCTCGGTGCGCAACGTCACCGGCAGCGGCGGTGTTCCTACTGGGGAACACGCCGTGCTGGCTGGTGCCGCGACAAACTCTAATGGTGATAAAGTCGTAGATGGCCCAGACGGTAATATGATTATATTCGGTTCTGGCGCATCGGATCGCACATATATAGACGTAAAAGTACAAACTAAAGGCAATTCCGCCGATCCAAACGAGTGCTTTAAAATTAATGTGCATTTCGATAACAATGACGATAAGGTCTATAAAGTTAAGACCGACTCAACTTGCAAGAATAACCTTGCCATGTTGACCGCAGACGAAATAACAGGTAGCAATATTGTCACCGTGTATCTAAAAAATGGTGATGTAGCCACAATTGGTAAAGACTCCAATAATTTGAATCAAATCCCAATCGGCTTGCGCTATGTCGTTATTGAAGAAGGTGCTGCAGACTATAAAACCTTCATCGACGGTTCCACGACCGATAATAAAACATCCATCGTGAAAACAACCGTAGGCGAAGATGAATCTGATTTCGAGAAGAGCAATCGAACGACCGTGCTTAATATGAAAGAGATAACTCCACGTACTGGCATCGTTAGTTCGCTCTTACCATTCGCTATCATTACCATCATTGGTATTGCCGGCGCAATTCTCGTAATTAAAAAATAATCCATTAGCGTAAAATCACTAAAACCAACAAAAAACAAACAAAAACAAAAGATGAAACACCCTGAATTTAAAAAAGTATCCCCAAAACAAGAATGGCTACGCTTAGGCATTAAGCTAGTCGTACTCGTGCTGATTTTCTGGATTATTCTTGGTGTTCTATTTGGAATTCGTAGGATAGAAGGCGTCGCCATGGATCCAAAAGTATCCGATGGCGACCTTTCGCTTTTTTTCCGCACGAATGACAATCTCGAGGCAGGCGATGTAGTTTTATTCTCGAAAGACGATAAGCAGTACGTCTCTCGCATTATTGGCGTCGAAAATGATGTTATTTCGCTTGATGAAGAAGGTCACCTTTACCTAAACGGGGAGGAATTCTCGGATATTCCGGCCTATAATATTTCGCGCGGCGATGAGGTCACCATGTCTTACCCGTATCGCGTCGAAAAAGACACGTTCTTTGTCATTAATGACAACCTCGATTCAAAAGGTGATTCACGTGAGTATGGAGCAATAAAAAAAGAAACAATATATGGGAAAGTTATCAGTATCCTCAGGACCAGGGATATATAGGAACAGAATCCTGGACATAATTCGCGACATTTTTGAGCGCTGTATTGACGCTGCTGCTTTTTCGGCGTTCGTATTTATTGCGCTCATCGGTGTTTATGCCCTTATTGATGCTCAAAAAGTAGATGCCAGCGCTAAACTAGACGATGAAGTTGCCGCTATCGCCAATAATATTTCAGCAAAACCTGAACACTCTTTTGACGAATTAGGAGAAATCAACTCAGATATTGTTGCCTGGCTGCGCATCGATGGTACACTAATTGATTTCCCAGTCGTTTGGTACGACAAAGATAATATCAAATATCTCACACGCAATTATCGTGGCGAATATGCCACTGCTGGCGCCGCATTTATTGATTATCGCAATGACGGTGTAAAAGACAACTACACGGTCATCTATGGCCACCGCATGAGTGGCGACAAAATGTTTTCGAGCGTAGGGAAGTACTCTGATCGTGATTTCTTTAACACCCACGAAACTGGCGTATTCTACACCCCAGATCAAACCTATGATCTTGAGCTTATTCTTGCTGCGCGTCCAAATGTGAGCGAAACCCAAATCTACAACATGCGCCTATACCGCAACGCAAGCTACGACCAGTTGATTAGCCTGTTTGGCTCCGATATTACAAATAGTCGTGATACCGAAGTTTCCCCAAACGATAAACTATTACTTCTATCCACCTGCGACAAAGATGCTAACCATTACCGTAATGTGATACTATTAAAGATGATACCGCGCGAAGAATCTGAATAGGGAAGGGTAATACAATATGCGACTCAGGATGAAAAAACAGAAAAAAGGCTTCACCCTAATCGAGGTCGTGCTAGTTCTCGCCGTCGCTGGCCTAATCATGGTCATGGTGCTGCTTGCTTTGCCGGCCCTCCAGAGAGGACAGCGCAATACTCAACGCCGTCGCGATCTCTCTTTAATTGTTGCCCAAATGGATAAATGGCGCATCCATAACTCTAATATTAGCGTGACTGATAATGGCAATAAGACCCAAGCTTTCAATAAAAAGAATGGTTTTTGCACATTCTACAAAAAATATGTCCCCGCAGACATGAAAGACCCTAGTACGGGCGAACCATACAAAGCTGCTCTATGGAACGTAAAAGTTGCGTACAACTGCATAACTGGCCAAACATTCCAACGTAATGGCTACGATGAGACCGCCGTCGGCCGGTCACCAAACAGCAAGTGGGCGAAAATGGAAGTTGGTGATATCCAATACGACGACGTAGCGATGTGTGATGGCGAAGTATTTAACGATAAAATGGGAAAATCCGCCGGCGTCCATGCGTTTGCTATGCGCATCTACCTCGAGGGAGGCGCAACCCTTTGTCTTGATAATGGCATGATAAGAAAAGAACAATCCTTTGAAAACACTGCGCCAGCCAACCCAATTAATGCCTTCGGCATCATTGGTAACTAGCTCCTCTAGACAAAATCGCAAAAGTATGATATAATACTATTATAGGATTTATCCTTGTACGGATTGAGAAAGGACGGTTTTGCATGAGCGAATTCAGCGTGATTGGACGATTCATGACTAAACTTTGCTGCGAAACCATGAAGCGTTTCGGAAACATTTTCCTCGAAATCAACCTCGAGGCGGACTGGGCCTTCGATGAAACCACCGCCGAATTCTGGATTTCCTACGACATGGATGAGTGTGGCCACTCGGACTACAAACCGCTCGTCAAGTTCACCCTTGATCGGGCCAAGTTGACCGATGAGACCTACCGGTCCGCCGTGACCAAGCAGATCAACGTGAAGCTGGAAAAATACATCAAGGCAACTCATTATAAGTACGCGACCGTCATGGCGGACTACTACCTGTATATCCGCGACCACTACAAAGAGAACAAGTCGGGTAAAACGACTCATCCCAAGAGCGATCCCGAGCAGTTCCTCTGCCACGAAGTAGTACATCTGTGAACGACCAATCCATTCCCCCGCAGAAATGCGGGGATTTTTTTGAAGATATCTGCCGACGGCACCATGGAAAAAAATCTCAACTATTACGAAGATTATTAAAACAAGAAAATACCCGCAACTTCTGTTGCGGGTATGAGGGGCTCCAATTCAGGCATCACAGATTTTCGAACAATATTGTACCCTTGCGGGTTTTTGAGTTGTAGTGCGCCTTGAACTTATAGGGTTTAAGGTCTCTACCGATCGACTCCAGATTGGCCCGGCAGTAGCCTGCAATATTTAGGTCATCTCCTGATCCGTTTTCGTGTTCAACGCCCACGATAAGGATTTCGGAGATAGCCATGCGCAGGTAGCCTGAGCCAGGAGTGCCCTTCGGCATTGTGTAGCCGAACGCGATGGTCAGGTCTACCTTGATTCCGACGTCTCTGCTGTGTGCGTATTTACACGCATCAAAGATCAGGTCTCTGCTCGGTCCATTGACGATCTCGAAACGACGATTGCTTTCATTGGTATTCATAACGAATCCCCTTTCTAAAGTACTCCCAGATGCATACGCAAGATGGGCGGTTTATTGGCCTCATATTAGACCAATAATACTATTATAGCACAATCAATCAAAAATGTCAATTGGACCATTCCTTTACGGATATGGGGAAGAGCAGAAGCAAACAAAAAAACGGCTAAACGCCGAATTATATTTGATTGGGCTGAAAAAGCCCCACAATAATGCGGGGCTTTTCTTATATGCTTACGTTGATTTCGTCGACGTAAACACTTCTGTCATAGAAAGGCCCATTGTCGTAAAAATGGAGTAAGGTTTTGTCGCCTTCCTTGACGCAGCGGCCAGATTCATCGTCGACGATGGTGAGCGTATCGGGTAGTTCGACGGAGTAATAATAGTAGTCCATCTCTCCTATTATCCGAATACCAAGCTTCTTGTAGATTTCCAGCAAATATTCTTCCTTGTCGTATATCTTGCAATACTCGCTCGGCACCATCATCTTTAAATGAATTGGAAGATAAGCCTGGGTTTTATGCATCGATTGCACCATTTCACTGCACTCGTCTATTGCGTCGTTGCCATTCTTTCCGTCCATAATACTTCCAAGCGTAACCACACAGGCAAGAAGGTTACCGGAGTTGTCCGGTGCCGGACTGCCGTTCTGCTTGCGTAGATAGGCTTTGTAATGGTCCTTGAACGCATACTCGTACTCAGAAGAGTCTTTGTCGTACTTCGAGCGGAAGAATGCGATTCTTTCTTCGTTGAGCGAGATGTCGCGAATCGTATCGCCAGAATAAAGAATGGCAGCCCGCCACATCTTGACCTTCTTACCTCTGAACACAACATCTCTCTCGAGTGCTTCTTCCGTGAAGCCCCTGATGGTTCGCGTGTCCGAAAGAAAGATTCCCATCAAGAAATCCTTGGTCAGCATCTCCGCCGGGACGTCCGTCATAACTGGAGTATCGTTGCACAAACACAACGCAAGCCAGTACTCTGGCGTGCGATACTCTTCCGGAGTAATAGTCAGAAATTTGTTTTCGTCGCCATGCTTTGCCGCGAAGCATCTTGCGCCCAGGATATACATTTCGCGAGTTAAGATTTCTGGTTTTCTTCTGTGAATAGTATAAAACCACCCCTCGCATAGATGACGTCGTTCGCAATACCGCATATCGATTGCGGCAAACATAGCGCACATTGCCATCTCTTCGTCGAGATACTCGTCCGGCATAATATCGAAAATATTATGTTCCTCGAACTCGATATTGTAATGATCTGCCGAAGTCGCGTCTTTCCAGAACTGTCGATCGAACTGGTCGAGATGTTGCGTGATATAGTCGTAAACTGCCTTGTAGCACCCGGAGGCGCTATAGAGAAGGACTTCCCGCAATAAATCGCCAGGAACATCCTCAATCCTCACTCTTCTATGTCTGACCTCATTGATATAGTAACCAGCGGTCCCTACGGCAACACTCCTAGATGTCCACTGTCCAATTCCTTTCTTGTATCCCTTCTTCCTGAACTGTTTTACTAGCTCTTTATAGGCGGGGAGTTCCTCAATACTTCTCGTGTATTTAGGCACAAAAACACGTCCTTTCTATAATCAGATTTTAAGGTTCCAGCAAATAGCCTATATCTTATAATTACAGCATAAATACGTCAAATAGTCAAATGGCATTTATATTCCGAATAGTGGGGGCGAATTGTTCAGGCATTAACAATTTATAAAAAAGATATCCGCAGTCGTTTGGTTGGTATCCATCGGATTAATGCTATAATTCAGGTTATGGAAATAAAGGATTTTTTGATTAAGGCTAAAAAAGCGACTTATGCAAATGCTAATGTTGAAAAAGTAGCAGCTTCACGCCGTGGTTCGAATGATTATGAATATAGCGATAATGAAATGATTTATCATGACACTTATTTTGGCGGTACAAATTTTATCGGCGAAGAGGTTGTTTATGAAGGTAGCTCCGAAAAACCAATATGGGGAATGAATTATTACGGCGTCACGCTAGATCAAAACTTATCCGAGGAAGCCATGGACAAAGCATTGCGACCTGCCTTAATGAAAGTTGGCGAAGATGATGATATTTTACCAGTGCGCGGTCCGAGGCGTTTTGTAAATGATAATTATGAATATACTTTTAATGTCGGTGGCGATCTGGAACACTTTGATGGTGTTGAAGAAATACGAAAAGACGGAGTGTTGATTTATAGACTTCGCTGTACTGGCGGAAAGATAATCTAAGTTTAGGGTATTAACAGTCTATAGAGAAGACATAAGGAATAAGTTAGCTAATATATAAACTATAAGCCTAATATGTCAAATGTATTTAATAGAGATATGTATTTAATTTTGTCGACTCTATTTCGACAAAAATAGCCGTATTTTACCTCTGTTATTACTCTTTTGTCACATCTATATTGACAAAAATAAGCATATGTGCTATAATGTATAGCATAGTTAGCAAAGCTCAAACACTAACCAAGTACGTTAAATGACTATCGATTAACTGATAACCTTCCATCTTCTGGGTAGCGTTGAGTTGGTGAATATGGAATTCCCCAATTCAAAGCTACTCAGAACGAAACCTAACTGTCGAGTAGCAAGATCACCATGAAAGCTACGGCTTTGATCGCCGAAAGGCAGAAAAGGAGAAGCACATGATTGAAATGAAGAGAATAGACAGTTTCGAAGGGTTCAATCCGAAAGAGTTCTGTGCAAAACCCAGCTATTGGGGACATGACATGGAATATTCCTACAATGCGAAGGAAGCCATGGAGGAAGCCAAAGAACTGGCGGCTTCTGTGGATGGCATCTGCATCGCCATCGTGCATAGCACTACAGGAGATTTTGTCTTGGGTGAATCCTGCATGAAGGGCCTCTCGAGCAAGTTCATCTTGTTCAACGCGGCAGAATGCCCCAGAGCTCAGGCTGAAGTTCACGCCATTACCTTTAACACCGGGCGCGGAGCTCGGTCCAGGTACTGGTATGACCAGTTCATCAAATATAAGCCTAATTCGATAGCCTAACATCACCCCCGACTTCCATACAGCCAGTATGGGTAGAGTCGGGGGCTTTCTTTTTTAGAAACAAGACCAGATTGTTTAGGGTATTAACAGAAATTTACCACTAAAAAATCGGCTAAAATGCCGAGTTAAATATAATCTGGTGGGGGCAGCTGGGTTTGAACCAGCGACCAATCGGTTATGAGCCGACTGCTCTGACCGCTGAGCTATGCCCCCGCACTTAGAAAGTATACCATATTTTCCAGATATAGACCCTCAAAATAGGGTATAATAAGCTTATGCTAGAGAAGGTAAAAACGCATTTTCGCCGTCTCCGTTATTACACGAAGAAAGACATCTTAACACTCAATAATATCGTCCTTTTTGCTGCGATTGTGCTTTGCCTTGTCTGGACTTATGGTGCTATTAATTCGATGTCGCGCAACTGGATGCTGGAAGAGAAGCTCAAGACGCGCCAACTTGAATCCGCCAAGCTTAAACTCGAAGTCGAGACTCTTAAACTCGAGCAAGAGTATTACCAGACCGATGAATACAAAGAGCTCATGGCTCGTATCAAACTCAACAAGATGCAGCCGGGCGAGACTATGGTGATTTTGCCGAGAAATTCCGAATCAGCCATCTATAAGTATGCCAATACAAAGACCGAAATGAAGCCAGAGCGTAGCAATTTTGCTGAGTGGCTTGACTTTTTATTCGGATAAGCGTAAAATAGGCACTATCGTCGCGGGGTAGAGCAGCCTGGTAGCTCGTCTGGCCCATAACCAGAAGGTCGTTGGTTCAAATCCAACCCCCGCCACCAAGATTATGTCGAGGAGCCCAATCGGGCTATTTTTTATTCCTTTCACCTTCGACGTAACTACATATCAACTTGCCAGAATAAGTGTAAAAATCATGCTTAAAGGTTACGTTATCGATTACTTCGATAAACCCATCACTAAGACTAGCATAGGGATCCGAAATTGTTATTATTTCCGTTCCGTCTTTCAGAATCTTTGTGCGATCGCCATTGATGCGGTAATAAGAACCATTGTAATATTCGTATACACTACCCGAATCACCTTCTGCCACTACTTCGCCGTCTTTATTTATGAGATACGAATTATTGCCAAGTTCACCGACATAGAACCGTTCTCCGCCCAACTTTGAGTACTGAAGCGACAAAGAATCATAACTTTCACTCATGCGATTACCGCCTTCATCAATCAAGAACCAGCGGTCCTTCATATCTTCTACGATTGCAACGCCAGTTTCCTCTCTGATTTCATTCGCCATCTTGAAGTCTTTGCCGGCTATTTTATTACCATTTGCATTGTAGTACGAATAGTATGCTATCACGTTCATTCCTTCGCACATTCCGATACACTGTGTTTTGACGATATAGTAATCCGCCCCTCGATCAAGGCTATTTTTAAGACTAAAAATGGTACTATCCGAGGCAGTCAATTCTTTTACTTTTTTGCCATTTTTATAGAAAACGATACTACCATTACTAGTTTTTTCCGCATATGTATCGGCGCCTAAGAACAATTGAGTATTTCGACTGAACTTCGCCCCGAACGATAGATCATCCTTTAATGTATAAACACCATCTGCCGTATAACAGAGCATGATTTTATTCTTGCCTGCATCCTCGAGTTGCAGTTTCGAACAGCTTTTTTCTGGCTCAATTTCCTTATTATCTTTCACATATGCATACTTTGAAGTAGTTTCGCCCGTACTATTAGTCGTAGTGAACTCGAAGAAATAGACGTCATTCAGTTTTTTCATTAGTAAATAAGGCTGAATGGCGAGTTTTAGTTCAGCGTAGAATTTACCGGAATCGGCATCAACCACATAAGACGATCCATCAAAGGAGAAAGAAATCAAATTGTCGTCATCATTGGATGCACTCACGACCACGTCATCATTGGAACACTTGTTTTGCTTATCTTTGTTGCAAGATGTCTTAAATATTCTTTCGCCTTTTCCGTTGTAAAATTCAACATCATCACCATTAATCACAGCTACTGCGCCATTCTTATTCCCAGGTGCGATATTTTTAGCCGCAGACAGAATCGTCAAATCGCTGATGACTTCATTGCCAATAATTAAGTCTCCTTTACCGCCTTCATTCGTATAATATATTTCTCCAGTTTGTCCGATGGTTTCGTATTTGCCAAAATCAACCACCATCTCGCCCTTGTTGTTTATCACGCCGACTTTATTGGTCTTCTGTTGATAGACGATAGTCGTTTCCTTACCGTTGAAATCCGGCCTTGTCCCATCTTCATTTACGAAAGATTCTTCAGATAGTTTCTCGCCCTTATCGTTGAATAGGTAATAGCCACCATCGGCATTTGGCAAGAAGAACGCATTTATTTCTTCTACGACTGGCTTGTTTGGCTTTTTATCATCTGTATTTCCACCAGCAAACATAATTGCAGCCACAACAATACCGATTACGACAACAATTATCACTCCAATCAAAGCAATTAGCCCAGTATGCGACTTCTTCTTAACGTTCGTCATCATGTTGAAGGCCGGTGGCGGTGTCTGCGTAGAAACAAACATCATTGGTGGATTATCTGGTTTCGGCTCTTCTTTCGGGGTCTCTGCTGGCGTATCGCTAGCTGGCTGCTCCTCGGCCTTCGGTTGATCTTCGGCTTTTGGTTGCTCTACCGGTTTTGGTTGTTCTTCTGCTTTTGGTTCCTCAACCTTCGGTTGTTCTACCGGCTTCGGCTGTTCCTCCGCCTTTGGAGTTTCGGTTTTTGGCACTTCAGTAGCAACAGGGGCTGCAGCGACGGCCGGAGTCTCTGCGATTTTTGGAGTATTCTCGACTTTTGGTACCTCTGCAGGCTTTGGAGCTTCCGTGACGGCAGGTGTCTCTGTAGCTGGTGCTAATTCTGGTGCAGGCTTAACTTCAGGTGCAGGCTTAACCTCAGGAGTAGACTGCGGTTCTGCGGCAGGTTCCTTAACTGGCTCTGGCTGCGGTTTTTCTTCAATCTTAGGCGTATCGGCTAGTTTTTCTTCATCGATTTTCGCCTCCATTTTCATGGATTCGGCTTGAATTTTTTCTTTAGGATTCTCGGCTCGTTCCTCAGTTAGAGATTCCATTCCTGCAGACGAAATCACTGGCCCAACTACAACTGGCTCATCGTCGTTCGCTACGGCTATATCTTCTTCATCATCTTCGTCGTCATCATCTAGTTTGATTCGGTTGTCTGCGAGCATTCCATCTGGGATCATCGCCTGGCTAATAGTAGGGCCGGAATTGACTACTGAATCACTGTATGGATCACTCTGCGGCGCCCCAAAGGAACTACTATCCATTTGACCAGTATCAATCTGGGTAACTTCCTCTTCCTCTTCAAGCTCGGCAGCGAATTTTGCGTTTTTCTGCATTTCAGCTTTAAACTGTGCGCTTGGCTGAAGAACGACTTCTTTCGTATCTAGCACGTGAGCTGGTTTTGGCGCATTATCTGGCTTTTGCTCTAGCTTAGATTCTTCCTCCGGCTTAGGTTCTGGTTCCGGCGCTGGCTTATGAGTTATCTCTGGCGTAGGTAAATCAGCAGAAGGGTTAATTGCGTTCGCAGCGAATTCATCCACTGGCTCCGGGGCTGGGGCAGGGGATGGCGCAGCGACTGGGGCTGGGGCCGGAGCTGGTGCTGGCGCAGGCGCTTGAACCGGTGCTGGAGTTGGTACCGGTGCCGGAGCAGGGGTAGCAACTTGTGCCTGAGCTGGCGTCGATGTTGGCGCTGGGGCGGCAACTGGCGCAGGCGTCGGCGTCGGCAGCGGCTCGCCGCCATTCAAAAAGACATCGTCATCAACCGGTAATGTATCAGCATCATAAACACCCATATTGCCCACCTATACCTGTTCGCACGCTACCCGAACTAGTTCACTCCATTCATTACTTAAATGTGGCGCATTTGCAAGATCATCCGTAGTCATATCAAAACGAATTGCAAGTGCGATTTCCTGAATCAACAATCCAGCATGTGGCGCCATAATTGTTGCGCCAAGAATCTTGTTGGACTTCTTTGCTGTAATCAATTTAATAAAGCCCATAGTATCGTCAGAAGTATTAGCTTTCTGCACGATATTTAATGGCAAAACCTGCTTGTTGTATTTTGCATCATGTCGAATCAAATCATCCTCAGTATCGCCAACTTCGGCCACTTCCGGAACGATGTTAGTTGTACGAATCACCCCGCGATAATCAACAACCGCTTTTCCGCGTCCAAGAATCTGCGCAGCTGCCACGTTGGCCTCAATAATAGCCTTATCCGTTGAGCTGTGGCCACCTAATACATCACCGGCAGCATAAATATTCTTTACGGAGGTACGCATATGTTCGTCGACCTTAATGCCGTTGCGTGTAAACTTTACGCCGGCGTTTTCGAGGCCGATATCAATATGTGGTGCATTACCAGTGCACATCAATACTTCATCGACACGAATAGACTTTTCTTGGCCACCACGCAAGAAAATCACTTTCTTGGTCATGCCGTCTTTTTCGAGCGCAATCACGCGTGACTGGGTTAATACCTTGATTTTTTCTTTATTGAAAATCTCATCAAGCACCTGACCGGCTTCCTCATCTTCACGAGGTAACAAGCGGCCAGCGATATCAGCAATAATCACCTGTGTGCCAAGGGTAGAGAAGTACTGTGCGAGTTCGCAACCAGTGGAGCCAGCACCGATAATAAAGATGCTCCTTGGTGGGCGAAGAATTTCGAGTACATTCTCTGGTAGCCAGTATTCCAGATTAGTTGGAATCTTAATGCCCGTATCAAGCATTCCAGCACCAGTAGCAATCAAGATCTTTTTTGCGCGAATTGTTTCGTCGTTTACGCTAATTTCAGTATTCGAAAGTAGATGACCGTTTCCATGTAGGCAGGTAATTCCAGCGTCTTCGAACTCTTTTTTACTGTTCGCTTTTGCGCGCCTTAACGCAACATTCTTCCAGTTGTTAAGAGTTGGATAGTTATAGCGCAGGTTAGAGCTTGATAGACCAAACTTTATGCCCGCTTGCGCACCCTTAAAGAGTTGCGTCGCATGAAATAGCGCCCCAAAAGGCACATTTGAGTAATTTAGGCTAGAGCCACCCCATTTGTTTGCCTCAATTAAGGCGACTTTTAACCCTGATTTGGCAGCGATTAATGCTGCTTCGCCCCCAGCGTCCCCGCTCCCGAGTACAGCTAGGTCATAATCAAAACGGTGCTTCATCTTATATTATTTTATCATGATTCTTATAAGCAAAAGCTAAATCAGGGTCCAGAATCTTAATCTCTTTATAGATGACTTTACGCAAATCATCTTCTGTAACCGTATCCTTGTCTTCAATCCAGGCATCGGTCGCTTTGGAAACACGTTGCGCAATCTGTTTTGCCCAGTTTTCTGGAATATTCTGGCTACGCGCATAGCGCATCACGTTCTGTTCGATCCCTTTGGAGCTGTATTCGTATGTAATTTTCTTTTTCATCTATTGAATCCAATAAACCCAAACAAAAGCTGCTAGTACTGCAAATCCGCTACCAGAGATAATGCGTAAATACGCCTTGTTGCGCAAGCGCGCTTTCTGGAAATCGATAACATTTTGCCCGGTTTTGACGCGCAGCTTTAGCATTACCAGTGGCAACACGCTCATCGCGGTATATCCAAGCACGGCAAATATCTGATATTGCGCGCTCATTGTTAGAACGCAGTTCGCGACCACGAAATATAAAGCGATACTAAGTGGCATCTCGGCGAAACTACTGAGCATTCCAAGCGAGAACGCTTCGATATTATCATTTGTAGCTTTGGCGCGGCGATTAATGAATCGTGTAAATGATCTTGGTAGCCATAACTCGGTATTGTGGCCTCGGCGGAAATAGAAGAACCACATTACCAGGGCGCTCCCGAGGAAAATACCGACGCATACCGTGAGCCATTCTGTCTTTAGGGCTCCATTAAATAGGGAAGAAATCAGGAATCCAAGTGCGCACACCATCAAGAAACTGATCACGGCTGCACCAATGATATAATGTTTGGCCAAGAAACGCGTCTTGCGGCGGCGGTGATGTCCCATACTGGCGTGATACAACAAAATCAAGCCACCCAAACTAAGCTGCATGGAAGCTTGAACTAAGCCCGCAAGGACAATCGTAGCGATACATAACAAATCGCTCATGGTTCCAGTTTAGCATATCCGTTATAATATTGCACTTACGCTTGTTCCAAAATCTGGATATCGCTAAGATTTTTGGTATGACTAAACTATTTTTCGCAATTTTAATCTGTTCGTTTCTATTCTTCACTCCATCTGCCACCGCGGAAGACTCATCCTTACCACTCTGAATTTACGCCGTAAATGCCGGCTACAATGACGGCGCTTCTGCGCAGAATTTCGATTTTATCGAACTTCGCCAGCCGGTTGCCGCTGATCTGCCGCTTACCGATTTTTCATTGGTTTATTTCAACAGTGCAGGCAACGAATCCGGGCGGATTACTTTCGATGAACAGCAAATTCTTACTGACTCGCGTCTAGTTTTAGGCTTTAACAAGAGTCCGCAATATGCTGATTATTCCGAATCGCCGTACGCTTACAACTTTGGTTCTGCGGGCCTAGCATCTACGGCGGGGAAAATCCAGTTATTCCAAGGCGCGGAGCTTATTGATGAAATCTGTTGGGGTAAACTCGAATGCGCCAATCCAAATTCGAAGTTTGCCACTAAGCCGGAAGAAAATACGTCGCTCGTCCGTTGTTCGGATCAGTGTGAGGTTACATTTATCGCCGATGACTACTATCCTAATATCATAGAGAGCATAAAAACTCTCGAACCACCAGAAGATGTATCTTGTGATGGCCTAATCATCTCGGAGATTCATAGTTATTATACGAATTCTTCCAACGAGCAATTTATCGAATTATACAATCATTCAGAGACGGAAATTGATCTATCTAACTGTCAATTAGTATATAAAAATAAAGAATATCCATTCGAAGGAGTGCTTCCATCGGGCGGCTACTATATTTATCAAAACCCCAATTTAACGCTCACTAAAGATCCAACTACCTATAATTATTATGCTCTAAAATATGCATCTGGTGATATATTTTATGAAGTAATCTTACCGCATGGCCAGAAAAAGGGCACATCGTACGCCATTTTTTATCCAGATAATACGAATGAACAGTGGCTACGCACATATGCGATTACGCCCGGATCAGATAACAGATATCAAGAGTTTCAAACTTGCGAAGAGGGAAAAATAATCAATCCAGAAACAGGCAATTGCATAAAAGAAGAGGTAGACGCAGAAACGACGTGCCCGGATGGAAAGTATCTTAACCCTCTAACTGGCCGTTGCAAAAATATCCCGACCATTAAAACGACTACTTGCAAAGATGGCTACTTTCTCAATCCGTCTACTGGACGTTGTAAAAAATACAACAGTAGCGATGAAGTAAAAGAGTGCCAAGAAGGCTATGAACGCAATCCCGAGACAAATCGTTGCCGCAAAATCCGCGCTGACATCTCCGATGCTTATCCGGTCGCCGAGGTGAGAGCCGCCGAATACGAAAACCCGAAAATTTTTATCGCTACGGGTGTGATAGTCGGCCTAATCGTGATAGGGCTAGTTTATATAGTTTATCAATACCGTAAAGAGATAAAACAGTTTATACTAAAGATATGTCGACGAAACGTGTCTTAGGAATTGATCCAGGTACCGGCATTTGCGGTTTTGGGGTTGTCCAGTACACTACACACAAACCGCCGCGCATGATTACGGCCGGGGTTATTACGACGCCTGCGCATACCCCACTTGCTGATCGTCTCTTAGATATTTATGATTCACTCAATCAAATCATTGACGAAACTAAACCGGACGAGGTTTCGATCGAGAAACTCTATTTCAATCAGAATATCACTACCGGCATCACGGTCGCGGAAGCTCGCGGAGTTTGCATCCTCGTTGCCAAGCAGCATAATATTCCAATCTTTGAATACACGCCGCTTCAAATCAAACAAACTTTGACGGGCTACGGGCGCGCCAAGAAAAAAGATATGCAAGAGGCTGTCCGTGTTTATCTCAATATGTCACAAGTTGTCAAACCGGATGACGCCGCCGATGCTCTTGCGGCCGCCATTACGCACGCTCTGATGACTCGCATCGCCTATCTATAAAAACTGATATAATAAACCTATGATTGCACACGTTCGCGGCCAAGTTGCCGAAAAATTCGCAAACTCTGTCATTATTGATGTTCAGGGCGTGGGTTACGAAGTCAGTCTCACGGGGATTGATTTCGAAAATCTCAATCTCAACGATGACGTTAAACTCTATACGTACCATCTCGTACGCGAGCAGGCTGAAGAGCTCTTTGGTTTCACGAGCCTTGCCGCCAAAAAATTATTTGAATTATTAATTACCGTTCAGGGCGTCGGTCCAAAAGGCGCCATGGCAATTTTAAGTCTCGCACCAATCGAAGAAGTGCGTAACGCTATTGCCAACCAAGACGCGGCTTTCATTTCAAAAGCCTCTGGCGTTGGCAAAAAATCCGCCGAACGTATCATTGTTGATCTTCGTGAAAAAGTTGGCTTGCCGACCTATTATGGCCGCAAATCCGAACCAGTCCAGCAAACTTTGCAGCAAAATGACGAAGCTCTGGACGCACTCATGGCTCTCGGCTTTACGCTCGCTGATGCCACTAAAGCATTGGACGGCATTGACGTTAAACTACCGGTCGAAGAGCGCATCCGTCAGGCTCTCAAGAACCGCTAGCCGGAAATGGTTTATGCTTGAATAAGCCAATAATATTTGCTAGAATCTAAAACATCGCTCTCGGATTCACATATCGAATCTTGGGGAAAATGTCGTAAGAGAGCGTGTCATTAATAAGCAGGAGAAACCCATGAAAAAGCGTGCTCGCAAGGGGGCGCTCCGAGTGGATACACTTCGGTGGAATGAATACATCGAAATGTAACAAAAAAGCCTCAAACGAGGCCTTTTTTGTTGGTTTTGGGCTATTCAGTAACTTCCAAAACTGGGTCAGTACTTAGTCCGGCTTCTTTTAAAGCAGCCTTGATATCGTTCTCGACCAAATCAGCTAAGCCATTCGCGTCTTCCGCCTCTTTGATATCGACAACTTTTCCATTTACGTAAAATGCCGGCGTCGCGTCAACCTTGTCGACATTGCGGCCAATGTTGTAATCAAAGTTCACTTTTTTCTCGATATTTGGATTGCTCATATCGCTGCGGAATTTATCTACATCGCCTTCTGGAGCGATATCTTTAAATAAATCAACAAATACCTGTGTGCGCTTATCGCCAACTTCGGAAATCCATTCGGCGCGGTTGGCATAAATAGTTTCAACCATTTCCCAATACTTACCCTGGAAACCAGCACTTTCAGCCGCGGCTGCTGCAGCACGGGCATTCTGATGTCCTGTAATCGGGAAGTTGCGGTAAACAAATGCTACGCGGTCACCATATTTTTCAAATAGCATATGAATCCTTGGCATGGTTGCGGCGCAGCCAGGGCATTGCAAATCTGCGTACTCGACTACAATTACTTTCGGATCGTCCGTATTGCCACGAACGTGATCATCTATCCCGCCGTTTTTATCATCACCTTTAATCAATTTAGCAGTATCATACTCGCTAAAATCGACTGGTGGTTGCTGGTTTGATATGGAGGACCAGGCAATTAAACCTCCCAACAAGGCCAAAATCACCACGATGGCCACTACTGTAACTTTATTCATGCTAAAATTATATCATCTAGGAGGAATAATAAAAATGAAGTCATTCTTTCATAAACTGATGTCAGTATTCGTTAAATGGCTTGATCCTAAATTCGCCAAATTCCGCACTCCGGAAAAGAAAATCCCTTATACTCCCCACACTGAAAAGGATTTTATTGGCGTCCTAAAACGCACTCCAAAAGAAATTCTTTCTGACGACCAGCGCAATCTTATTGCGAGCGCCATGACTTTTGATCAAATTCCGGTCTCCGAAATCATGACTGAGCGCCGCGATTTAATGCTACTTAGCGAAGCGGATTTCTTAGGACCACTTCTATTAGACAAAATGTTTAAAACCGGTAACACTCATTTCCCAGTGTTAGACAAAAACGGTAATGTGTTCGGTTATATTAATACAGAGGACATTGATCCACTTAAAATAACTGAGGATCAACCACTTGATCATTACATTAATAAAAAAGTCTATTTCGCCCGCGCTGATTATTCACTCCAAATGCTACTTGCGACATTTTTACGTTCCAATTGTACTTATTGCATTATCGTCGACAAAGAAGCGCATGTCGTTGGCGCAGTTACGCTCGACACACTTATGACCGTATTATTTGGTCACCATATTCGTGATACTTTCGACAATGACGCTAACCCACAAGCCGTAGCCGAACGCACCAAGAAGTGATTAGCACTCTTGACCATGCGACTGCTAAAAGCTATACTATAATGCATGAGTAAAAGAGACTATTACGAAGTTCTCGGCATCCAAAAGGGTGCATCTGACGATGAAATTAAAAAGGCTTTCCGTAAGCTTGCCATTAAATACCATCCTGATAAAAACCCAGGTGATAAAGAGGCAGAAGAGAAGTTTAAGGAAGTAAACGAAGCCTATTCTGTTTTGAGTGATAAAACCAAACGTCAACGCTACGATCAATTCGGTCATGCCGGCGTCGGTGGCGCTGGTGCCACTGGTGGCAATCCATTTGGCGGTGGCGGCTTTGACTTCAACGGTCAAGCATTTAACTTCGATTTTGGCGGTGGTGGTTTGGACGATATTCTTGGTGCCATGTTTGGCTTTGGCGGTAGCGGTTTCCGTGGCGCACGCCGCGGTCGCGATTATCGCACTTCGACGACGATTAATTTTGAAGAAGCAATTTTTGGTTGCACAAAAACCGTCAGTGTCGATGGCGAGAATATCAAACTCAAAATTCCGGCTGGCATTTATGATGGCCAACGTATTCGTCTCAGCGGCAAAGGTGGCCCAGCTCCGCAGGAAGGTGGTCAACGCGGCGATCTTTATGTTGAGGTTCGTGTTCGTGCCCACAAAACTCTCACACGCGAAGGCGACTTGATTCTTTCTGATGTAACTATTTCTATGGTTGACGCCGTCCTTGGTACCGACGTAGATGTTGAGACCGTTGATGGCACCGTCACGATGCGCGTCCCAGCTGGCACTCAGCCAGGCACTAATTTCAAACTTTCCGGTCATGGTGCGCCACGTCTTGGTACCAATGAACGTGGTCCACATATCGTCACAGTAAATGTTGAAATTCCAAAGAACTTGAACCGCAAGCAGAAGCAGCTTATTGAGCAATTCCGCGACACTAAACGCACTATTTTCGGTTAGTTAAGCTATAATTAGCTTATGATTTGTCAGTATTGCCACGCACCAATAAAAAAAGAGCAGCAGCCGTGCGAATTATGTGGTAATATTCCGACTATTTCTTATATCGACTCGGCAACTAGGAAACATATTTTTGATAAAGACAACCCACTTGCGGCTTACTATGTTATAATCGCTGCTTTTATACCTTTTATTATTGCCTACGTAGTATTTGGAATTATATTCAACGACGATCTCGATCGCATGATTAATAGTTTCACAATATTAATTTTGCTAGCGGCTGCCTTAGCAATTATTTTTGGCGCCGTTATGCAAATTAGGCATCATATAAAACTTAAAGCTTCAGGAGTGAAAGTCGTTGCCGGTGAAGTTGTTGACGTGCATGTCTTTCATGGCATTCGTGACCGTTTTTATCCCATCATTGAGTATGAAGTGAATGGCAAAAAACATCGTTACGTATATCCATATGATTCAAATAATGAGCCTAAAGTAGGCAAGACAATCAACATTGCTTATCATACCCATAATCCGCGCAATTGTTTCTTAGCTAATGATTTACGTGGATTAACTATCGTCATTTCCACGATTGTTGCTATTGGTGTTATTGGCGCATTTGGCCTATATTTTTCCGCCATGATTAATGGCGACATTTAATTACAAACCAAGATGTTTTTTCGCGAGTTCCGTTACAATGCGCCCGCGTGGTGTGCGTTGAATCATGCCAATTTGCACCAGAAATGGTTCGAGGTAATCTTCAATTGTTGATGCCTCATCGCCAGTTAGTGCCGCAATTGTATTTAATCCCACTGGTTTATCACCATATTTTTCATACATCAAAGTCAGCATATTACGGTCTGCCGGATCCAGGCCTAGCTCGTCAATTTCGAGCATTTTTAGTGCTTCATTTGCGATTTTCGTATCAATAAAACCATCACCATTCACGTCCGCATAATCGCGTACGCGTTTGAGTAAACGATTCGCAATGCGCGGCGTTAAACGTGAACGTTCCGCTAATAATTTTGCCGCATCCGGCTCGATTTTTGTCTGCAAAATATCTGCCGAACGTTCAATAATTTTCTGAATATCGCCATTCGCGTAGTATTCCAAACGATAAGAATGGCCAAAACGATCACGTAGTGGCCCAGCCAAATTACCAGCCTGTGTTGTCGCACCGATTAATGTAAAGCGCGGTAAATCGAGTTTTACGCTACGTGCGGCCGGCCCTTTGCCAATCACAATATCGAGCTTATAATCTTCCATCGCAGAATACAGAATTTCTTCAACGGCTCGTCGCAGGCGGTGAATTTCGTCGATAAATAATATGTCGCCATCAGCTAGGTTGGTTAGAATGCTGGCAAGATCGCCGGCTTTCTCAATTGATGGTGCAGACGTGGCGCGGAAATTAGCGCCCATTTCGTGCGCAATCACACCGGCCATCGTGGTCTTACCTAGTCCTGGAGGACCATAAAGCAAAACATGGTCCATTACATCGCCACGTTTTTTGGCGGCTTCAATTGCAAGTCTCAAATTCGTCTTGAGTCGACGCTGGCCAATATATTCGTCAAAAGTAGTAGGGCGGAGAGAAAATTCAACGACGCGCTCTTCGCTATCGTCTTCATGCAAACTCGTATCGATTACTCTCTCAATTGCCATATCTGTATTATACCATCATCAAAGAGATGCTATACTACGGATATGGATAAGCAGAAGCCTTATAAAGTCAAAATCGTGCCACTAGTCATTGGCATCATTCTCATAATAGCCAGCATAGTATTCAGAATAGTCAGTACTATAGATTTCTCCGGTAATGCAAAATATACCGAAAAAGTAGAGGGCAATTATAGCTCCGAGTGCACTAAAGATGATGATGAAAAGCTAAATTGCGAAACGGTTATTTCCTATGAAGTAAACGGTGAAACCTATAAGCTTAATTCAAACGATTCAGACTCTCACTACTATCCGAGCGAAATTAATGTACTATACGACCCAAACAACCCGGCCGATGCAATCCGCGATCCAAAAGATAAAATTGAAACTGGCGCGGATGCATATAATAGTTGGAGATGGAATAAGCTAAAACGGGCCATTCCACTCTATATTGGCGCTTTTGCGACAGTATTAATTCTAGACGCATTTCTTGGTTACTTTATTGATAGATTCCGTGAAAAATTTGCAAACGAGCTAGATAAAACTACGCGCGCCGAAGAAGAATTTAAGAAAAAGAATAATTAGAACTATTACAGAGAAACTCACTAAAAGTGAGTTTTCTTTTTAATTTCGCAAGCATGAGCGTAAGATTTTTCACACAAACCCCTTAAAAATAGGTATAATTAAAGTGGAACTTACAATTTAACAATATATCGCGTTTTAGCTGACGTATTTTCGCGTTGCAAAAACTCTGATTGCAGCTCCCGCAGGAGTCGGTCTTATAGTTTTTGCCTAAAACGCGAAATTGTAGGTTCCAGCCGGCAACTCGGGGGCTGCAATTTTTTATTAAATTGCTGTGCCGACAATTTATCAAACATAAGAGTAATTGGAACCTACGATTATGAACGACAGCGACTCCGCCAAAGCGGATAAGTACGCCGATTATTCGCGCGAACAGCTTCTCGCGGAGATCGGTCACCTAAAAAAGAATAAAAAATATGGCTTGGTGTGGGAACATAAAAAAGAAAACGTCATCGAGAATTTCGAAACCCAACAGCCGTATCTCGAAGAAGTTGCCGATAAACGCATTGAGAATGCTCCGGACGAGCCAACTAACTTGATTATTGAAGGTGACAATTTCGAAGCACTGTCGATTCTGAATTATACGCACGCTGGAAAAGTGGATGTAATATATATTGATCCACCATATAATACTGGCAATAAAGACTTTATTTATAACGATAACTACGTCGATGCCGAAGATGAATTCCGTCACAGTAAGTGGCTAAGCTTTATGGAGCCAAGATTAAAACTAGCCAAGAATATCCTTAATGATGATGGCGTCATGATGATTAGCGTCGACGATCATGAATGTTCTCAACTTCGACTATTATGTGACGATGTATTTACTGAAGATAATTATTTAGGGACGATCATCCAGAATAAAGGTAATGCCCAAAACGACGCCATAGATATACAGCGAAATCATGAGTATATTATCGTTTATAGAAAGAAAAAACAATTTGATGGTTCCAAGATAAAATCTACTATTTCGAAGGAAAAGACTATACGGCGTCCATTAGAGAGAGACGATAAAGGCTACTTTTATTTTACTGGAAGTTTTACTACAGGTTCAGCTCCGACTTTGAATGAGCGCCATAACATGGGGTGGACATTGTATTATAATCCGGCAACTGGAGATAAGATTGCGGAGATGGATTATGATGCTGATTTAGCAAAATATGAAAATGACGAGTCTAAGGTATATAAAAATAATGATGCGCTGTTATCTAGGGGATATATTATAATTCGCGCACCGAAGAAAAAAGGGAAGCTCGGAAGATGGAGCTGGCATATAGATACTTTTAATGCCAATAAAGATAACGTTGTTATATCGGGAAGAAACGGAAAATATTCAATCAAAGTAAAACACTATGTTGCCGATAATGAAGTTGAAGTAATTGACGGTGAGCCATTTTTGTTAACCAAAGTCCAGGAGAATTCGAGGAGCATTATAGATTATTCCTCTTCTTACGGTTCTACAAATCTTGCGTTGATAGGAGGCGAATTCAGCAATCCAAAAAATCCAGACATGATTAAATACTTAGTATCCTTGATGCGAAACAATAATGCTATTATTTTAGATTTCTTCGCCGGCTCTGGTACAACTGGTCAAGCTGTTCTCGAACTCAACAAAGAAGATGGCGGTCATCGCCAATTTATTCTCTGCACAAACAACGGTGACAAAGGCCCAGATTCTACGAAAATTGCTGAAGAAATTACTTATCCGCGCATGAAAACTGTGATTACCGGCAAACGCCAGGACGGCAGTAAATATTCTGATGGCATCCCGGCCAATCTCCGATATTACAAAATCAACCATCGTGAGAAAAAGCCGAGCATCGATGCGAATCGCCAAGACTTTGCTCCGTACATGGAAGATATCCTGCAAGTTAAAGAAAATGCCTATAAACAACTCGAAGTAGCTGAAGATTTTGCACTATATGAAGCAAAAGATAAATATGTTGGTATCGTATTCGAGCCATTCGCGCTTGAAGAAATTATCGAAAAAATCAAACAACGAAACGCGGACAAGCGTCCAGTTAAAATGTATGTATTTTCATACAGTCGCGACGCGCTTGAAGATGAGTACGATACAGACTTCGAAATATCCTTCGTCGCGATGCCAGAAGGAATTCTTAAAACGTATGCAAACATTGTCGCTGAAATTAAAAAGGAGGATGCATGATACTTAAAGAATTTCAAATTGACGCCATCAACGAAACGGCGGAATATATTCGTGATTTCCTCATCAAAAAAGAGCAGGGCAAAGCTTCGAGCAAAGTATCTGATGTTGTTCTGAAAAGTCCTACCGGCTCCGGCAAGACCATCATGGCCGCCGAAATACTACGCAACCTCGCCGATTTCTTTGAAGCTCATCATTATGTGATCATATGGGCTGCTCCAAATAAGCTACACGAACAGTCTTTAAATAAGCTATCCGATCGCCTTCAAGATACCGAATATCAACTCATAAACGTGGACTCCATGGGCTCTGGTGCACTGACGCGCAACACAGTGCTTTTTACTAACTGGGAAAAGTTATTCAAACAGGACAAAGATGGCGAATGGGCAAATAAAGTTGTGCGTAAAGGTGAAGATGGCAAAAATCTTCAGGACGTCCTCGATGCGACTCGCGCTGCTGGCCTTGGTGTTATTTTAATAGTCGATGAAAGCCACCAAACATTCTATGGTCCAAATTCTCAGGCTTTAGTGCATGAGGTGATAAAACCAGATTTAGTATTCGAAATTTCCGCCACGCCAAAAGCTGTTTCGACGGGCGGAGATTATCATATGACTGAAGTAGATTTTGCAGACGTGATAGAAAGCGAGCTCATCAAAAAAGAAGTTTACCTAAACAACGAAATCGCAAAAAATATCAACGATTCATCGAACTCGGTCGAAGTCGTCATTAAAGCCGCATTGGATAAGCGCGACGAGCTTGCCAAAATTTATCAGGAGCAGGGAATAAATATTAACCCATTATTGCTGATTCAGCTCCCGAATACGAGCAAAGAAACTATGTCGGCACTCGACTTGCAAGACAAAGACATTATTGAAAACATTCTTACGAGTCGCGGACTTCGCTATTCTAATGGCGAACTTGCAATTTGGCTGTCCGACGATAAAAAGAATCTCGAAAATATCGTTAAACCAACCAGTCAAGTCAAAGTTTTAATTTTTAAACAAGCCATTGCTCTTGGTTGGGATTGCCCGCGCGCGCAAGTTATGGCCATGCTCCGCGACACTAAATCCGAAGTTTTTCGTATTCAGACTGTCGGTCGTATTTTACGTATGCCTGAAGCAAAGCACTACGCCGAGGACGCATTAAATAAGGCCTACGTCTATACAGATCTACCCGACATTACAATTGCGCCAGACGATACTGACGCCAAGAATTTAATCAAAACTCAGTTTTCTTATCGCCGTGAGGACATATCGAATATTGCTTTACCGAGTGTATTCATTCATCGTACTGACTATGGCGATTTGCGTGCCGACTTTAAACCGATTCTCGACAATATTCTCGACCAGACGTTTGACGTCGATGACTCAATGATTATTGGCGAAGAACGTTACAATAAAATTGATGAAAAGTTGGAGCTGTATGATAGCGAATTGACTGCACCAATTATTGCCGACGCCATCATTGAAAATCTTGATAGCTATGAAGTTTCAGAATATGAAACTTTGAAAGTAAACATGGACGCCGCGAATATTGAACGCATCTTTAATACCGTGCTAAAAGGTTTCACGGGCCAATTTAAGAACTGGGCTCGTACGAAATCTGTGGTTTGTGGAACGTTATATAGCTGGTTCCATAAAGCAAATATCGATATCGAACAAGTTCAAAAATTATTAGCATGTTCGACCGTTAATCAAGAAATTTTCTCGCAAATCTTCGATCGTGCACTTGATGCTTATGAAGACGTTTATCGTGAAGAAATGAAGCGTCGTCGCGCACGCGAACTTGAGGAGTTGACCTTCCGTATCCCAGACGTTGACCAATTTAATGAGAATTATCTAATCACAAGTTCGCCGAACAATGCCATGGTTCTGTATTACCGCAAAAAGAACGCTCCAAGTACAGAAGAGAAGTTCGAAGACATGTTAAATTCCAGTAAACAAATTGAATGGTGGTATAAAAATGGTGAGAAAATGGAAAGATATTTCGCTATTCCGTTCTTTGAATTAAATGAACGAAAACGAACGGTCCGTCGCGCATTCTATCCGGACTATATTATTAAGTACAATGATGGATCAATTGGTATTTACGATACTAAAGCTGGTTTTACGGCCGACAATGAGCATGTCCGTCAAAAAGCCAATGCGCTTCAGGATTTTATTAAAAGAAATGCAAATCTAAACCTCAAGGGCGGCATTATCAACGTAAAGAATAATAACTTCTACCTCCAGGATTCACCCGACTATGACGAAAACGGGGAATGGGTTCTGTTTAATATATAATATGTTTATTGTTTCAGTAACCAGCCATCAATCACGGTACTATAAGGGAATTTACTCGTGATTGAAGAATGTGTTGCGCCGGCAACCGTTTCAAATCTTGCGGACCCGCCCGCATTGTTGATTAAATCAACGCGGTTTTTCATGCAGCTTATATAGTTGCTTTCCGAGCTACCGGCAAGCGCATAAATCTTCGTATTTTTAAAGTTAGCCGGATAAAATGCAATGTCACCACAGCAACTTACCGGTACGGCTGCCCGGATATATGATCCGTAGCGATTTACCAGCGCCCACGTACCAATTGCGCCACGGCTAAAACCAACCACGTAAATTCTATTGCGGTTCATATTGAAATCGCTGATATATTTATCCATCAAACCTTTGAGCGTGTTCTGTATGCCGCTACTAATCCAGTCTCTATTCTTACCGACTGGCGCTAAGCCAATGTAGCTAGTTGCATTGTGCATATTTTGTACCCATTTCAAATTCTTCACCGCATTTGCATTGCCCATTTCGCCGTCGCCATGTAAGAACAACACGAGCGGCATATTATCGGTCGCACCGGCTGGTACATTTACCCAATATTCCATGGAGTTATAAGTTCTTTTCTCCCATACGGCAGCATATTTCCCATCCGCGTTTCGTTGATTGCCGCTTCCATCATTATTACCCCCACTATTTCCTCCGCTGTTTCCGCCACTATTACCCCCGTTATTTCCGCCATTATTCCCGCCGCTATTGCCCCCATTATTCCCGCCACTATTGCCACCATTATTCCCGCCGTTGCTGGTTGTGGCTTTTGTGACTTTAACAGTCGCCGTTGCGCTTACATTACCACTTTTTGCTTTGATAGTTACAGTTCCTTCCTTGACGCCTTTAACTACACCGGAAGTTGAAACTGTCGCGACTAAAGTGTTGCTACTCGACCATGTGACTGGCGCGCCAGACGGGGTTGTTGTCGCAACGAAAGTTTTCTTGTCGCCGATTTGAATAGTTGCGCTAGTTGGATCTAGCACGATTTTAGTTGTATTATCGCCCGTAGCGTCATTGCTTCCTACTTTCAGCTCGAATGAAGTCTTTACTCCGCCATTCACCGCCGTCGCCGTAATAGTCACGGTGCCTGCTTTATGCGATGTTATTAAACCATTTGCGTCCACCGACGCAATAGCCGAATTCGAGGATGTAAATAGAATTGTCTTATTTGTTGCGTAATCAGGCGAAATTCTTACTTTAATCTGTAAGGTTTTACCTACTTCCATTGATTTTGCGGATGTTATTTCTAGTCTAGTAATCTGCGCATCGTCACTACTGCTACCGCCGCCGGCCGTACCAGACCCATTGCTACCTAATGCCTGCAGAATAAACGCCGTAATTGCAAAAGCACTAACTGCTACTACTAAGCCAATTAATGAGAACATGATTGTATTTTTGGCTTGCTGAACTTTGCCTGGATCACCTTGTGATGTTGAGTATTTAAAACCACCAATTATCACAAATACCACTGCTAATATGCCAATAACTCCATAGACCGCGTTGAGCGCGCTGCCTACTTTTCCTTGCATCATTTGTTCTTCTCTCGCACCAACCGTTCCGCAAAGTGCCGGATCATCAAAACCGGCCGCCGCGCAGGCATTATCACCAGTGTCTTCGTAGGGGCTAACTGCTATCGCCGAGCTTGAACATACACCCAAGATGCAGATGCTTGCTATGAACGCTAAAAGAATCCTTCTCATTACTATTATTATATCGTACAATGTGCTTATGGTAGTCATATTATTAGCGTTGTTATTTCTCGCAATAGGTGCAATTTTCCTACGTGATGGCTTAGCGGGGAAAGACAAAGTAACTGGACAGCCGAAAAAGAAGGTCGTTTCCATCGTAATCGGATTTATTTTCATCGCATTGGGCGTTTTACTCATCCCATCCGCCATCAAGAACATCATGGCGATGATGAACATGCGCTAGTTTTTAATCCGGAGGCATCATGGGCGAGAATTATTCCAACAATACCGAAAGCGACGACGTCAATTACGCAAAATGGTCGATGCTAGAATCTAGCAAAGACGATTCTTCTAATTCCGAAGATTACGACCATACCCTGTACCAATCGCGAAAAGAATACGAACAAGCCAATCACGTCGGTAAAGAAAAAGAACACTTTATCATGGATGCGGCCGGAGATATTGAGAGTAATAGCCATATTGATTCTGTTTTCAGATCAGTCTACGAAAAAGCCAATAATCAAGGCAGCGATTCGCTGTATGATACGTTATCGGTCGAAGTTTACGAGTCGGGCAACGCAGAGGACTACCAAGAGGCGCTTGACGCCTATCAAAGCGCGTCTGCCATTAACGAAATGAGCAAATACGACGACGAAAACGTGCGCGACGTTGCTGGCTTAAATGAAATGATTAGTCTCATGGCGCGTCATGCTGAAAACAATCCTAACGGTGCTTCCGAGCAACAAAACAAGATGATTGCGTTATTGAAAAACGCCCTCTACGACTATACCGAAGAATGCGATTTGGCCGATGTTGAGCAACGCCAACCAATGAGCCTCGAACAATACTTTAATTCTAAAATCCGCTTAGGCGAAATCAATGTACGTAGCGGCGGAGACGACTTAAATTTACGCGCCTTTCAGTCCGCGCAGGCTATTCTTGGCGGTTTACATACGAAATATGCCAAATCCTCACAGATTCTCAAGAATAAAACTCGCTACACTTTATTGCCTTAGTTTTTACTGCTAAAATAGAACCAAACGAAGGAGGATTTTTATGGCCGAAATTAAAGGCACCAAAACCGAAAAGAACCTCAACGCCGCATTTGCCGGCGAGTCACAGGCTCGTGTTAAATACCAGTTCTACGCCAGCAAAGCTAAAAAAGATGGCTACGAACAAATCGCAAATATTTTTGAAGAAACAAGCGACAACGAAAAAGAGCATGCCAAAATTTGGTACAAAATCCTTCATGATGGTGGCGTTCCAAGCACTGAAGAGAACCTAAAAGATGCTATCGCCGGTGAAAATTACGAAGAAACTGAGATGTATGTCAAATTCGCCAAAGAAGCCCGCGAAGAAGGCTTTGAGGAAATCGCTAAACTCTTTGAAGAAGTCGGCAAAATTGAAGCCGAACACGAAAAACGCTATCAAAAAGTTCTCGAGAACATCGAAAAAGGCATCGTATTCAAGAGCGACGGTGTCACGGTCTGGAAGTGCCGCAACTGTGGCTACATTCATATCGGTGATTCCGCTCCAGAAGAATGTCCAGTCTGCAAACACCCACAATCCTACTTTGAAATCCGTGCCGAGAATTATTAATTCATGGCCAAAAAACTGTCTTATCGCGCCCGTCGTCTTATTTTCGCACTTCTAAGTTTAGTCGTGCTCTCGGTTATTTTGCTGCTTAATCCCAACGCCTACGAATACGCCAGCGTTCTGAATGGGGAAGTGCAAAAGCCAGAAAACATCCCATTCAAGGACGAAACAAAACCTGATTCAACGCTCGCCAAAGATGTGCTTGAATCTCTCGCCGTGCACGAAAAAGATACGACCACTAAATACTATCGCAAGCTGTTTTATGATTCTTGGGGCCAAACATCAACTGGCTGCAATACGCGCGAAGCTATTCTTTCTCGCGATCTCAAAAACATCGTTTTCAAAGGCTGCAAAGTCCAATCCGGCACGCTTGAAGATCCATATACTGGCAAAACCATCGCATTCACGCGCGGCCAAGACACATCCGAAGAGGTGCAAATTGATCACGTTGTCGCCCTGAGTAATGCCTGGGCCACCGGAGCGTTTGCCATGGACTCCGATGTGCGCTATGAAATTAGCCAAGACCCTCTAAATCTCCTTGCCGTAGAAGGACAAGCCAATCAAGATAAAGTCGACAAAGACGCTGCCGATTGGTTACCATCTAATCAGCCTTTTCGCTGCCAATATGTTGCCCGTCAAATTTCTGTAAAGGCAAAATATCATCTCTGGGTTACACCGGCAGAGAAGTCCGCTATGCAGGCCGTCCTTGCGGCTTGCCCGAACGAGCCTACTGTAGGACTAGAAAATCAGTAACCTCGTAGTTATCGCCTGCTACTTCGGCTGCCGCCAAAATTGCCGCTCCGCCACCATTTTGGTTCAAATAAAATTCCGCCGCAAAACGCATTTGCGCTAGTTTTTTCTTATCAATTGCATCGAGTCCGTGGCCCGCGCGGCGATATTTAACTTCCGTAAAACATAAAATCCCATTAAAACGCGAAATAATATCGATTTCACAAAACTTGTTTTTCCAGTTTCGTGCTACAATTTCGTGTCCAGACTTTTCTAGATATTTGCAAACTGCCGTTTCGCCGCGGTCTCCGCGTGCTTTGGTGCTTTTCGTATTCGGTTTCATGCCGATAATTTCTGCGATTGGTCTGAAGCTCTTACGATGTTCCGGGCAGACGCCCAACTTTAGTAATGCCGCCTTGTGCGCCGCCGTGCCATACCCGACATGTTTTTCGAACCCATATCCGGGGTATTTGTCGGCTAGTTTATACATGTATTCATCGCGAGCAACCTTTGCCACGATTGACGCTGCGGATACTTCCGGCACTAATAAATCGGCCTTCTTTGATACTTGCACATGATCGGCGAGTGGCGTTCCGCGCAAAAAATTCACTGTACCATCGATGATTATTTCATGAAACGGCACATGTATCTGCTTTACCGCCATTCGGCAAGCTTTACATAGTGCTGCAGATAAACCAATTCGGTCCAATTCTTCCGCCGGTATCCAACCGAGCCCCACTGCGGCTTTTTCGCGAATTATGGGTGCCAAGGCTTCACGCTTTTTAGGTGTTAGTTTTTTACTGTCGGTCAAACCATCAATTTGCGCATCGCCCAAAACACATGCGCCAACAACAAGAGGCCCCGCCCAGGGACCTCTTCCAACTTCATCTATTCCTAGAACTGCCAATTTAGGCTTCTGCCTTTTCTTCAGTCTTTGCTTCTTTGGCGGGAGCTTCTTCTTTTGGGAGCTCATTGACTGCATGGCGATCAAAATCTTTCTGGGTAAGACGTGCAGACTTACCAGAACGTTCGCGGAGATAGCGCAAATTGTTGCGGCGGACTTTACCGCGGCGAACGATTTCAACCTTCTCTACGAGTGGGCTGTGCATCAAGAAGCTCTTCTCGACGCCAACACCGGAAGTGACTTTGCGGACAGTGATGCGCTCAGTGTGAGAATCTTTGCGGTCTACGCGAGTAACGGTACCTTCAAAAATCTGAATACGGAACTTATCACCTTCCTTAATCTTTTGCGAAACACGGACAGTGTCGCCAGAACGCACGTCAACAACGGCCTTCTTCTTTTGGGAGTCTCCCACCATCTTTAATAGTTCAAACGACATATTTTTACCTTTTATACCTTAAAACTTGACTCATTTTAGCATATTTTTGCCAGTTTGAAAAGGGGTGACATCAAAAAGCCTCAAGAAATACCAAAAGTGAAAAACAATCACTAAATTACGCGGCCAATTTCGCCAATTGCCGTATCGCCACGCAGCGCTGCGAGCACGCCTTTTTGTTCAAGCGTGAGCATACCATTTTCGCGTGCAGTTTTCTCGATTGCGTTCGTGTTAACCTCTGTTACGTCACCACGGATATACTTCTGAATTGGCTCTGTCACAATCAGCTGCTCCATAATCGCCGTGCGGCCATCAAAGCCAAACGGATGTTCTTCAGATGGCACTTCGCGATAGAGTGTAATATCGTCAAGATTATATTCGGTCTTCACGCCATCAAGCACTTTCTTAATATAGCGCGCCGTTGCTGCATCCGGTTTGTACGGTTCCTTATTGTCTGCCAAGTGACGTACCAAGCGCTGTGCGATCAATAGGCGAACGGAAGTAGAGAAGATTGGGTTAATGCCAATCATATCAATCATACGAGCAAATGCCGCCGAAGTAGAGTTAGCGTGGAAGGACGAAAGCACCAAGTGGCCGGTAATCGAAGCCTGAATCGCCGTACGCGCCGTATCGTTATCACGAATCTCACCAACCATCACGACGTCAGGGTCGAGACGAAGCACGGAGCGTAAGCCTTCTGCGAATGAGCCGCCGCCACCGGTATCAATTGGAATCTGCGAAATACCTGGAAGACCATACTCAATTGGATCCTCAAGTGTAATAATCTTTCGATCAGTCGTGTTTAGCGCATTGATAATCGAATACAAAGTCGTAGATTTACCAGAACCCGTAGGACCAACCATGAGCAACATGCCACGTGGGTGTGAAATCATTTCCTCAATCTGTTTGCGTTCTTCTGGTGTAATACCGAGAAGATCCAAGTTTAATAAGCTTTCATCAAAGTTGAAGAGACGAAGTACCGCGTCCTGGCCGTACATCGTTGGCACCATCTCAACACGAATGTTCAATAGGTGCGTAGCGCCATCGCGGGTGATATCTTTCTGCATGTGCCCAGACTGTGGTTTTGTGCTCGCAATAGATACATTCGCACGGGAGCTTAACTCGCCCATGAAAATGCGATAACGATCGCGGCTAATCTCGGCAACAGGGTGAAGAATGCCGTCAACACGCATACGGATACGAATGATACCACGAAGGTTTTCGATGTGGATATCGCTCGCGCCAAGTTTATCTGCCTGATCGAGCAAGTAGTCAAACACCTGTTCCGTACCGACGCTTTCGAGCGTTTGCGAAACCGACTCGAGCGTTTCGCTATCACCTTCGGATGCGATCTCGATATCATCATAATGCGTTTCTTTTGGCGGATCATGGCGCAACATAAATACTTGGTACGCGGAATTCGAAATGAGGAAGAACTGAATCCTGAGACCATTATTGGTGTATTCCTGAGTCATACGATCAATCGTACTGCGTGGCGTCTGGCTAGTAACCATAAACTGATATGGTCTACCTTCCTCGCCTTTCTGAAGTGGAATGATGAACTCTTTGTGCATCTGTTCGACATCAATTTCGTCGCGCACCAAAGATACGCCATTCTCAAAATCGCGGGTATCCAAATAGACTAAGCCCAAAATACGCGCACGTCTCGCCGTAGCTTCTTCTTCGTTCTGCCTACGCTTGCGCTGTACATCATCCTCATTCATAATCTTATTGTATCATGAAAAAGCTTATAGTTATTCTGTATAATATTCGCTCAACCTATAATGTTGGCGCAATTTTTCGCACTTGCGACGGCCTCGGCATCGACGAAGTAATCGTTACAGGCTATACGCCATTTTTCGACAAAGGCCTCCCGCACGAGCGGGAAAAACTTCGCAAGCAAATCCACAAAACCGCACTTGGCGCCGAAGATCTTATTAAATGGCGTCGCATCGACGATATAGTAGAGGCGATTAATTATTGTCGCTCCCAAAACTGCCAAATTGTCGCGCTAGAGCAGGGCAGCGGGTCGCTTAATCTCGCTGAACCGCGCGACTATACTGACGATATGGCACTAATTCTTGGCGAAGAAGTTCATGGCATCCCGCCAGAAATACTAGCGCATTGCGATAAACTACTCGAAATTCCGATGTGCGGTAAAAAAGAATCCTTCAACGTTTCCGTTGCAGGAGGTATTGCTCTCTGGGAATTGCGCAAAGCTACGTTGAACGATAAAAGAACGCATCTACGTACGCCAGAATAATCCCAGCCACCATCACTAAGCCTTTTATCCCCTCAATCCAGTTTGCCAAATCGCGTGCCAAGTTATCAAAGCTAAGCATATCGGCTAGCGGATTCGCCAGCAGCATCGTAAGCAGTATTGCGAATATGACCGACTCGACAATTCTAAGTGCCCCAAATAGCCCCGTTTTTCCTACACGGAAATAGAGAGTTAGTGGTATTACTGCCACAAACAATACGTATAAAACTCTCTCCACCCACCATGGATCGAGTCTAGGAGACAGGCTACTTAAGAATGCTGCAAACTGGCCACCAACGGTCTGTGCGACCGCCAAACCTGCAATCATCGCCAAAAATGGTACACCCACATGATTCCGGACCATCAGAAACAGTAGTAACAGCGCTGCGAGTAGTACTACTAAAACCATAAGCCCATTATATCACTATTGGCGAGGTATTAGCCCCAACTCGCAACTTCCAATCTGTTCTTTTCCTTCCGAACCCGCAACCACCTCGTCAATAGTAAATCGTCGCTAATCTTACATCTGCTCATGCTTGACTCCCCGGTTGCGAGTTCAGGCATATAGAAGACAGGGGCCACGGTTGCAAGTTAGGCATAATACAAAAATACCGCAAGGGAATAATCCTTGCGGTATCTTTCAAAAACAGATATTAAGCACCTACGCGGTCTTTACGAATAGTACGCTTAGCGTTCTGTTCAACATATTCGATGATCTTGCCAGCGACATTGCGGCCAGTCACGCGTTCGATGCCGAATCCAGGGGATGCATTCACCTCAAGTACAAGTGGACCACGCTTTGAGCGCATAATATCAACACCAGCTACGGAAAGACCCATGGCTTTAGCAGACTTGATGGCGACTTTTTCTTCCTCGGCCGTAAGCTTAATTGGCGTACCGCTACCACCTTTATGGAGATTAGAGCGGAAATCGTCATTCAAACTTTTGCGTTGCATACTTGCAACAACCTTATTGCCGACAACAAATGCACGAATATCTGTACCGGCAGACTCTTTCACGAACTCTTGTAAAAGAATATTCGTACCATCAGCATCATTCAAATAGAATGCCTGCATTACAGATTTAGCAGCCTTCTTTGATTCGGCCAAAACTACGCCATTACCGTGCGTACCGCTTGCGAGCTTGATAATTACTGGCATCTCGCCAAGTTCATTCAAGAGCTCATCAATATCAGCGGTGTTGCGCGAAACGACCGTTTTTGGAACATCGATATTATTCTTGGCGAGAAGCTGCATCGAGCGTAGCTTATCGCGAGCACGCGTAATTGCAATCGAGCGCGAAAGCACGTATTCACCTTGCATCTCGAGCTGACGAACAATCGTCGTACCATATTTAGTCATATGCGAAGCGATGCGTGGAATAATAGCATCGTATTTACCGAGTGGTGAACCTTTATAGTAAACCTGGTTCGTGCCTTTTTCGATAGATACGTAGCAGTTCTTGTATTTAATGATTTCAACTTCATGACCACGAAGCTCGGCCTCTTCCTTGAGGCGCTTGGTGGAATAGTTGCCATCACCGTTAGATAAAATAGCGATTTTCATATTATTTAGATCCGTTTAGATACTGTTCTTTATAGAATTTGTAAGGATTTTTCCTCATTTGTTCGTTAAGATGTAATGATTTCTTCTTTTTATCGATTGAAGTTTTTGCCTCTCTACTTACGTCTACGACGAATATTCCTTTTAGTGTTCTTAGACCTATCAATATTGGATAATTGTGCGTCGAGCGGTCGCTTAATCCGAAGGTTGTAGTCAATTGCTTTCCTTCGATGGTGACTGGTAGTTCTACCCTATATTTCATAACTACATCGCCAGATGCACTTTTTGTTAATGATACTGAGTACTCTTCTGCGATAATCTCTTCGCCAGTATAGAATTGAGATTCTTTACCGAACAGCTTGAAATGCAGCTTATGTGATCTATCGACAAAAATGTCGGTCGCCCACACCGCGGAACCGTCCGCACCTGTGTCCACCTTTGCTGGAACTCCAATGATCTTATCGCCGAAATCTACTAATGTATCTCGGCCAATTATACTTTTTTGTGGCATAATCGGTTTTCCTTTAACTCCAAAATTATACCATTTTAGATAAAATATGTCAATCTAAACTAGCTAATATTGACGAGTTATGTTATAATAATGGCATGAAAAAAGAGCTAACGCAGATTAAGCATGCGCGTAGCGCCAAGGAGTTCCCGGAGATTGAGCTCGAAGAGAACGAATATGTTGTTCTTCATATCAAACGTGCCTATGTGGGCATTGTTTTAATATGGAGCACAGTTGGAGCTATTGTCCTTGCACTAAGTATCTTATTAATTATTATTGCCAGCACCCCGTCCTTTACTTCGACCGCTTTCGTTATTAACGAGCGTTCCCTCGGCTATTTGCGTTTAGCAATTTTGGCCATCTACGCGATTGTCATCTTTGGTGGCTTTATCAGCCACAGCATCTATGACCAAAATCAGCTTTATATTACCAATTTCCGCGCCATTCAAAAGACTCGGACTTCTTTATTTGCAAACTCTACTAACGTCATTAAGCTCAGCCGCGTCGAGGACGTTTCTTATCATCAAAAAACGATTTTCGATCATATTTTTAAGATCGGCACGCTTCGTATGTCTACGGTCGGCGACGAAACTACTTATACATTCCCATGGCTCGATACCCCAAATGACGAAGTAAATACCATTTCGCATCTAGTCTACGAAAACAAACACAGCTTCCGCCCAGCCGAAGATACGAAATAAAAAAAACGCCCCTCTTTCGAGGGGCTATTTTTTAATTTCTACTATTCTTTACGTAGTTAGCTTCTTTTTCCATCGTGGAACGAAGCGTATAGGATTTACATTTACCTTCTTCGCAGTTACTGGCTTCATAAACATAGTTACTGTCCTCACCCCAAAGTGGCGTGCCGAGTGGATCAGTAAACAGACTTGGATCAATCCACGGCAAAATGTCTTCACTATCGATGGTTTCCGGATAGTACCCATTATCTACGTAGTAACCTTCTTCGAGCGCATAGTACATTGCATTAATCGCAACTTTGCGTTTTTCGTCGCGATCCATCGCATCAACATTCACTTTCTGGAGGAAGAAGAGAACTACAAATATGCCCACAAAGACAATACAAAGAATCAACTCTAAAACGGTAAAACCTTTTTTCGTACTCATATCTCCATTGTATCACGCCCTGATGGACATGCTAAAATAAGAATAATGATTAAAGCTTTCGAAACTACTGATATTAATGAATGGAATGCTGTCGTCGATGAGCATCATGGCCATCCGCTTCAAAGTTATGGCTGGGGTGAAGTTAAAGCAGGCTACGGCTGGACGCCGACTCGTCTGATTTTTAAGTCCGAAAACAAAGTTATCGGCGGCGCTCAGGTTCTTCGTCGCACACTCCCGAAACCGTTTGGCGGCATGTATTACGTGCCTCGTGGTCCATTCTGTGAAGAACAATATCGTAGTGAGGTTTTGACTGCACTCGCCGACTGGGCTAAAAATCAGAAAGCTAAAGCCGTCGAACTCGTCTGCGAGCCAGAATGGACTAAGCAGCCAGAAGGCTCACGTAAGCAGGGTTGGCGCACAACAAAGAATCATATTTTGCTTCCAGGGACTGTGCTAATTGACCTAAATCAGAATCCTGATGAAATGTTGGCTGCCATGCCAAAAACGCGCCGTCAAGACATTAAAAAATACCTGCGTAATGGCTTCCAACTTGAACCGGCAAAAACCGAAGAAGATTTCAAAGCCTGCCTTGGCATTTATAAAGAAATCGCCGCGCGTGATAAATTTAATCTCCATACTGACAAGTACTACCACGATATTTGGACTAAACTCGGCAAATATGGCCGCCTACTGATGCTGAAAAATCCCGAAGATGGGGAAGTGGTCGCCTTCCAATGGGCGCTTATCTCCAACGGTTTTGCTTTCGCACTCTTTGCTGGCGTGGGCGCACGTGGCCGCAAGATGCGTATAAATGCTGGCGCCAAATGGCAGTGTATGCAGGATCTCCATAAAGAAGGCATCGATAAATATGACTTAAATGGTCTCCTCAATGATGGCGTTGATACTTATAAACTTGCCTTCAAGGGTGAAGAAGTCCACTATATTGGCTCACTCGAGCTTCCTCTTTCAAAACTATATTCCGTCTACACTAAAGCTCTTCCAGCTGGCAAAAAGATGCTTCATGCCGTAGATCATATTCGTAAGAAATAAAGCTATTTTTTCTTCTTTTTTCCGAAATCAGCAACTGCAATTAAGATGCCACTAATAAGTATTGCGGCTATTGGCGCAATCAGAACAGGAAGCATTCCGCTTTGGTTGGCAGAAGTGGCATAAATAACCAGAATTATTAGCATTGGTAAAGCAAGTACGGCTATGACTGCCAATATTATGCCTGACTTATTCATACTTAAAATATATCAAAACCCACCATTGCTGGCGAAAAGTAATTATTTTTTCTGTTGTTTCTTCCATATCTTATAGCAAATAGCTATGCCGATAGCTATACATGCTCCAACTATAAGAAATGGCAAAAGCGCCCTAAAGGCTCGATCAACTATTTCATAATAATCTGGGTTACTTATTAAAAAGCCTATCCATAAAATGAACGGAATAAAAACCAGAAAGATAAACACGAAAAAGCCTAGTATGATGTTCTTTATATTTTCTAAAGTTGTTGACTTCTTTTTTGCTCTAGGGGTCATTTTATCGCTCATGCTTTTACTATAACAAAAAAGCTCGCAGTGCGAGTAGTACATATAAAAAATGGTAGCACCGACTGGGATCGAACCAGTGACCTTAGGCTTATGAGTCCTACGCTCTAACCAGCTGAGCTACGGTGCCACTTCAAAAAGTATACCATAAGAAACCCCCTTTGTCATCTTATTTCTTTTTGCGAAATACGACTGCCGTGCGGCATGGCAAATAGATCTCGAAACCTTGCCCACGGTTAGGATCTTCGACGGTCGAATAAACATATTTATCGTCGATTCGATTTTGACCGCCAAATTCGAAGTCGTCTGTCGAAAGAGCAACTTTATATTCACCTGCACCGAGCGTATGCGTATGTAAGAAGAATCTAGTCAGGGAATTGTCTTTATGGAAATTAAACGCAAACAGCAAATCTCCACGTGCGAATGCAAGAACTTTATCTTTCTCGTCAATCCATAGGTTGACTGCGCCTGGTTGCGTTAGCAATTTATGCTTCTTCGCCAGTTCAATCATGGCTTTATCAAAATCGCCGAGCCATTGATACTTCAACAAATCGTTGTCTACAAGCGACCATTGGCGACGTGCATATTTGTAGCTCCAGCCATTGCCTTCGCGTGGAAAATCAATCCATTCCGGATGGCCAAATTCGTTGCCCATGAAGTTTAAATATCCTTCGCCGGCGAGCGACATCGTGACAAGACGGATCATTTTGTGAAGTGCAATCGCACGATCCATTACTGGTGAGTGATAAGTTTTCTCCATGCCGGTATACATCTCGGCATCAGCCATTCGGAACATGATTGTTTTATCGCCAACTAACGCCTGATCATGTGATTCTGCATAGCCGATATTTTTCTCTTGTGGACGACGTGAAGTCATCTCGTGCCACATACCAGCCATGTTCAAATTTTCGTCTTTAGTCTCTTTCAAAGTACGAATCCAATAATCCGGTACGCCCATTGCTAAACGGTAATCGAAACCAATGCCGCCATCACGAATCGGCAGACACATGCCTGGCATGCCACTCATTTCCTCGGCAACCGTTATCGCATTTGGATAAATCTCATGAATTAATTCATTGGCAAGCTGCAAATACGTTACAGCATCCGTATCCGTATTCATGCTGAAATAATGATCATAACTCGTAAAATCTTCACCCAAACCATGATTTAGATAAATCATGCTTGTCACGCCATCAAAGCGGAAGCCATCAAAATGATATTCTTCCAACCAATATTTCAGATTCGACAGTAAGAAATGAATTACCTCCGGCTTGGCATAATTGAAGACTTTTGTGCCCCATGCTGGATGGTCTCCTTTATTGCCGGAATGGAAGAATTGCGTACGCGTGCCATCAAACATATTGATACCCTCGGCAGTATTTTTGCTGGCATGCGAATGTACGACGTCGAGCAAGACTTTCAGACCGAGTTTGTGCGCTTTATTTACGAGGTATTTCAGATCTTCTGGCTCGCCGAACCATGCCGATGCTGCGAATAAATTCGTCACTTGATAGCCGAACGATGCGTAATATGGATGTTCCTGAATTGCCATCAATTGCACGGCCGTATAACCGTCTTCTACGATACGTGGAAGTATATTGTCGGCAAACTCACGGTAGCTGCCAATGCCACCTTTTTCCTGCGCCATGCCAACGTGTGTTTCGTAAATCATTAACTGATCAGCTTTAATTTTTTTGTAGCCAGTATCAGTCCAACGGAACGATTTTTCTGGCGCCCAGATTTGCCCGGAAAATTCGTTTGTTCTTTCGTCCCGTACAAGACGGTGGATATAGAGAGGAATGCGGTCAAACGTGCGGCCATTGCGCGTCACTTGTACCTTAATTCTTTGTCCGTGTTTAAGCGTGTCGCGCCCCTCGAGTTTAATCTCCCAAACGCCATTTTTTTGACGCATCAATGGATGTGAGGTGCGGTTCCAATTATTAAAATCACCAATCAAATTAATTGCATCCGCACCCGGCGCCCACTCGCGGTATACCCAACCATAATTTGTGCGGAAAAAACCAAAATACATATGTCCATTCGCGAAAGTCGATAGGTCTTTTTCGCTGTCGCCCAGAATTTGACTACGTACACGGTTGTATTGCTGCATGCGCAAATCAATGTCGCGTGCATATGGCTTTAACCACGGATCAATTTCTAAAATTTCGTATTCGACTTTTTTGACTTGTATTTTGCCCATAAATAATCTATTTTTCGAAAATAAAATGGCGGAAGGAGTGAGATTCGAACTCACGGTGGTTATTCGCCACGCCGGTTTTCAAGACCGGTGCCTTAAACCACTCGGCCATCCTTCCGCTGGATGAAATTATACCATAGAATGCTACAATAACCTTAGATATGAAGGTGAAAATTACGAAATTTTATGATGACGCAATTATTCCAGCCTATCAAACTGAAGGTGCGGCTGGATTCGATTTTTGCGCGCACATTCCTGAACCGGTCACATTGAAGCCGGGTGAGATAAAATCTTTCGGGACCGGTGTAGGCGTCGAGCTACCGGCAGGCTATGAATTGCAAATTCGTAGCCGCAGTGGTCTTGCCTATAAGCATCATGTTTCGTTACTCAATGGTATTGGCACCATCGACTCTGATTATCGCGGTGAAATGAGTGTTCTACTCAAAAATCATGGCGACGAAGATTTTATAGTTGAGCCAGGTATGCGCATTGCGCAGGGTGTGGTCGCGCAATATACCCATGTCGAATGGGAAGAAGTCTTAGAATTGACCGAAACCGACCGTTCCGCAGGCGGATTCGGTAGCACGGGCTTAAAATAATAAAAAAAGAAGCCCCGCGGGGCTTCTTTTTGCTATTCCGCGTTTGTATGAACCGCGACTACATCATCGAGATCGTCGATCGCATCGAGAATCTTCTCGACCTTTGCGGAGGTTTCCTCGTCAATCGGAACGGTGTTGTTTGGCACATACTGAAGTTCGGCAGAATCTACTTCAATACCACCATCAATCAAAGCAGAGCGCACCTTCATTAAATCGCTCGAAGCAGTATAAACGGTCGTGCCGTCTTCTTCATCGGCTACATCTTCTGCGCCAGCATCAAGTGCTGCCATCATCAAGTCATCGCCTTTGGCCTTGGTGAAAATCACGCCTTTGCGAGTAAACTGGAACATGACCGAACCAGGATCTGCCATGCGGCCACCGTTTTTCTCAAGCGTATGGCGCACTTCTGGCATCGTGCGGTTCTTATTATCAGTTGCTACTTCGATGATGATACCCACACCGCCAGGGCCGTAAGCTTCATAGGTTTCCTCAATCAACGCAGCTGCGTTCTTGTCGGCTACACGGGCGATTGCGCGCTCAATGTTAGCTTTTGGCATGTTAGCGAGGCGAGCCTTTTCGAGCACCATCGCAAGGGAAGGGTTCATAGCAGGATCGGTACCACTGCGTGCAGCGATTGCGATTTGGTTGCCGATTTTTGTAAACAACGCACCGCGCTTTGCGTCGACGACGGCCTTCTGGCGCTTGGTGGTTGCCCATTTACTATGTCCGCTCATTGGAACTCCCTTTAATAATTATCTGTAATTTTGATTTATTTTAACATATTACCCCTGATTACGCAAAAATATTGAGCTGATGCTTTTTTCTCGCAAAGAAGAATGGTAGTTTTATTTTCAAATTAAAAAAACAAAGGAGCTACGCATGCTTTATATGCGAAAAATAAAATTCAGTCAAAATGAAGTTAATAAAATCCGCGACCAATTTGAGAACTATCTCTGGGCGGCTATAGACACCCATCGTGGTGTAATTACTGCAGGCGATGAAGAGTTATTTAATCTGAGAGATTTCTTGATCGTAAAACGCAGCAAACCCGAAGATATTCTCTGCGCTGGTATCGACCTAAATACGGGGGAAATATTTTATCCTCCGCTTATTAACCGCGTCAATCCGTACGTTAATAAAGATGGTATTCCAGAAGCATACCGTAATCGGGTTGAGACCTTAATGCGCTATTTCTTTGAAGAGATCCCAGCCTTTAAAGAAGAACTAAAACGACCTCGCTATTCAAAGAAGCCGACGGCTTATTCGTTCAGCTAGCTTTTACGGGATTAATCAGATAAAATAAGAAGTATAAAAAGGAGGTATCAAGTGGCTAAGAAAAGTCAGGAAGCGGTGGGCACGGCAGAGAAGACTAAGGATGCAGCTAAAGACGATGGCAAAAAACAGGCTCTTAACTTAGCTTTATCGCAAATTACTAAGCAGTTTGGCGATGGTTCCATTATGAAATTGGGCGAACAGTCGAAGATTGATGTTGAGCTATTTTCGTCTGGTTCTTTGGCGCTCGATTTGGCGCTTGGTGGAGGCTACCCAAAAGGCCGTATCATTGAGATTTATGGGCCAGAATCGTCTGGTAAAACCACGCTAGCTCTCCATGCCATTTCGGAGATTCAGAAACAAGGCGGACAGGCTGCATTTATCGATGCTGAGCACGCACTCGATCCATCTTACGCTCGTAAGATTGGCGTCGACACCTCAAACTTGTTGATTTCGCAACCAGATAATGGCGAGCAGGCGCTCGAAATTTGTGAGACGCTCGTTCGTTCTGGCGCTGTAGACTTAATTGTCGTCGACTCCGTGGCCGCACTCGTGCCACAGGCCGAGATTGATGGCGACATGGGTGACGCCCAGATGGGCCTTCAGGCGCGATTAATGTCTCAAGCTATGCGCAAACTAACTGGTATTGTCAGTAAAACTAAGGCGACCGTCATCTTTATTAACCAGATTCGTATGAAAATCGGTGTTATGTTTGGTAACCCTGAGACTACGACTGGCGGCAACGCTCTGAAATTCTACGCATCCGTTCGCATTGATATTCGCCGTATTGGCCAAATTAAAGACGGTGAGGATATTGCAGGAAATAGAACGAAGATTAAAGTTGTTAAGAACAAGATTGCTGCACCATTCCGTACGGCCGAATTCGACATCATGTACAACGAAGGCATCAGCAAGACCGGTGACGTACTCGACCTTGGTGTTCAGTATGGCATTATCGAAAAGTCCGGCGCTTTCTTTAAGTACAATGGCGAAACCATCGGTCAAGGCCGTGAAGCCGTAAAGCGTCTCTTCAAAGAAAAACCTGAACTTATGTCCGAAATTGAAACAAAAGTTCGCGAAGCCGCGAAAACCACCGACGAAGATTAATGTTAGAAACCATCACTATATTCGACGACGAGCCGGCGCCAAAAAAGTCGGCCCGTCGGATTACGGATATTAAAGAAGCCGTTAAGGATAAAAATCGTGTAAATCTATACATCGACGATAAATTTTTCTGCTCACTCGATATCTCCCAAGTAGTCGATCTACATCTTAAAGTTGGCAAAGAATTGTCCGATGAAGAATATGCAAATGTTAAGCAGGCTTCTGAATTTGGCAAGTTTTATACGCGAGCGCTCGAGTACGCGCTTTTGCGCCCGCGTTCCAGCAAGGAAATACGTGATTATCTCAAGAAAAAGACCCTGAATCGCAAAATACGCGTAAAGAATCGTCGTACTGGCGAGTATGAAACTAGGGAAAAGCAAGGCTACGATGCCTCATTGGTCCCGCTCGTATTTTCGCGCCTAGAGGACCGTGGCTACATTGATGATTATCGCTTCGCGAAACTATGGGTAGAGAATCGCAATGTTAGTAAAGGCACTAGCGTCAAAAAGTTACGTCTTGAATTGACTCAGAAAGGTATTGATGATCGCACGATTGACCGAGTCCTCTCCGAGAGTAGCCGCAACGACAATGACGAACTCGCAAAAATTATCGCGAAAAAACGCCATAAGTATGCTGATGACCAAAAACTCATCCAATATTTAGTACGTGCCGGTTTTAACTACTCGGATGTTCTTGATGTATTATCAGTAGATGCTTCGTCTGGGGCATAAGACGGTTTACGAAAAGGGTTGACGAAATTTGGAGTGAACTCTTCTTTTTCGACTTTCTTTTTCTTCTCGACGACCTTCACCTGTTCCGTGTCATGTTTAATAGTCACTTTGTAGTCGTCAATTTCTACGATTTGGGAACGATTGATGGTAAGTTGTGGGTCATTTAGGGCGGCAAAACCAACTGGTCGTTGTACGATTAACTGATAAACCATAAAGCTATTAGAGTCAAAAGTATAATCTACGATTTTACCAATCTTTTTGCCTTTTTTCGTGACTACTTTTAGGCCGACTAAGTTAAAATTCAAGCTCATTACTTCGTCAAGATGAATGATGTCTTCGCGATTTACGAGCACATCAGACGAATTAATAATGAAACCCTCTGGACCTAGTTCGCGCACGTCTTTCACATCGAGAATATTACCAATCTCAGGATCACTTTTGATGACAGAACCATCAACTGTGTAAGCTATGATATTCAGATTTTCTGGGTCGATGACGGCAGATTTAGTAACGCCGATTGGGCCGCCGATGTGGAGGCTCAGAACGGAGTTTCCAATCATCGTTGATCCAATCACAAGCATTTTATTTCCACTCCTATTACTGCTACAATTGTAGCACATGAAAAAAATCTTGGCGGTATCTGGTGGAATCGACTCGGTCGTCATGCTTCACATGTTTCGTAATGACCCGGATGTAATTGTTGCGCATTTCGACCATGGTATTCGGCCCAACTCTAGCGACGACTGTGATTTTGTTGAAAAAATAGCCAAATCTTATAATCGCCCGTTTTTCGCACGCCATGCTAAACTTGGCGAAGACTGCCCCGAAGATACGGCTCGCCGGGCCCGTTACGATTTCTTAACGAAACTAGCCAAAGAACAAAACGGTCAGATTTATACAGCGCACCATCGCGACGATTTAATTGAGAGTGTTGCTATTAATCTAATAAGAGGTACCGGCTGGCGTGGCTTAGCTCCTCTGAATAATCCCTCTATTGTGCGGCCACTGCTCGACATGACCAAAAAAGACATTTATAGATATGCCGCAGAACATAATCTAAGATTTCGCCAGGATCAATCTAATTCCGACGATTCTTATTTACGGAATCGTATTCGATTTGCCTTACGGGACGTGCCTGATGCGCAGAAAGAAAAGTTAGCCAATCTTGCTATGGCTCAGCGTCGGTTGGCGGTTGAAGTAGATGATATTTTGAATAGTCTAAATTTGAATTCAAATTACCCACGCTCACTATTCTCGCAAGACGATCAGGTTTCGATAGAAATCCTCCGATTTTGCTTAATTCAGAATGACGTTCAGCTCACTCGTCCGCAACTGGCACGTGCCCTTGAGGCCATTCGTACTTTTGCGCAAGGTAAGAAGTACTCCCTTGATAAAAATCATTTCCTAAAAATCAACCGATACTACTTTGGAGTCACCACTGAAATATGCTAAAATTTAAGAGTATGAGATTGCCTAGGACGAGAGTAAACCTCTCTATGATTATCCTTGGTTCAATTATCATTTGCCTTTCTTTTTGTATCTTCATAAAAAGGCAATCTATTTTTGCGAGCTCAATTTCGCCTAGCGAATCAGCCTCAGAGGAAAAAACTGATCACTACATTACAATCCATTCAAGTAATGGCAAGATCACGATTCGCAGTAGCGCCTTAACTGTCGCTGAGGCGCTTGAACGAGCAGAGATAAAGGTTGGAGAATTTGATATTGTCGAGCCGGCCCTAGATGAAGAAATTAAAGAAGACAACTTCAATATCAATATTTATCGCGCTCACGAAGCTTTAGTTGTCGATGGTTACACTAAAAAATACATCAAAACTGCATCAATTGCCCCAGATGAGGTTGCTAAAGATGCTGGCGTAGAGCTGTTGGAAGCCGATGTCGTGAAAATTGTTCCACAAAACAATCTTCTCGAGAGCGGCATGAACGTTGCTTATGAGGTTGTACGCGCAAAAGTCGTTCATCTAAACTTCTTCGGTAAGGCTACCCAAATTCGTACGCAGGCCAATACGGTTGCCGACTTCCTAGAAGAACAAGATATTAGCTCCGATAAAAACGAAAACTGGGTATCCGTCCCATTAACTACAAAAATTACTGATGGTATTTCATTCACAGTTTATCGTCAGGGCAAACAAACCATTTCCGTGGAAGAAGACATCATGTTTAGTGAATCCGTTACGTACGATTTCTCAATCGACTACGGCAAACGCATTGTTACTAAAGCGGGGAAGATTGGTAAACGAGTCGCAACCTATGAGGTTGACATGAAAGACGGCAAAGAAATATCTCGTACTTTCGTCTCAAATGTCATAACGCAAAACCCTGAGACTCAGTATGTTACCGTTGGCATGAAAGTAAACTTGCCTCCAGGTACTCATCAAGATTGGATGGCCGCCGTTGGCATTTCTCCAAGCGACTATGGCTACGTCAACTTCATCCTTGATCATGAAGCTCACTGGAATCCGATTGCGAAGAACCGCCATAGCGGCGCGTACGGCATCTGCCAAGCGCTACCTGGCAATAAGATGGCCTCAGCGGGCTCCGACTGGGAAACGAACCCAATTACGCAGCTTCGTTGGTGCAATAGTTACGCCATCGGCCGTTATGGTAGCTGGGCAGCCGCATACGAATTCTGGGTTAAGCATAAGTGGTGGTAATATGGCGCTGCAGAATAAAAAATCTTTAGGGCAGAACTGGCTAAAAGATCGCGACACGCTGATCGATATTGCTGACTTGGCAAGCACCGAAGGCATATCGGAAGTGCTCGAAATTGGTCCAGGGCTCGGCACGTTTACTTCGGCATTATTCCAGTTTTTTGATAAAGTGACGGCTGTCGAACTGGACGAACGCCTAGCCGGAAATCTTCCGAAATCCTTTCCTGGCAAAAATTTAACGGTCATAAATAAAGATATACTTACTCTAGACTTAAATGAGCTTGACTTACCAGAAAAATATATTGTAGCTGGCAATATTCCGTACTATATTACCTCGCCAATCATCCAAAAGTTCCTACATGCCAACCATAAACCGGCGAAAATTGTCTTTCTTGTCCAAAAAGAGGTCGCCGAACGTCTCGCTGCGGGGCAGGGCGATTATTCTATTCTTGGTCTATCAGCGCAAATATACGCTAAAGTTACGCTCGGCCCAGTCGTGAAGCGCGAATTCTTCACTCCGCCGCCAAAAGTTGATAGCCAAGTTGTGGTCTTGGAGCCACTTGAAACACCCCTCGCTTCCGAATCGACGATTTCGCTAATAAAATTAGGGTTCATCGCACCACGTAAAAAACTAATCAGTAATCTTGCCATGGGGCTTCAGTTACCGCGCACGGAAATTGCCTCTTATTTTGCCGAAAATGGCATATCCGAAAATGCTCGTCCGGCCGATTTGTCAATTGAAAATTGGTGCGCACTTGAAAAAAATATTCATAAGCGTTAAGCTAAAATTACAAGTACTAATATTTTTAATGGAGAATCGTCATGGATCCAGCGGGTGGCACCTCAGCGCCGAATTCAACAAACTTAAACACGGATAGTACCGCAGGCGTAAAAGCGCCAGAGGGTATGGATCTTACTGCTATCAACGAAGCTATTGCAGCATCCGCTGAAGAAGCTGCAAAAACCGAACAGCAGACTTTTGACGTTAATGACATTAGCCTAGATAATACTCCAACTACTGATGCTGCACTCGAGCAGCAAAAAGCTAGCGATCCTAATATGAGCTTAGCTAACTCTGGAGCCGCCACTAGTGCCACGGCCGCCCCAGCCGCTCCAGCTGAGCCCGCAACTCCAGCCGCTCCAGCCGCTGCTACTGAAGAAAAACCAGCTGCACCAGCTGCCGCTTTCGTAGATGGCGACATTGTTGATGAATCTCCGAAAGAAGAGGCTGCTGCGCCTGCTCCAGAGCCAAATTACGACGCATTAAATGCCGATCCGCTTGCATCATTCGATGAATCAAGTGCCGCTACTGCAACTCCAGCCGAAGCTCCTGCCGAAGGTGCATCCGCCGCGGGCGAAGCCAAAAAAGAAGACGACAAAAAAGACGAAAAAGACAAGAAAGCTAAAAAAGATATCAAGATCAACATTGATTTCAATGCTATTCTTCACAGTAACATTGCCATCATTGGCATTGTAGTTGGTGTTATCATTATCGCCGTCGTTGCAATTCTTATCTTCACTCTAAACGGCTAGTCTCGCGTTAACCTCTAAAAGATGTTAAAATATGATTCATGAAAGAATCATATATCACTACAGCTATTCCATACGTCAACGGTAATCCGCACCTTGGCCATGCTATGGACTATCTTCTTGCGGACACACTCCGTAGATATATGATGTCTCGCGGAGTTAACGTTCGCCTCCAGGCCGGTACGGACGAGCATGGTAGCAAAATCTTCAAGAAGGCCGCCGAGCAAGGCGTAGAGGTTCAGGCTTACGTAGACCAAAACTCTCAGAAGTTCCAAGATTTTATTAAATCACTCGGCGTAGAGTATACCGATTTTGTGCGCACGACTGATGCTGACCATATGCGTCGCTGCCAAGCCATCTGGAAGAAACTCTCGGATCATATCTATAAGGGCAGCTACGAGGGCTGGTACTGCGAAGGTTGCGAATGCTTTATTACCGATAAGGAATACGGGGAAAATGACGGAGTTTGCCCGGATCACAAGAAGCCGTACGTTAAACTAAGCGAAGAGAACTATTATCTTCGTATTTCCGACTTCAAAGATCGTATACGTGAAGCGCTCGAATCTGATGAGCTAAAAATTACCCCAACTTTCCGCAAAAAAGAGTTCCTAAACCTCCTCAAAGATATGCCTGACGTTTCTGTTTCTCGTCCAAAAGAGCAGGTCGAGTGGGGCATTCCGGTCCCTGGCGATGATTCTCAGGTTATGTATGTTTGGATTGATGCGCTTTCTAACTACATCACAATCCTTGGATATCCAGAAAAAGATATTTCAGAGTTTTGGCCGGCGCATACTCAGATTGTTGGCAAAGATATTTTACGTTTTCATGCTGGCATTTGGCCGACCATGCTGCTCGGTCTTGGTTTGCCACTACCAAATAACATCCTTGCTCACGGCTTCATCACCGTAAATGGCGAAAAAATGTCCAAATCTATTGGCAACGTGATTGCGCCAGAGGAAATCATCGAAAAACATGGTCTCACCCCATTCCGCTACTACTTCTTGCGCCATGCTTCTACGACCGATGATGCTGACTTTACGTGGGATAAATATGAAGCGTCCTATAACGAACTGGCCAACGACTTAGGTAACCTCGTTCAGCGCCTCGCTACTCTCTGCAAAAAGAATGGTATTGATCGCCTCAAATTGCCAACCGGCGACTATCACGAAGGCGAATTTGATGAGAAGATGCAGAATTATGAATTCAATACTGCCTTTGACTTGATCTGGTCGGATATTCAAGGGCTCAATAAACGCATCGACGAAGAGAAACCTTGGGCACTCGCAAAGGAAGATCCAGCTAAAGCTAAAGCTTGCCTCAGCTCGCTCGTGCGCGATTTATTAGTGGCAAACAAATACTTGGCTCTTTTCTTACCAGATACCTCCAAGCAAATCTCGGAAGTATTTGAAGCCGAAAGTATCGAGCCGCCAAAATCACCACTATTCCCAAAGAACTAAAAAAATCCCCCGATCGGGGGATTTTTTATTTACTCATCCAGTACTTTTTGCCACCCAATAAATCATAAGTTAACAGCTCATAATCATGTAATGTTTCGGCCGCACTTAACTGTCTTTCTTCAATGAAAGTCGCCGTTAAAATTGGTTCAGCACTACAGACATCATCTACGAGGTAATAAATCGGATCTTTCTTCCAATTCAGGGCGTTGTACATTGTGTTCACCATGCAGTTCGGTGTTGTTGTTGGCAAATATTTAGTCGTAATACCGGCATCAAAATTTGTGTAAATGAAATATGGCATTAAGCGCGACAGTGTGCGCACAGTCTTGTCGTCATTATCATTTGTAACTTCAAATAAACCAGCGGAATGATCGCCGTAAAACAGCACTACGACTTTCTTTTCGAGCTTTTCAACCTCTTCAATAAAATCGCCGAGATATTTATCTGAATTGTGCAGATATTGATAATATGTAGCAATTTCATTTTTGCGATCATCACTAATATCCTCATTCGTTACAGCAAACTCAGTCTCTTCATAAATCCATGGATGATAAGGCGTGTGATTCTGCATCGTAATCAAACCGACGATTTGATTTTTGTCGCTGCTTTTCAGAACATCAAGCGTTTCTTTGTATGCAGACTCGTCGTTAATATATTCGGAATTTCCTTCTTTTTCTTGATATTTCATTTCGATGTCGGTTATGAAATTCTCGAATCCTTCATTTGCAAGCGCGATATTTCGTTTATACATGCCGCCATTGTACGGATGAATTGCGACAGTTTCGTAACCGCGTTTTTTGTAAGTCTGCGCAATACTTGGAATATCGCCAGACTTTGGCAGAAGCGCCGTATATGGCACCGAATTAATCCAATAATTCGTTAAGGATGTAAATGTTTCAAACTCAATGTTTGCCGTACCACCACCGTAATCTAGTGTATACATGTATCCGGATGGATAATCCTGCATGATTTTATGTAAGTTTGGCGTGATATCTCCGCCCGTATGCGGATAAAATTTTTCGAATTCCGCCTCACCGTTTTTTACGGCTGGGTCAAAGAATGATTCGTTCAAAATTATTACGACACTAACATCCTCATCTTCTGCCGCTTTACGATTCGCGTTTTCCTTTTCAGCACGATTCTGATATTCGTCTCGTAACGTCAGGATTTTTGACTCACTGTATTTGTCTGGTTCTGAAAGCTCGAGCTTTTGTAAATTATATAAGAAACCCAAAATAAACCCGTTGTCACTATAGTTACGATTCTGATTCCAGGCCGTAAAATGCGTGCCGAGGAAAATATCTTCGTAGCGACTTCCATCATTGTGTCGTGCAAAATCGGTGGCAGCGAAAAAGCCCAATCCAGAAATTACCAGAATAACCAGACGCATTAATAATTGATGACGTTTTGCGAAACTTGGACTCGGATTTCGATAATTCAAACGCAGTTTTTTCGCTAGCATCCTATTAAACAAAATGGTCAAAACTACAACCAAAATAATCGCGATAATTAAGCGCACGATTGAATCGGCGCTAACAAATTTCGACAACGACGACGCCTCGCTCGCAAGCTGAAAATCCTCCGGTAAAAGCGGGTAACCGCGGGAATTATATTTTTGAATATGTACGTAAGTAAGAATGATAATCGCAATCCACATTGCGCCAGTAGCTGTGCCTGGCTTTTCGAAAATTGCCCAGAAAAATAGCAACATAAGCCACATCAAAAAGACGTTATAGAAAAACGGAGCAGGGCTGCCAATTACGAAATCCCACGCTCGGCAAACATCATGAATGTAGTAACGGTACTCCAGAAACCACGTCAACAGAATCGCGGCAACTGCGAGAAAAATCAACGAACGAATATAATATTTCGTCCTTTCAGTAAGGTGTAATTTTGGTTTCGAAATTTTCATCTAATAAATTATACCATGTACTGCTAAAATCATCGTGCTCGTGCTTGTTATGATTATCGTACTGCGCAAAAATGAGCTTTATGAAAAAACGTATTCATATTTCATTAGCACCAATTGCAATATGTTTAGGTTTTTTGATCGGATTACTGCTTGGCTTTTTACGAGCGACAGAATGACTAAATAATCAAAAAAGCCTTGGCGTTTACTACGACAAGGACGTTGTAATTTCGGGTGTTCTTGAATCGGATTCCGTGAACAAAAACCACCAAAGCCGGCTCCAACTGGGGAACCTACGCCTTAATAATAGCATAAACATTAACGATTGTCAAGTATATGTAATGCTGTCTGACGAATCGGAGTATTCGCGCTCGGATCGTGTTACGCTTCGCGGTAAACTACAGTCAGGTTTTGGTGACTATTCTGGATTTATGTGATGGCCGACCGTCCTGGCCGTAGAAAAACCTAACTCCCCCGATTATTCGCAAATCATTCGCCGCGGTTTTTCTGAACGCGTGCGTAATCTTTTTGACGACCAAGAGTCGGCTCTCGCGCTTGGTTATATCGTAGGAGAAAAAAGCGGCATGTCAGAGGAGCTCCAAAACGCCATTCGAATCGTGGGTCTGTCGCATATGGTTGTTGTTTCCGGCTATCATCTCGGCCTAATCGTCAATTGGGGCAAACGATTATTTGGAAAAATCTCACGCATGGCAGCGATTATCGGCTCAGTAGTTCTAATTATATTTTTCGTTTCAGTTTCTGGCGCAAGTCCAAGCATGCAACGCGCTAGCCTCGCCACATCATTGTCATTGTTCGCATGGTATTTTGGTCGTCGTTTTCATCCCGTTAGACTACTGCTCTATGTTGCAACTATGACTCTTATATTTGCACCAAAGCTTCTGTTCAACGTAGCTTGGCAACTATCGTTTGCATCTTATGTAGGCATCATTTTTGTCGCACCCGTATTGACGCGATTTTTATACGGTCAAAAACATAAACCGGGATACATCGCGTCAAGTATTATCGCGTCAATATCTGCGCAAATTTGCTGTTTTCCTATCACGATTTATAATTTCGGCGCGTTTTCAATCCTTGGATTTCTTTCTGTATTAATTACATCTCCGACTATTCCAATCATTATGCTTTTAGTCTCATTGAGCGCCGCCATAGCGCCAATCGCATACGTTGCAGAACCACTAATTGATTTTCATTTACTAATTATTTCTACCTTCTCGCAAAATGCATGGTCGGTCTTTAATTTGCCGACAGGCAACGGCTGAATATATTTGATTTATCTGCCAATCATTGCAATATTTATCTGGCTTAAAATGCGCACAAAATACGATTATCGACCTCGTTACGCCCTGGATAAATCTAGAAAATATGGTAAAATATACACATGTTAATTCATTCCGAAACGGAAATGCTAGAATATGGCAAACAACTCGGCGAATCGCTTGCAGCACCGAGCGTTTTGGAACTTCTCGGCGACGTCGGCGCCGGCAAAACTACGCTCGTGCGTGGCATTGCAAAAGGTCTCGGCATCAAAGAAGATGTTACTTCGCCATCGTTCACGATTTCGAAAGAATATCAGGGCAAAAAATATCGCCTCGTCCACTATGATTTTTATCGTCTGGGCGATCCTGGTATCATGTCGGAAGATTTAGCAGAAGCAATCGCTGATCAAAATACCATCACGATTATTGAGTGGGGAAACACAGTTCAGGACATTTTGCCCGAGAGCCGCAAAATAATTGAAATTAAATATATCGACGAAAATACGCGAGAATTAATAGAAAAATGAAACTATATTTAGACACGTCCGCACTTACGACGATTCTGAAATTAGACGACCATGAGTACCAATGGAATTCCGGTCGTACTCTTGCGCGTGATTTGCTCAAATATATTCACGACAAACTCGTAGAAAACAATAGTGACTGGAAAGATCTCACGGAAATTGATTTCATGTCTGGTCCGGGTAGTTTTACTGGTCTCAGAATTGGCGCAGTTGTCGTAAACACGTTAGCAAACGAACTTCATATTCCGCTATATAATCATCGCGGCGAAAAAGTCGAAATAATTTTGCCAGAATATGGCCGCCCGGCCAATATTACGCCTCCAAAGAAATAATCACTGTGTTAAAATTGAAATAGGGGGGATTCTGATTTTATCAACGATTTTAATTATTAATTTTTAAAAAGAAGAGGGAGAGGATGGAATTTATTCCTATTGCGATTGCGCTGGTTGCCGGCGCAGGCGTAGGCGTAGGTGGTTTTTATGCCTACAACAAGCACAATGAAAACGGTGGCAAAAATAAGGCTGAAGATTTGGTCCGTAAAGCCAAGCATGAAGCTTCCGAAATTGTTTTAAACGCCAAAAAAGAAGCATCTGATATTAACGATAAAGCACTCCGCGAGGAAAACGATCGTCGTCGCGAGTGGAAAAAGACCGAGAATCGTCTCGCTGAGCGCGAAACTTTGCTTGATACGAAGCTAGACCAGATCGATAAAAAGTCTGAAAGTTTACGCAAGCAAGAGAACGAAATCGAAGAACTGAAAGACGAAGTTCGCGCTATCCGCACTAAGGCTCAGGAAAAACTCGAAAAGATCGCTGGTCTTTCCAAAGAAGATGCCAAAGAAAAACTCATGTCTATGACTGAGCGTGACATTAAAAGCGATCTCATGAATCTTGTCGTTAAAGAGCAAAAGGCTTACAACGAGCACATCGATGAAACCGCCGAAGCTATGCTGCTTACCGCTATGGAACGTATGTCTTCAGAAGTTACGGCCGACCGCACGGTCACTAGTCTCAAGCTTCCTGACGACGACATGAAGGGCCGCATCATTGGTAAGGAAGGTCGTAATATCCAGGCCCTCCAACACGCTACGGGTGTCGATGTTCTTGTTGATGATACTCCGGGCATGGTTGTTCTTAGCAGCTTTGATCCAATTCGTCGCCAAGTTGCACGCTATGCGCTTGAGCGTCTCATGAAAGATGGCCGCATCAATCCTTCGAGCATTGAAGACGCCGTTGCTAAAGCTGAACGCGAAATTGAAAAGGAAGTGGTTCGCGCCGGCGAAGATGCCGCTCGTGAAGTTGGCGTCATTGGTATTCCGTCCGAAATTCTTCACCTTCTTGGTGAACTCAAATTCCGCACCAGCTATGGCCAGAACGTATTGCTCCATTCTATTGAGATGGCACATATGGCCGGCATGATTGCCGAAGAAATCGGCGCTGACGTTCGCATCGCCAAAACTGCAACCTTGCTCCATGATATGGGCAAGGCCGTCACGCATAAGATTGAGGGCAAACACGCTGAAATCGGTGCTGAACTTGCGAAGAAATTCGGCATGGAAGATGCGGTTGTTCATGCCATTGCTGCACATCATGAAGACGTCGAGCCGACCACGCCAGAAGCTCTTATTGTGAAGATTGTCGATGCCATTTCGGCTGCCCGCCCAGGTGCTCGCAATATTTCCGCTGAGAACTTCGCTGAGCGCATGAAGGCACTCGAGAACGTTGCTACTAGCTTCCAGGGCATTGATAAAGCATATGCCATCTCTGCTGGTCGCGAAATTCGCGTCATCGTAGAGCCAAAGCAGATTGATGATCTTTCTGCCCTCAAGCTCGCTCGTGATATTGCTGACAAGATTGAGGCTACGATGCAGTATCCGGGTGTGATCAAGGTCAACGTTATCCGTGAAACTCGTGCAATCGAATACGCAAAATAAATAACCAAAAAAGCGGCCCTAACAGGTCGCTTTTTGTTGAAAACATTCGCGTTTGGTTATAAAATATAACCATGAGCGCTAAAGACGCACCGGGTGAGGTGAATAATAAAGAAATTTTTGATTCTCCGAATATCACTTCTTCTGAGGATGATGTCATCCCAGAGTTAGATGAAGCAGCGGAAGAACAAAAGAAACGGGAGACCGTTGAACTTGATGGTGTCCCAATTGATGAAAAAGATATCAAATATAAAGCCGAGGATATTCGCAAAAAGAAGAAGATTAACTACTTCGTAAATGTCGAAGGCGCCGAAGAGCGCGCCAAGGCCGCAGCTAAGCGTGAAGAAGAAGAGAAGCGTGAAGCTGAGAAAAAAGCCGAAGTGGTAAAAAAGGCCGTCGAGAAAGCTGAGCACGATAAGCAGGTTGCAGAAAATAGGAAAAATGCCGAACATCAGAAGCATCTCGAAGAAGTTAAGGCTTATGTAAAGAAGCAAAAAGCCGAACAGGCCCGCGAAGCTAAGAAGAGCGAAAAAGGCGAGACTAATCGCTTGAAGGCTATTTTTATCGACGGTTGGCATAAATTCGCGACTCTCGGTGCCGTTGTCGCGATAATAATTATCGCCGTCTGTATTACCGTTAATTTAGCTAATCAAGATGGCGGCGACGAATGGCTGGGCGAAGATGAGCCAGATTCTGAATATGCAGTCGCATATGATAATGTCCATGAAGAAGATATTGAAAGACTATTCCGTAACTATGAATTTGATAAAATTGAATATCACTATAAGGCTTTAGTCGACGAGTTGAATGACAACGTCAATAAGGCACACCTGTATCTCGATGAGGCTAATCGTATCCTTAATGTTACAGGAGATGAGAATGAACGTGTTGCGCGAATACTTGAATTAGCTTACTCTTATGCTCCAGAGGATTTTTCAGTCGTTATGGGTGTTGCCAATATGTTTAATATGATGGGCTATAAAGAGAAATTTCAAGAATATGAATCGTTGGCCGAGGTCCTTTACTCTGGGCCAGTAGATGATGATCAAGGCGCCGAAGAAGCATTGGAAGGTGGTATGTATGAATAATCTCCATAAGAAAATAACTCTCTTAATCGGAATTACTTTCGCTACGTTATTAGTGGCTTTTTGCGGCGATAATACAGCTTTCGCATGGAGCGATGAAGGAAAAAGTGCATGCGAAACCGGCGGCGGTTACATGAAAGTAAGTTCTGAAATACTAAATAACTCTTTCAAAGGTCTCGCTGGCGGTAGTGATTATGGCATGGAGTGGGTTTGTAAGGATGCCGATAATCGCAAAGCGCGCAAGGGTACACTGTTCATAGCCACAAAGGTGACAGGCGAGGTTAAGGTGAAAGAGCAAAAGAAAACCAAAAAGAAAGCTTTTAAACACGCCAAAATTGAATATACTATCTATCCAGACATAGAACTTTCTAGTGGTGCCACTACTAATGTAATGATGGCAGGTATGGTTCATACTTCCCAGGGCCTGACGATGACTAACTACGCGGCTCAGTTGGGTGTCTGCGTTAGTGCTACAGTTAACGACGCGAGTTCTTGCAGCCAGGGCTCACTTGCTCCAATAAAGCTCAAGGACGGAAATACCTATAATATTTTTAATAGCTTGCCAACAACTGGAGGTGAATATTATAAAGTGCAACGTATGGAAAACTCAACTTACGCCGTGCCATTGGTGCAGCAGGGCAACTGGGCGCGCCCATTCACCTGCTGGACGACGGTCAGTCCATCCGGCAGATGGATGAAAACCGGTGGCGACGTAGGTACCGTCAGTGAGTGTACAGAAACAAATGCCTCTATCAATAACAATGTGCTAAAAAGAGCCATCGACGAGAATTATTCCTTGCCGGAAAACCAGAAAAAACTAGAAATTTCGACCGTCGCAGTTAACGGTAAAACCTATTCTAAGGTGAGACTATATCTGCATCATCAGTGGTCTCCAAATGGTACGGCTAACGTAAGTACGATATATATTCTCGTAAAATACACGCCGCAACCAGATGGTTGGGAGACGACTTTTGACGGTGCTGTTTCAAATAATGTGGATAGTATAGCCGGTCTTACTTGGGATGCCAACGAAAAGCTTTATTACACTAATAACGAATCGACAAAGGTTAAGTTCATACACCAAATTAAACGTACCGGAGGTGGCCCAAGCACTGGAGTTTACCTTAACTGGAATTCTTACTTCGATAGTAGCCATAATACAACAACAGCTAAAGCGCATGGCCCTACTAGCTTAACCATTTCATCTAACTGGACAACAGCCGTAGATTGGCACGAAAAAGAATTTAAACTGGGTTATGGCGAAAAGGATACATATTGCGAAGCCTTGAGTTATGTCACTAAGGTCACCAATAATGGCTCCACCAATACTGATGGCGCATACGTTAGCCCGATGAAAGAAAGCTGCGTCACGATTAAGCGTCGCGACCAAACCCATTCTTTCACTGCTTCGGTAACGCCTACCGTCACAATCGGAGGCGTAAACCAGTCGCCTACTGTTGCTGGTGGTGACCGCTACAATACTGATTCCGATAAGGTCACGGTCAAATTCACTTACAAAGTATGTCGCACCGACAAGATAGATCCTACTAAACAAAAGAGTAGCTGGAAGACTTTCCGTGTTGGCAAAGGTAGTGTCGATGAAAACTCTACCGCTACCAAATCCGGCACCGATGAAGTCGAGAAAGAAAAATGCGTCGAAGTTGACGGCACTGATGAACGCAAAGATCAGAAGTTGACGGCAGGCCAAGATAAAACTTTCTGCGGAACTATTGGCTGGCATAAGAATGTCAAAGATTCTGGCGCTACGTCCGATTGGGGCGAAGCCGACAGTTGTGTTACAGTCCATCGCTATGCTTGGTATGAAATGGAAGCTCAAGTAGTTCCATCCACGAATGCTACCTTAAGAGACGATGGTGCTTACTGGACGGATAGTAATTCGGCCAACTTGTATTATGCTTTCCAATTCCACTCTAAGGCGAGTACGGGTATTAAACCTAAATATAAAACCAGTAAAAATCCAAATCCTGGCAACGACTTTAGGGTCCTTAGCAATTACACCCAAAGCACTACTGCACTTAAGGACAGCGACGGGTGGAAGACATTGTATGATAGCCCTAAAACAAACCCAGCTTCCGTATTTGTCGCAAAGGATGATGGCAGTAAATATTGTCAGACCCTCAATTACTACAAAAAAGTCCGCGAAGATTCCAATGACTATAATACTGAGGGCAGCATTGAAAAATGCCTGAACTTCAAGCGTTACAAGACTACATTCTCTGGTAATACCGTCATCTATATCAATAATGACACTTCAACTAACTACGACAACGGAACCTTCTCTCTACAAAGTAAAGACTATAGTAGTTACCCAGTAGATGTTACGGTATCATTCGTGCACACTGTTACCCGAAACGAGGATGCCGATGGTTCTCCTGCCGAAAAATCATCTAGGATTAGTACGAACATCTTCGATGGCACTGACACGTATGGTTATCGGGCCAACGACAAGCACGGTACTGCTCGTGCTGCTGCGGATACTGAGGCGCTTGCTCCTGGAGAATCTGCTACACATACAGATACCTTCACTACGAAGCTGTATCCTGACCAGACTATCGTTCTCTGCCAGCAGATGACTTATCGTAGCGAAATTCAGGGCGCAGATAATACGAAGAACGACACTAAGGGTAACAAAGCCTGCGTAACCCTCAAGATGGACGAACTAACTTGTATGGATGGCAAGAAGACAATTGGTATCCATAACGGTACAAATTACCTTCAAGTTGATATTTATAAGAATAACAGCACCACGGCAAATAAAACGTCTGGCATTAAATCAGAAGGCGACACTACGATTACTGCGTGGGCTAAACCGGGCGATCAGATTCGCTACAACTACCTAGCTTGCGCCGGCGGTGATCTCGCTCAGCAATATGATGTCAAAAACAGCAAGACGACTTCGTATAAGATCAAAGCTAATGCCACAGGTTATCTATTCGGCGACGAGATAAACGCTTCTCCATATACTGAAGCAGAGAAGGAGGTGGGTAGATCTAGCGAAACAGTTGGTGTAGGTCCATTTAATGAAGACTATACGCTAACGGCGACTTCTCCTCATGGCGAAAGCATTTACTCATGTAATTTCTATGGCACTAATGGTATAGCGGACTTCTATCGTATTCCTGCCTATATTGAAGGCTTAACGCAGAGCAACTATCGCGATGCCTGTAAATCTGACGATTATGGCCGCGTGAATGATCTTGGCACTACAATTACGCAGACTTCAACCTGGACTGATATTCGTTATTCGAATGGCGGTCCAGTGAATGACCATAATGGTGCAACTGCTAAAATTATTGCCAATGTAAAAATCCCTTACAACTATAAGACCGATATTGATACTTCGGGAGATGGTGGCTATATCATCCCGGGCATGCCACATACCGAAAAGATTGTTTTGAACATCGAGCCACGCAGAAACACTCCAGTGAATGGCGCCAATAACTACTCTACTGTTACCAAGCCAACTAAATATCGCTTGATTGAGATCATAATCGATGAAGATCGCACTGAAACATCCGAGTATTTCAATGGTCTTGTTAATAATAACGAATACTTCTCGGATGAATACGGCAACAGAAACCTAAGTACCGATTTGGCTGTCTGTGAACACTTTAGAGACTCCTGTACTATCGTTAAGAGCGGTGAAGGTAAGCGTTATGACCCAAGAAACAACTCTACAACAGGACAAGAGCTTGATAGCTATTCTAGGACAATTCCTTACGATTCTAAGCCTGGTCTAAAGTATTGTTACGTTTCTGCAGTTTGGCCATCAGATAGCCATAACTTACCGACTGCTGATGATCTTACGGAAGCCCAGAATGCTGCTGGTATGACCGAGGGCGGTAATCAATGGCACGTTTCTGGCGCAACCTGCTACACTGTCGCTAAGCGTCCAAGTGTCCATATTCTTGGCGGCGATGCTTATGCGCAGGGTTATATCTCTGCCCGTGTTCAGAAGTATCCGAGCAACAATAATGGCGACAACCCACGTATCTATGGTTCCTGGTCAGAATATGCTGCCATTTCTGGCCTCAGCCTGAAAGGCTTTGCCTCTGGCGCAACTCTTTGGGGTGGTTCTAACATTGTTGCAAACGCAGGCGACACGGTTCGGTCCTGCTCCTTCTCAGCCTATACATTCGCTAACGCCGAATGTAAGGACGATAAGCTAGGTAACTTCGGTATTGATACCACAACTTCGAGTAATCCGGAAACAATCGCAAACCAAATTATGACTCGTTACACTCGTACTGACCGCACGGGTGAAATGAATCCTACCAATAGTAGCCCGATTCCAGTAAAGGATGGTGGCATTTGTGAATATGACGATACGGACAATACCTACAAACCAAAGGATAAAGAGGCCGGCGCAACCTTCGCATGCATCGGCGACACTGGCGCCAAGTATACGCACGTCAAGAACAAGAACGGTCCAGTCGCCTATATTCCTAACGATACTAACTACTGTATGATCAAGGGCGATACAAACAGTAACCGTACTTCCATTATCCACGCCGACGGCACATTAATCATTGGCACAAACATTGTTTACGGTAACACCAGACAGCAGTATGTTGGCCAAGGCACTACGGATGCTGGCATGTGTTACGAGGACCAATACAACAGCATTTCTGAAATTCCACAGTCAATCATGATCGCAAAGAAAATCATTATTAAGGGAAATGTTAAGCATATTGATTCTTGGTTAATTGCTGACGAAATCATCACATGCGACCCAAGCAGTCGTTGGCGTGGCGATGTTCCGATAACCGACATTAACAGTAATAACTGCACTACTCAGCTCACAGTTAACGGTCCAGTTATGACTAAGAACTTGAAGCTGTATCGTACTTATGGCACAGGCTTTACTTACGACTTTTGGGGGAACAAAATAAACACCAAAGCATCTCCTGCCGAAATCTTCACGATGGGTCCAGAAACCTATCTCTGGTCATTCAACCAGGCTCAACGCTACTCGCAGGCTACGACAACTTACGCACGCGAATTGGCACCGAGGTATTAGAAAAAAATAAAATGCTAATGTATAATAAGAACATGAATATGCAAAAGGGTAGGGTTAAGGGCTTTACTATCATCGAGACCATGCTGTTTTTGGCACTTACTGGTCTCATGCTTATCGGAGCTCTCCTTGGTCTTGGCACTAACCTATCTCGCCAGCGCTATAAAGACTCTGTCCAAGATGTCGTAACAATGATTCGTAATCAGTACGATTATGTGACGCGTGTCCAGATTGATAAGCGCCCTAACGACGAAGATATGTGCAAAATCGTTTCCAACGGTGCAACCTTTGATCTCGACGTAGACAAAAACCAAGGTCGTGGTCGCAGCATGTGCAACATCTATGGCGTTGCAATAGTATTCGGTCTAGGTGATGAATCGGGCAACAATCCCGGCTCTACCGTTCAAAGCACTTCAGTTCTAGGCATCGATATTACTACCTTTGAAGAGTCTCAGCGTACCTTAGCTCCGCTAGTAGATCCTCTCGAAACGATTGCCGCTATGACGGATCAACAGTTACTTAAACAGCTGAACCTTAATAACATTATCGAGCGCAACCGTTCTTGCGAGGCGGTTACTATATTGGATCGCAAGAGGCTTAACTGGGGCGCTACAATCGAGGATCCCGTTAAAGGACGCGTCAAAAAAGGCATCGTGCTCATAATTCGCTCTCCTCGTGATGGCACAGTCCATACTTTCACCTATGATTTTTCCGATAAAGAGAACATAGCGGTTCTTGACTATTCTAAATTGGCCACTATGGATACTTCGTGTAGTGCTTTTACCTCTACTAGCGTCGATATCAATACTGCGTTAGGTGCAGAAGAACCAGTTTTTACTAGTACGGAAGATTTCAATCTATGCATTACTTCTGACGATGTTACTGGTACTTACGGCAAGCGTCGCAATATTCGAATTGCTGCAGATGGACACAACTCATCAGCTGTATCACTAGTCGACGAAGATTCGGAGGATGACGCATGCCAAGAATAAAACACGGCGACACCCTTATCGAGGTAGTCTTTTCCTTCATGGTCTTTTCGAGTGTATCTATTGCCTCGATTAGTATTATGAATAGTGGCCTTAACCAGGCTCAGCGTTCTCTAGAGGTTACGATGGCTCGTAATAGTGTTGATGCTCAGGCCGAAGCGCTTCGTTTCATTCAGAATAATTTCTCTGCCGAACGTGAATGGGCCGATAACAAAAAACAGTTTACTGATATTTGGAACAATATCACCGCAGTTAAAGGCGTAGAAGCTAATGCAATCCCAGATGGCGGCGATGTTAATAATCCTAAATACGAGAGCTGCGAAGATGTATATCAATATATTGTTTACGACGATAATAGTGGCAGAAGCCCTGCTTTCGTAATGAATACGCGCCTGATTCAGCCAAAGACTATTGTTGCGAGCTCTAAGTATGCAGAGCTTCTTAAACTGATTGTAATTTCGGCCGATGAAAACAGCCGCGACGATCCAGCTAGTGGCAAGATTATGCGCCCTTCAACACTATATCCTCGCTTAACGTTTACGACATTAATGTTTAATGAGCAGCTCACCGATGGCCTAGAGCACGATCGTAGCACTAACGAGGAGAACTCCCTATCAGAAACTAGATTATACCGCGAGGTTCATTCAGCCGAAGGTATTTGGGTTATTACAGTTAACGGCGATAAATCCAATAACGTTGGCTCTCATCCACAATACTTCGACTTTTATGTCCAAACATGTTGGCAATCCGTAGGCACGAAAACTCATTCTACGCTAAGCACGATTATTCGCCTTTATAATCCGGAGGTTATCGAGTAATGAAAACGACTAATAAAAAAGGCTTTACACTTATTGAGCTCACTATTGGTATCGCTTTCATTGGCGTATTGTTGATTGGTATTGCTAGCATAATTATGCATATGTCCAGTATTTATCAAAAAGGCTTATCACTTCGCGCTGTCAACGCCTCTGGTCAGCAAATTATTGAGGACATCGAAAAAGCTTTAACCAGCTCATCTTATGTAGCCGATATTTCTAGAATGGATACGGATGATGACGGCTATCTCGATGATGCTGAGAGTAAAGCTGCGCTTGATCAGTATTTCTTCCAAGCGTTAGGCGAGGATGGTTTACAGAAATATGGCGCCTTTTGTCTGGCAAATTATACCTATGTTTGGAACACGGCGCATACTATTGAAGCGGGGGGAGGAGTTACTATTAATGGTATTCGCTATCGTTTAGCGCGTTTCCCTGACCCAACACACCTCCAATGTAATAAAGAGCCGGGAGTAGATGGCGAAGGTCACCAAATCGTTACCATCGCTAGTGGGAACGGGGCTGATAGTATTAATATTGTTCCTAAGACTACTACCGCACCTGTCGAATTAATCCAAAAAGACGAAGTAGACCTTGCGCTATACGACTTCAATGTCATTCCTGCTACCCAGAGTGTCACTACTAAACAAGCCTTTGTCAGCATTTCCTTTATTCTCGCTACTTTGAAAGGCGGCGTGAATATTAAGGCAAATGGTGATTTCTGCCAGGGATCGGATGTCTCGGAGTACAACGACTACGACTTCGATTACTGCGCAGTTAATAAATTTAATTTCTCCGTTCGTACCGGCGGTAATGCTAGAAAGAAAGGATAGGTATGTATACAAAATTTAAAAAGGGTGCAACCTCATTAATAGTAACGTTGTTCTTCACGTTACTCGCTGGCATCCTAGTGCTCAGCTTTGTCAGCATCATGCTGTCAAATATTAATGAGTCTACAAACTATAACTTGTCGCAATCCGCATATGACGCGGCGCTTGCTGGCATCGAGGATGCAAAAATCATGCTTCTCGAATACAACAACTGTATGGCCAGGAACGACTCAACCAGTAGCCGCTGTAAGACTATTGTCGAGACGATTAAGAGAGATGGCTCCGAGGATGATTGCGATATCGTCCGCACGGCCCTAAACCGCGCCGACGGCACAAACGAAACATTGATTCGCTCCGATAACAGTGCCACAAGTGGCAACGTCGACGAATCGTTCGATATGGCCTACACCTGCGTTAAGGTTTCCATGAAAGTGCCAAACTATCTAGGCACAATCACGAAAGATACCGATACGAAGGTTATCCCTCTTCGCACTCGTAGCGCTGCCGAATCCAACCAGACCACGAAAGTCTCCAAGGTACGCATAGAATGGTTCTCGAATGATGACTTTTCGACCATCGTTGATAACGGTCTCGAGCATACTTTCGAAACTATTGAGACTTTCAACTCCGAAGATACTTTTTCTAGCAACAAAAGAAAAGCTCAATCTATTAAGAAAGATTCTAACTCCTTCGCTGCCAGGGCTTCACTACCTCCTGTAATTAACGTTGGCCTTATCCAGGCAGCGTCCAACTTTACTCTTTCTAGCTTCAATATCGCCAAAACCAATACTAGCAACACTAACCGCGCCCGTATCACTCTCCGCCCAGTATATGACGCCTCTGCTATCCAGGCTAATGGTCAGATTGCTACTGATACGATTTCGAAATCTGATCTCGCCCAATCTACCTGGGCCGCTAGCAAGGACTACAACTCAACCGCAAATCAAGACGATAAATATTTGGCCGTAAACAGTCCTCGTGATGTCAAATGTTACAACAAAGATACAATTGGCACCCATACCTATGCGTGTAGCATTACGATTGAGCTGCCATTAACTTATGATGGCGTTCAGGCTAAAGATACTTTCCGCTTCTTGACGATTTCTTCGCCATATCCAGAACCGGATATTTCATTCAGTGTTACACTATTAGACAATAGTAACAAGACTGTCGATTTCGTCGGCGTACAATCTAGTGTTGACTCTACTGGTCGCGCAAACGATCTCTTCCGCCGCATTGACGCTCGCGTCGAGCTTATCGATATCGGCTATCCATTCCCGAAGTACACGGTTGGTCTCTACTGTGATAAGACCGATCCCAACTGTGAAACATCTGGTAACCTTATCAAGAACTATCGCGCAACCTTTAACTGTTGGAGAATTAACAACGGCGATAACCTAGGCTGTGACGGCAACTATGCATCTGATGGCGTTGATAAAGGTGGCTTCACGGACGTATTCGACGAATAAAAGCACAAAAACATCCCCCGTAAGGGGGATTTTTTTGACTCCTTTTGGTGCCCGCGACTGGAGTTGAACCAGCACGCCCGTGAAGGCACTAGCACCTGAAGCTAGCGCGTCTGCCAATTCCGCCACGCGGGCATGGAACTATTTTATCATAAAAAAACCGCGTTCGCCCCAAGAAGGGGAAGAGCGCGGTGGGGGTGGGGTTCACTTTTTGGGTACTGACACCCCATCTTTTGGCGAAATCATCAGAATTCGCCCAAAGACATCACGCATCAGCAAGATTTCCGCCGACTTCTTGTATTCGTAATTTGCGTGCGGATACTGGCCGAGCGCCAGGCTCATCGAATCGCCTTTGCCATCAAAAACGGCCAAGGTATTGTTCTTGAAGCTGGACACTTGCCATTTTTCGAGTCTTGGCGGAACCAGGTTCGGCAGCACGAGGGCAGTTGCGGCGATGATGAGTGCCAGCACGAAGCTGGCAATCGCGACGCCGGACTTATACTCCCTCACGCCGTACACGAATGCGCCGAGCAGCAGCAGCAGAACAACAAAAGCACCCCAGTAAAGTACGTTCATGATATCCCTCCTTGAAATTATTGTCGTTGAAATGGGGAACCAGGCTGAACAGTTATAATTATAGCACACTTAGCCGAGAAAGTCAAGAGGCTACCCCTCAAACAGGGAAGAATGGTACAATAATTGTATGAAGCATTATTACACGGATGGCAGTGCAAGCCCAAATCCTGGGCCTGGTGGGTATGCCGTGATTGTTGATGGCGCACCAGTTGCACTTGGTTGCGAAAAAGATTCTACGAATATTCGCATGGAAGCTCAGGCGCTGATCGCCGCCTATAAGTTGGCAGAATCAGGTGATGTCATCTATACTGATAGTGAGTTTTGGGTTAACGTGGTCACGAAATGGGCTGCGGGCTGGAAAGCTGCAGGTTGGAAGAAGAAAACTGGCCCAATAAAGAACCTTGAACTCGTTCAAGAGCTCTATCAGCTCTATCTTGACCATCCGGATGTCGTCCTCGAATGGACTCGTGGCCATGTTGGCACATCTGGTAATGAAGCAGCCGATGAGTGGGCGAATAAAGCGCGCGAAGGCGCAACACTATAAGGAGGAGCCAATGAAAAAATCCATTGTCAAAATGAAGCTCGCAAGTCGCGCAGACTTTGTTTCCACGCTCGAAGAGATTAATTTTAAGTTCTCGGAACCTTATTGGCAGCATGATCGTATTTTCGTCCCTCGTGGCTACGACCGCGATCAGTCTTTGCCGCGCCTCTGCCTTCGTACGATCGTGAAGAATCCGAATAAAGACGCTACCTATGCGCTAGTTCTGCGTCGCCACTATGCAGATAAGAAAATCGACGTTGTTAATGCTATTACTTTCAAAGATTATACTGAGGCCGCTCATATTCTTTATCAGCTAGGCTACTCTCTAAAAGCCGAGGTTAGCCGCCGCCGCGAAGAGCTCGATATGGGCAACACCATCAAGATTTTTATCGATAAAATTGACAATATCCCAGGATATTTCGCCAAAATCGAGTCCGACCTGGCTGATGGCGATGACCCAATCGCCGCCCGCGAAGATCTCATCGAAACATTCCGCGTCCTAAACGTCAAAAAGGGCGATCCGCTAGATAAGACTTACGGCGAAATCGTCAACTCGTCGTTACATACAACCGTAGCTGGATAACAAAAATCTCCCTGAAAAGGGAGATTTTAAATTCAAGATTATTTATTTCTCAGCTTTTTTAGCTGCAGCTTTCTTTGCTGCTGGTTTCTTGGTTGCAGTAGCTTTCTTAGCTAGGGCCTTCTTCTCGGTGGCTGGCTTAGCAGCGACTTTTGGAGCAGCTTCCTTAGCGGCAGCGACCTTTACGCTGTTAGCTTTGGCAAAAGCAGCAAGTTTGGCTTTGCGGCGGCTAGCGGTAGCTTTCTTCATAAGACCTTTTTTGACAGCCTTGTCATACTCGGACTGAACCTTAGCCATCTTTTCGCTGGTTGGCTTATTCTTGAAGTCTTTCAAAGCGGTGCGAATGGTCTTCTTGGTCGCTTCGTTGTTGCTACGGCGCTTGGTTGCTTGGCGCGCAGCTTTCTTTGCGGATTTAATAATCGGCATTTAAAAATCTTTCCTTAACTTATTATTTTCGATTAATCCATATTATATTCTAAAACTCCTTAAATGTAAAGGGTTGATAGGGTAGGGGCTTGCAATTTTATACAGCTTATGATAATCTAGACTTATATAAGGTCAAAAATAAACAAGAAAAAATAAAAAATGGCAGACAAGGCAGACAAGAAACCTCAGGCCCCTAAAGAAAATGGTCCCATCAACCAAGTGGCTGAGCGTATTCGCACGAGTGACAATGTATTAGTCGCTCTCTCAAAGGATCCGAGCGTCGATGAACTCTCGGCCGCACTAGGTTTAACTTTTATTCTCGACAAAATGGGAAAACACGCTACCGCGATTTTCTCAGGCGCTGTGCCAAACGCCATCGAATTCTTGGAACCAGAAAAGACCTTTGAAACTAACACGAATAGTCTGCAAGATTTTATTATTGCCCTTGATAAGGAAAAAGCCGACCACCTTCGCTATAAGATCGATGGTGACTTTGTTAAAGTTTACATTACGCCGTACAAGACCACTCTTGATGAAAGTGACGTCGAATTCAGCCATGGCGATTTTAACGTTGACCTTGTAATTGCTTTGAACGTTCCGGGAGCCGCTGAACTCGACTCCGCCTTATCTGAATATGGCCGCATCATGCATGACGCTAGCTCTATTAACATCAAAGCTGCTCCTGCCGGCAACTTTGCTGATCTTGAATGGGGTAATCCTGACGCATCGTCTGTTTCGGAAATGATTTACAAGCTTTCCGAAAAGCTAACTGAAGACGACAAAAAGCTAGTCGATAAGCCAGTCGCTACCGCACTCCTTGCTGGTATCGTGGCTGCAACCAACCGCTTCTCTAATGAACATACTTTCCCAGAGACGCTTAGCGTAGCTAGCAAACTTATGAGCGCTGGCGCCGACCAACAGCTGATTTCTTCCAGCATTCCTGTCGATATCTTAACGAGCGACGTTGTTGATGCTAATAAAGATGCCGAGGAAACAAAGAAAAAAGCTCCAAAGACCGAAATCGTTGAAACCATCCCTCGAGGAGAAGCAGTAGATAAGAAACCCGAAGAAACGCCTCAACCAGAAGCTGGGCAAAACCCAGAAGGAGAGCAAAAACCGGAAGGCGAACAGCCTGCTGACCAGCCAGCTCCGCAAGAAGGCGGCGAAAACCAGCCAGCACCAGAACAGCCGACCGAACAACCTGCTGAGCAGCCTACCGAAGAAAAACCAGCCGAAGAAGAGAAGGTCAAGCCAGAAGACGATCCAACCAATCTTGAGATTCGCCACGGCGCCGTTGACTTTAATCCTGACGAAGAAGAAGATACTCCAGCCGAAGAAACCCCTGAAGAAAACACCGAAAACACTGAAAACGCCGAAGCTCCAGCCGAGCAACCAATTGCCGCTCCGGTTGCAGCCCCAGCTCCAATGCCTGCAGTCCCAGCTGCGTATCCGCAAATCGTGCCTCAGGCCGCTCCGGGTGAACAAATGGCTCCGCCGCTTCCGCAGCCGCCAATTATTCCAGCCGTTCCTCCAGCCGCTCCAGTTACTCCAGAATCGGTAATTATTGCTCCAGAAGTTACAGCAGAACAAGTAAAACAGGAAACGCATGTCGCTGAGCCGCTTTCGGAAGAGGATCTAAACCCTGATGATCACGCAGCCGAAAACGCTATCGACGCTGCTCTTCAAAAAGCCGCCGAAGCTGCTCGTCAGCAAAATGAGGCTGCCGCTCAGCTAAATCAAATGATTGCCGCTAACGCACCGGCTGCTGTTAATCCGACCCTTCAAGAATTGAGTCAACAACCTCAAAGTGGTATCAAAAACATCACCCCACCAAGTGAGGCGATGATGCCGCCAAAAGTTCCGAAAGATTATGCTTCCATGATGAATGAGGTGCTTGCTGAACCGGCCCCGGCTCCAGTTAGTTCTCCGATTGAATCGGCGCCAGTAATGGCTCCACAACCTCAGCTGTTGCCGCCGCAGATGCCGCAACAAATGGTACCTCAGATGCCTCAGCAAATGCCGCCGCAGATGCCGCAAATGTCGCAAATGCCTCAACAAGCACAATCGATGCCTCAAGCACCGCAGCCAATGCCTCAGCAAATGCCGCCACAAATGCCACAACCGCAGATGCCGGTTCCTCAGGCAGAGTATGTTTCTCCGTTGCCGATGCCAGATCCTAACGGACTTTTGCCTCCGCCACCGGCTCCATTCCAACCAGAAGCAGCTATGCCAGCTAGCCCAGCTGAACTTCCAACCGCTCAAGCATTTGCTCAGTCCGTTCAGGCTTCAAACCCAGCCGTTCAGGCCGCTCCTCAGATGATGGCGCAGCCAGTAGCACCAGAAGCTATGCCGGTACCAGCCGATATGGCGCCAGTTGCACCAATTATGCCAGCCGTTCCAGAAGATCCAGTAGAGTTGAGTAATGGCGGTGCCGCCGTGAGCTCAGCCGTTAATGGCGTAAATCCAGTCATGCAAGATCAGATCTATCCTGATCCGAGCGCCTTCCAAATCCCAGGAATGTAATCCGAATTATTTAACCGGTTGATTATTCGCCGTAAAGACGATATATGTCGGTACGCTGCGACTTCCGCCGTAGTGTTTAAAATCTGCCGATGTTGAGCTTCTTGTCCAAGTGGCAGTGCTTCCGCCGCCATCCAAGTTATAAGCAAATACGCAACCGTAATCGCGGGCTACTTTTGTCATATGGTTCCAGTTCCAACCACCGGTCGTGCCTTCGTTTTTGTTCGAAATAATTGAGTAGAGAGGACTGTTTGGGCTGCCTTTTACGCACAAAATTTGACGTGCGCGAGTGTTGCGATAGTGTGACGAATACTTTTGGAAGTTAAAACTACTGCTTGATCCGTCGGCAACTTTTCCGCCTACAATAATTGGCGAGAAACAGCTTACCGCCGAATAGACTTTGCTAGTTGTTAAATTTCCATTCATGTCATGATATTGGGTGGTTCCGCCCACTAATCCGGACGCGCTGACGCCTCTTTCGGCCCAACCGGGATTCGTACCATTTTGGCCAATCACGAGTGCAGTGCAAGTATTTCCAGACTTAATAACTGATCCATTCGCAATCACGGTGCCAGATGCAGTCTTGTCTTTTTCGAACGTTCCAGCATTTGCAACGACTAGTGCGTTGGTATTTTTCAACTTATTAATTGCCGTGCTAGCAGATACACCTTTACCATTATTCGGGGTATACACATATGGCGTTGCCCCGGCCGATAATTCCGTTATTTGATAAGCATTTTTATATCCAGACGGTTTAAATTCTTTTACGGTAGCCGTTACGGATCCAGATGTTTGCGGCTGTTCTTGTTGAGGTTGTTTAGCTTGCTCTGGCTGTGATTGTTCAGGCCGCGTAGGTTGCTGTGGCTGCGACTGTTCTGATTGCTCTTGTTGCGTAGCTTGCTGTGCAGTTTCTTGACGCTTCTTTGAAGCATCCTCCCACTCTTGATTTACGCCGGAAATACCACCTGGAATAATAAAGCCAAATAGCACATATAAGAATGCAAAGGCGGCGAGGCCAATGCCCATATTAATCAAGCGTTTCTTTGCAGCTCCAGCCTGTGCAGGATTATCTCTTGCGGACATATACTGAATACCGGCTACAATGGTGGCAATTGTCGCCACTAATAGGACCCCGATAGAAAGAATATTTACGACGTTGCCGATCAAAATCCAGACGCCATTAGCGCCGTCGCCATCATTGCATTCAATCAAAGTTGTGTCTACGCCGTTACAATTAGCAGCAAAAACCGGCGTCGCCATCAAAAAAGACGATAGGGAAGCAAGTAACAGGGCTAGCAAGATTTTCTTACGCATTTTTTGATAAAAAATTGCCGAATACCTCGGCTTTAATACAATAGTTAATGGTCGGGGTTAGCAGGCTCGAACTGCTGACCTCGCGCTCCCAAAGCGCGCGCGCTACCAACTGCGCCAAACCCCGGCTACAGAGTATTATACCACAAATTATGCTAAAATTAAAGCATGAAAAAATTCTTCGAAGAACGCAAGCGATTTATCTTTCTCGTCTCGCCAGCCATCATCGGAGCAGTCTTTCTTTTCTTATGTTTTTCTAATTTTGGTCCATCGGTAAATTATCAAGAATCTGCCAACGCTTTCATGACTCGTTCGGACTTTTCGGCAGTGTGGAATTCCTCCATCTCGCAGGCTCAACCACCGCTATATTTCTTGGCACTCAAAACTTGGGCTCATTTCTTTGGTCACAGTGTCATTATTATGCGTGCATTATCGGCCATAATGGGCGCGCTGGCCATCATTTTTGCATTTTTATGGCTGAAGTATAAATATGGATCAACTATTGCGATTGTTTCGTCATTCATGATGGCAATATCGCCGGCTCTTGTTCATTTTGGCCAATCGATTGCACCATACACGATGCTTATCGCCATCTTTTTTGCCGCAACTTTTTTCCTACAGCTCGCCATTGATGACAAGAAAACGGCCTGGTGGGTTATATACGTATTGCTACTAATAGCAGGCATGCTCACGAGCTACTTCTCACTATTTGCTTGGCTCGCACATTTTGTGTATCTCGCTACGATTTACCGTCATAAAATCTTTCAACACAAATTCGTCTACATTTACATTTTTGCTTTCGCAGCTTACATTCCATGGATGTTCTCGCCGGCATATAGTGGCGGCGCAGAATTATCTATGCCGGGATTTGCAAATATCTTTTCGCTTGCCTTAATCTACGAACAGGCCGGAAATGTTACGAATTGGTTATTAATACCGTTCATTATTGCGTTGATAATTATCGTATTATTAGCAATTCGTTTTCGCGCAAAAATTCACTTGCTCAATAGTGTCGCTACTGTGCCAATTGTTTTGTTGATCATACTTTCGCTCCCGCCGCTTAAATCGATATTTGCCCCATATCACGCGATTTATTCCATGGTGGCACTGCCAATTTTGGCCGGCGTAACCATGTCACTTTATACTCGCGAATTATTTACAAAAAAACGCAAAAAAGCTAAGAAAATTTTGATGCGTTACCCAGCTATAAAAGTCGCCGTTTTAGCCATATGTCTAATTGGTGTCCCGATTATGGGTATTATGTCGGTTTATGGTAAAGGGAACTACGATTTCAATACGAACAAAAAAGTCTCCGCCAATGCTCTATTCGACGATATTGTTACTCTTGATCGCCATGAAAATTCATCGATTGTTGCGATACAGCAAGATGTTTACTATGAGCTGAGCATGTACCAGTCGTATCATCACGATGTCCATTACTATAGTCAACTCAACTTGGATAAATTCCTTGAAAAACGCGAAGCGATATGGCTAGTTGGCGTAGCGCCACAAAAAGGCACTTTCGATTTTGAACACGATGGTTGGCGCATTACAACGATTGCAAACATGAATTATGATGACCTTGGCGAAACTTATCAAATCTTGAAAATAGAGAAAGAATAGCGCATAATTATAGCCAGTCGGGGCGTGGCGCAGTTGGTAGCGCGCGCGGTTCGGGACTGCGAGGTCGCCCGTTCGAGTCGGGTCGCCCCGACCAATTTGATTTTTAGCCACCAGGTGGCTATTTTTCTTGCTCATGTTAAAATTAAGGTAAGATGTCTGAGAAAACTTTGCGTAATGCACTAGAAAATCAACATAAGCAAAGTCTTGCCGAGGTGCTTCCAGTCGCTTGCGAGACGATTCTTTCCACTGAAAAATACCGCACGTTCGTAGTCGCTGGCGATGTTCTTGACGCGACGTGGATTCGTATGTCGCCAGTTTTTCAATATTGGCGTTTTGAGCGCGTCGTCTATAACTTGTTTTGGCCGCGCATAGGCTCAATTGAAAATATTGAGCGCCAACTAAAGAAACCGTATGAAGATTCCATTTTTTGGGAGTCAATGAGCTGGATTCGTAGCATTAAAAATATCGGACGCTACAATAAGAATCTTTATAAATACTTTGAGTCCCTAGGCAATTTAAGCGACGATGAGTTGATTATTCTTCCTCGCGAGCTTAAAGGTCGAGCTATCGAAATGAGAAACAGTAAGCTAACACCGCAGGAATCCCTCGATGGCACACTTGACGATTTCTATACGGCCGATGCAATGATGGAACTATCGTACAATTGCTATACCATCGAAAATGCTCGAGTCATGCTTGATGCTATTATCCACAATGATAGCCGCATCGATCGCAAGGATGGTGTTATTTGCATTAATAATTTCTTACTCACTAATCGCAGCACTCGCGTACGTAAATACGTTCTTAGTCGATTACAGAGTGAACGTTTTTCCTTCAGCGAAAAAGATTATCTTTCGTTTTTCATCTCTGCAACAAATGGCATCCAAAGTGATGCTGAGTACCAAATCTTGCAATTAATGTGCGAATCTTTGTCGGCAAAGCACCCCGAAATGAAAGAACAACTTAAGTTTGCTCGCAAAAATCTTGAAATCGAAAAATTCCAGCGCGAAACTATCCGCAAGAGCCCAATTGTCAAAGAAGTTATGCGCAAGTATAGCCATTTGTAAAAAATATTGTATAATATAACGCAATACGTGAGAGGCGTACGCTCGTTAATGGTTTTTGGGTGAATATTGAAGGAGGTGTTTGAATGAACCTGCCCAATAAACTTACCTTATTGCGCGTTGCGATGATCCCTTTATTGGTTGTCTGCATGCTTGTCCCGTTCGGATTCGGCTCACAGAAATGGATGGCTGTCGCAATTTTTATCCTCGCAAGTCTTACCGACCTCGCCGATGGTAAAATTGCGCGCAAGTATAATCTCATAACGAATTTCGGTAAGTTCATGGATCCATTGGCAGACAAACTGCTAGTCTGTTCTGCGCTCATCTGCCTCATCGAACTACATCGTATTCCGGCCTGGGTTGTATTAATCATCATAGCGCGCGAATTTATTGTCAGCGGCTTCCGGCTGGTAGCGGCCGATCAGGGAATAGTTATCGCCGCTAGCATGTGGGGAAAAGTCAAAACGACCGTTCAGATGATTATGATTATTCTCATGATGGCCGACATCCCGCAGCTTACTACTATCACTCAAAATGCAATGTGGCTCGCGCTTGCCCTGACCGTAGTGTCATTGGTGGACTACATAGCAAAGAACCGCAACGTCATTACAGGCGTAAAATGAAGAAATCCCTGGCTTTTCAGCCAGGGATTATTGCTTTCCGCCGAGCAAAGTTCTTCGATCGCCGAATTTATCGTTCGAGTCGCAGATGTTTTGGAAAATGTTACGTAATTACTCCGTTGCCTCAAGACATGCCCCATAATTAGTGGTATACTAAAATATAACCGATATTATTTTTAGGAGTGTAAATGCCAGAATACAAAAATACAGCCGGCAAGAAAAAGCCGAAAAAATCTAACTACGTGTTCAGCACTATCCGTTTACTATTGTTTTGGGTAGTCGTAGCTGTCTTAATTACAGCCATGATGGGCGGCTTCAATACTGGCACCGTTGTTAAAGAAGAAGAGAAGACTATTACCGAAATCATCACTTACGCGGATGAGGGAAAACTCGATAAAATCACTGTTGAAGGAAACATTCTTCATGTTAAGCCAAAAGAAGATTCTGGCCTCCCAGCAATGGTATCTCGTAAAGAGACATTTGGTACGCTTCAAGATCAAGGCTTTGAAAACGCCATCTCCAACAAACTCGTTCAAATTGAAAACATTGAGGAAGTTGATGTTTGGGGCGTTATCATAAATATCGCTACACTTGCACTCCCAATTGCCTGTCTTGCTGGTCTCGTCATCTATATGATGAAGCAGGCTCAGAATATGAACAACCAGAGCATGGGTTTTGGCAAAGCCAAAGCTCGTCTATATGGCAACGAGAAAAAGAAGGTATTATTCTCTGACGTTGCTGGTAACGAAGCTGCGAAGCAGGATTTGTCCGAAGTTGTTGACTTCCTCAAGAACCCAAAAAAATACGAGAAACTCGGCGCTAAAATTCCACGTGGCGTCTTGCTAGCTGGTGAACCTGGTACTGGTAAAACCTTAATGGCTCGCGCCGTTGCGGGCGAGGCGAACGTACCATTCTTCTCAATTTCAGGTTCGGAATTTGCCGAAATGTTTGTAGGTGTCGGCGCATCTCGTGTCCGTGACCTGTTTGGAAAAGCCAAGAAGAACGCTCCAAGTATCATCTTTATCGATGAGATTGATGCCGTCGCTCACAAGCGTGACGCACGCGGTGGCGCAGGCCGCGAAGACGAACAAACTCTTAACCAGATTCTCGTCGAGATGGATGGTTTTGATAATGAGACCGGCGTAATCGTAATGGCCGCCACGAACCGCGTGGATATGCTGGACAAAGCTTTACTCCGCCCGGGCCGTTTCGATCGCCATGTCAATGTCACTCTTCCTGAACGCAAGGATCGTATTGAAATTCTAAAAGTTCACTTCAAGAACAAACCTCTTGCTAAAGACGTAGATCTTGATGCTCTTGCCGCCAAAACCGCTGGTAGCTCCGGTGCCGATCTCGCAAATATTGCCAATGAAGCCGCCATCACGGCTGCGCGCAATAATCGCAAAGAAGTTACGAATCAAGACGTAACTGAGGCGTTTGAGCGTGTAGCAATTGGGCCAGAACGCAAATCTAAAGTCATGAATGATCATGAACGCAAGATTACCGCCTATCATGAGGCTGGTCACGCTATTGTTGGTCACGTGCTTCCAGATTCTGACCCGGTTCATAAAGTTACTATTATTCCACGTGGTCGCACTGGTGGTGTCACATGGTTCTTGCCGCCAGAAGATCGTAGCTACAAGAATGTTTATGAGCTCAAAGACGTGCTTGCACGCGCTATGGGTGGTCGCGTCGCTGAACGTATGATGTTCGGCGAAGACGGCATTACGACTGGTGCTAGCTCAGATCTCCAACATGTAGCCGAATTGGCTCGCGAAATGGTTTCCGAAGAGGGTATGGGTGCTAAACTCCGCGACCAGGTATTCAATACCGAGGAGGTCAACTTCTTTGGCGACCGTGCAAAGATCTACTCCGAAAAGACTTCTGAAGTAATCGATTCAGAAATCGAGGCATTAAACAAAGAAGCCGGTGCTCGTGCCGAGGCTGTCCTTAAAGCCAACAAAAAATACCTTGATGCGCTTGCAAATGCATTGCTTGAAAAAGAATCTCTCGAAGGTCCAGAAGTTGACGAAATCCTCAAAGGAACAACTTTGCCGGCCGCTGCAAAACTTCACGACTAAAGGAGTAATTAATGGCAGATAAAAAACCAAATACGAAGCGAACAATTATTATCGCCGTAGCCGTATTTGTTGCTATCGCCATTATATTCTCCGTCTATTGGGTCGTCATTGAGTCTCCGAAAACCGCTACTATTGATATCGTAGTCGCACCCGTCAGTGCGGACGTAAAAGTCGGCAATGTCCGTTTTAATAATGGTAAACATCGCATTGAACCGGGAACATATGATGTTGGAATAACCAAAGAAGGTTTCGGCGGCTATACTGGTTCGATTACCGTTGAAGCAGGGGGGACAGAGAAGTTATACGTCTGTCTTCAAAAAGACGAAAATAACACCGACTATTACTCTAGTCATCAAGAAGATGCTGATGCTTGCTGGCAAGTCGAGGAATACAATTTTGAAAAACTTGAAGGCGAAAAATATAAAGACCCAATCTTTCGGGTTTCTCCATTCCATAGTTATAGCCGCGGCTTTTACATTGACCCATACCTAGATGACGACGATCAAGTTCATATTAAAATCACTTTGGTTACCTGTATTCCTGCTCGCGCAGAGGGGTTAAAACAGAATGCGCTCGAATGGCTTTCTGAAAAAGAAATCGATATCAATAAATACAAAGTTGAATACAGTAGTTGCGCTTACGACAGCTAAAAACTGATATAATAAATAAGATATGAGGCATCGATTCCATTTTCGCTCAGTGGTTACTATGGCTAATAGCCAGCTTTCGGTCAAGACTGCCGCTGTCGTTCTGGCTAGCTCGACGCTAATCTCTGCATTACTTGGCATTTTCCGCGACCGCTGGCTCAACTCCATGTATTATGACACTTATCCGGCCGGCCTCGATGCCTATACGGCTGCTTTCACGGTGCCAGATTTTCTATTCTTCCTGATTACGTCCGGAGCACTTGCCGTAACTTTTATTCCTGTTTTTAATCAGCGCCTTGTTAGTGGCAATAAAAAATCCGCTTGGGAGCTCAGCACGAGCCTTATCAATCTTTTGGCGATCATCAGCTTGGTTGCGTCAATTTTAATCATGGCTTTCGCGGATCCGCTAGTTCGCTATATTGTTGCGCCTGGTCTGAACGAATCCGCTATGTCGCTCGCAATTAATATGATGCGCGTAATTGCCATCAACCCATTCCTGTTCTCGATTTCGACGGTCCTTTCCAGTATGCAGCAAGCCGTTAAACGTTTCATTTTTTACGCCATCGCGCCGGCACTTTATAACATTGGCATCATTATCGGCATCCTAGTGTTTACGAACGGAATTAATATCTTCGGCATTCAATTGTTTGAAGGCGGTATCATGGGCGTTGCAATTGGCGTCGTCTTTGGTGCACTGCTTCAGCTAATGGCGAGTATTATTGGCCTCGTTGGTCTTGGATTTGATTACGAGTTCAAGATCCACTGGAAAAACCAAGGATTCCGCACCGTTCTGAAGATGCTGCCAACTCGTTCCGTTGATCAGGGCATCGATTACATTACAGGTATCATGAATACTAACTTAGCTTCTCGCATGGGTGAACAGTCAATTCGTGCCTTTCAGCAAGCCTCGTCGCTTCGTGGCATGCCAGTAAACTTAATTGGCGTAGCTATTTCGACTGCATTTTATCCGAAGCTGACCGAAGAAGCAGGTAGAGGGGAAGAGGAATCGTTTCGCAATACTTTACGCTCGGCAATTAGCACAATTGTTTGGATTTGTTTGCCGGTGTCTATCGTTGCATTCTTCATTCGTGGTTATGTGGTATTCTTCATCAAAAACGGTGGCGACAACAAAATCGCGAGTGTACTTGGCGCATTAGTAGTGGCTATTTTCACGCAGGCTCTTTACCACATCGTTGCGCGTGGTTACTATGCAAAGCAGCAACTCAAAAAACCACTTATTATTTCTATCATTGCATTTATCGTGCAGGTCGTGGCGGCAATCGGCCTCAGTATGATGAATTTTGGTCCAGAAGGCCTCGCACATGCTATGTCGATTAGCGCACTATTCGAGGTTGTCGTGTTGCTTTTCTGCGAGAACCACGACATGCATTATCAACTTCTCAACAAAGCATTCTGGCGTTCAATGCTTAAAATCCTCATCGCATCCATTCTAACCGGTCTCGTCTCTTACTTCATCACAAAGCTATTGCCACTCCGCGCAACGGATAAATCCTTCTTCAGTGTATTCCCGAAGTTCTGCACAATCGTTGGCGGCAGCGCCGTGACATATATTACAATCGGCGCACTTCTTGGCATTGATGAAGCTAAGACTGTCGTAAAAAGAATCGCCAGCATCCTATTCAAGAACGTAAAATAAAAAATACTCCCTAGCGATTTGGGAGTATTTTTTGTAAGACTATTTATTCTTCGTCTTCTTCTTTAGCTTTTTTGGACTTTTTGGCTTCTTTTTCTTCTTTTTTGTCGCGTTTGAAGAACTTGCTGCCAGTCTCCTTAGCCTCTTTGATGGCCTTGTCGCTCGCGGCTTTGATATCTTCGCGAGTTTCTTTGCCAGACTTCGGTGCGAGTACTACGCCAGCGATTGCGCCAGCAATAGCACCACAAACGGCGCCCAAGAAGAACTTACCGGTTCCTTTGCTTTCGCTCATTTGCTCCTCCTCCTTTATTTATCTTTTTTACTCTTGGTCTTCTTATCTGCTTCGAGATAAGATTCCGCAAGATGCCTTACCAACCCACCGACGGTTGTCATGTCGCGCACATTGCCAGCAATATCATCTGCTTTTTCGGCAATGCCTTGACCCTGAATAACAATTTTCTTTGCTTCTTTCGTGACGCCAATTAGTTTTACCAATAGGACGATTGCTACCACCAAAAAGATGAATAGCGTCACCGAAAGCATTATAACTAATATCCAAGCAGGTAATTCCATGAATTATCCCTCCATTTTAATAAATTCTTCGTAAGCCTGGCGATAATTCTTTGGATCGCCAGTTGTGAGCCATTTGCCCTTGCTCTTAACGACGAACACGTCACCTGACTTTGCGAGTTTAGTAATAGCATCGACGGTCCAGAGCTCATCATCAAGACCAGTATTCTTTGGCTGCAAATGCGCAAACACTTCTGGAGTTAATAGGTAGCGACCATAAGAAGTCAAATTCGATGGAGAGTCTTCTGGCTTAGCAGGTTTTTCAACAATATGGCTGAGCGTTTGTTTCTTTTTGTCCTTGAGTGCAATCATGCCATACTTATTCCAGACTTCTTGCGGCATTTCCTGGGCAGTAATAATTGCTTTAGCGTTTGGATGTTTCTCGTATGATTCGAGCAAAGTCTTGACATCACCTTGGCCGAAAATCAAGTCGTCGCTATACATAGCGATAAAGGCTTCATCATCGTTGAGATATGGTCTTGCAGAAGCGATTGGCGAGCCGTTTCCATAAGGGAAGGTTGGATCCTGTTCGATCACGGTAATATCGGCAATTTCCAGGACTTGCTTAACGGCCTCGAAACGATCAAGTTTTCCTTGAGATTCGAGCTGCTTATAAATCTTTTCGCATGGATTATTGAAATAATCTTCATAAATCGGTTTGCCTTCATGGGTCGCAACGATAATGATGTCTTTAATACCACCAGCAACACATTCCTCGACAACATACTGCATAATCGGCTTGGCGCCAAGTGGAATCATGGCCTTTGGAACGGTCTTAGTAATCGGAAGAAAACGGCTAGCGAATCCTGCGTCGGTAATAACGGCCTTAGTTGGTTTTTTGTATGACATACTTTCTCCTTTTTATGACAATTTCTTTTTAATTAACTCGTTCACGGTAGCTGGGTTTGCCTTACCTTTCGACTTCTTCATGACTTGCCCAACTAAGAATCCAATCGCCTTCATTTCGCCATTGCGGACATCTTCCGCAGCTTTGGCGCATTCCGGCGCAGTCAAAACTTCATCAATGATTGCCTCGAGTGCTCCTTCGTCATTTTCTTGTAATAAGTTCATCTCTTTCGCTAATGTATGTGGAGTCTTGGAGGTATTTTTCTTATCATAAAGCTCCAAGAACACTTCCTTACCAGCGGTAGAGGAGAGCTCTTTCTTTTCGACCATTTCAGATAATTCAACTAATTCAGGCGCAGTTGCGAGCGCAAAGTTTTTGTCGATATTCTCTTCGGCAAGTAAGATGCTGGAGAACCAGTGCGCTACGCGCGGTGCTAATTTAATATCTTTGTCACAGACTTCACTTAAACGCTGTGCTAAGACTGGATAATTTAGAATTGCTTCTTGTTCGCTTGCGTCCAAGTTTAGCACGCCAAACTTAGAGCGGAATTCATCTGGCATCATTGGCATGTTTGCCGCAATTTTATCTACATAGGATTGCTCGAGCGCAATCGGCGGCACGTCTGGTTCTGGCATATAGCGATAATCCTGCGCCTCTTCCTTACTTCGCTGAGAAGTAGTTTTACCGGTCGCATCGTTCCAGCCGCGTGTTTCCTGCTTAACTTTTTCACCTTTTTCGAGTAGTGCTTTTTGGCGACTATATTCGTATTCAACGGCGCGTTCGACGCTACGGAAAGAGTTCAGGTTCTTAATCTCAGCGCGAGTACCAAGCTTATCGGTGTCAGAAATCGAAATATTCACATCAAAACGCATGTTGCCTTGATAAAGGTCGCCATTTGTAACATCGGCATAAAGCATCAAGCGATGCAACTCTTCGCAATATAGGCGTGCCTGAGCGGCTGAATGAATATCCGGCATAGACACGATCTCGATCAATGGCGTACCGGCGCGGTTCAAATCTACGAGGGAATAGGTGCCATAATGCGTCAATTTGCCGGCATCCTCTTCCATGTGCGCATGTTCAATTTTTACTGTAGAGCCATCTGGCAAATGAATTTCGCCCGCACCAATGATTGGCTGATACATCTGAGATATCTGATAGCCTTTCGGCAGATCAGGATAGTAATAGTGCTTGCGATCAAAGCGGCTAACAAGATTGATCTTACAATTCATTGCTAGACCGGCCTTCACGGCTTTTTCGACAGCGGCTTTATTTAGTACTGGCAACATGCCAGGCAGTGCATAGTCAATTGGACTTACGCAGGAATTCGGTTCCTTATCGACGGCGTCATTATCGACTGCGCTAAATAATTTCGTTTTCGTATTGAGCTGTACGTGACATTCAATACCGATAGTAATCTTATATTCACTCATTATATTGCTCCTAGATCCTTTAGCGCCTGTTTGTATGTCTCTAGTGCATGCTGGGCTTGGCGGTATTCAGGATGGAAATCGCTTTCGTGCGCAATCTGGTTGCGCAATTTATGTGCATGCCACACGGCGTTTAACTGGGTAAATTTTTCTTTGCCAACTCTCTTTAGGCGGTCGCCCATAGTGCGTCCTTGTATGCCCATCTCGCAGAGCGCCTTATCTAGCAGCTTATCTCCTTCAATGATGGTCATTGCGTAACTGGCCTCATTTTCTTTCTTCAAAGAGTTTTCAATCTTCAGATAGGCAACCTGGTAATCTTCCTTATTGAAGTTCGGTCCACGCTTTTTCGTCAGCGAAATCATCACGAGTAGTAAAATGCCAACTACGACGACTCCGATCAGAAATGTCAGGAGAGATTTATCCATTATTTGCTCTCCTCGATGCTCTTAGCTATATTTAAGAGGACTTGGTCACTCTTGCGCGGCCCAACTAATTGAACGCCAATCGGTAGGCCCGACTTTGAGCTTCCTGCTGGAACGGCAATTGCTGGAAGACCAGCCATGCTTGGCGGTACACTCATGACATCTTCCATGTACATCTGGAGTGGATCATTCACTTTTTCGCCGAGTTTAAAAGCTGGTGCCGGCGCAACTGCGCAGAGCAGTGCGTCGTATTTTTCGAATGCTTCGTCATAGGCCTTAATTAACAGCGTGCGGGCCTTCTGGGCTTTCAAATAATATGCGTCGAAGAAACCGGAGCTTAATACGAAGTTACCAATCATGATGCGGCGCTTGTTTTCTGGCATAAAGCCCTCATCGCGAGTCTTGTTGTAGATGCTATCAAGGTCGGTAATTTCGGCCGCGCGATGGCCATAGCGAATGCCGTCATAGCGGCTCAAGTTAGATGCTACTTCTGCTGGCTGAATAATGTAGTAAATCGCCAAGCCATATTTGGCGATTGGCATCTCAATTTCTTCAACTTCAAAACCGGCTTTCTCGGCCTGCTTAGCATAATCGAGGAAAGTCTTTTTTACTTCCTCATCAACGCCGTTACCAAGGAAATCTTTCACAATACCAATTTTCTTCTTTTTTGGCTTCGCATCTTCGAGATCGCGCGTCCAAAAATCATCAAGCGTGGTTGAATCTTTTGGATCCTTGCCGGCCATAATACGCATAACTAAATCAGCATCTTCAATCGTATTTGCGAAACAGCCCATAACATCTGTCGAGGAAGCCATTGCGACTACGCCGTATCGGCTCACAGTGCCATAGGTTGGCTTAATGCCGATTACGCCGTTATAACTTGCTGGTTGACGAATTGAACCGCCAGTATCTGAGCCAAGTGCGAACGGCACAATTCCGAGCGCGACAGCGACTGCTGAACCGCCAGAGGAACCACCTGCCACACGGCTCGTGTCGTGCGAGTTGAGCGTCGGACCAAAATATGAGTTTTCTGTACTGGAACCGTGCGCATAGGCGTCCAAGTTGGTGCGACCAATCATGATGGCGCCTTCTGCCTCAAGTTTTGCTACGGCCGTAGCGGTAATTGGCGAAGGGAAGTTGTCGAGCATGCGAGCTGCGGCAGTCGTGACACCTTCGCGGCTCAAATAATTATCCTTGAGCGCATACGGTACGCCAGCCAAGCGGCCAACTTTTTCACCATTCGCGATTTTTTCATCAATCTCACGTGCACGTTCGAGTGCATGTGATTCATTCATCGAAATAAAACAATGATACTCTTCGTATTTTTTGGCTTTTTCTAGTGCTTCACGAACGAGATCGACGGCTTTAGTATTCTTATCTGCAATTTTCATAGAACTTTCGGTACCTTTATCTGATTATCTTCACTTTCGACCGTCAAATTTAGCAAATCTTCACGATTTGCTTCAAATTCTTCAATTACATCTTCACGCCAAACGTTTTGCATATCGAAACACTGGTAAGTTGGCTCAACGCCATCGGTATCTAGTTCATCAAGCTGAGAAATATAGCCGACGATATTGTCGAGATCTTTCATGAGTGGCTCAATCTGTTCTTCGCTTAAGTGGATATTTGACAAATCTGCCAAATGTAAAACATCTTCTCTTGTAATAGCCATAGATAAATTATAACAGAGATAGCTTTCGAATTGAACTATATTTCAGACAATGGTTCGATGTCTGCCCCCAAGCTCTTCAAGCGGTTAGCGAAATCTTCGTAGCCGCGTGCAATGGAGTAGATGTTGCGCAAAACTGATTCGCCCGGAGCGACCAGCATGGCTAGCATAATTACAACCGCCGGACGGAGTGCTGGTGGCGCCATCATCTCTGCCGGACGCCAGTTAGTTGGCCCAGTCACAAAGATGCGATGTGCGTCAAGCAACTCAACTTTCGCATTCAGATTCGATAGCTCCGTGCTGTAAATAGCGCGATTCTCAAACACCCAGTCATGAATCATCGTGCGGCCATCTGCGGTAGCTGCAATCAATGAGAAGAATGGCAAGCTATCGATATTGAGGCCAGGGAATGGCATCGGGTGAATCTTGTCGATCGGGGCGTGTAAATCAGATTTCTTTAGTCCTATGTCTACCAGTCGCGTTCGCCCATTCTCGGCGAAATATTCGTCGCTGACTTTCATCTTTTGCCCCATGCTACGTAGTACCTCGAGTTCAATTTCCAAGAACTCAATCGGTACACGCTTGATTTCGATTTCAGATTTTGTCGCAATTCCAGCCGCGATAAAGCTCATCGCTTCAATTGGGTCTTCACCTGGAGCGTAGCTAACTTCCTTACTAATCTTCTTAGCGCCGTGTACGACCAAATTAGTTGTGCCGACGCCTTCAATTTGGACACCGAGTTTCTGTAGATAGTAACAAACGTCTTGCACCATATAGTTCGGGCTGGCTCCCACAATTGTGGTTTTGCCTGGATATAGCGCAGCCGCCATCAATGCGTTCTCCGTCACGGTATCGCCACGCTCAATTAAGACAATCTTTTTGTCGACAGGCTTGAATTCTTTGACGCTAGCAAGATAAAAACCAGATTCCTTCTTTGAGTCAACTTCAAGGCCGAATTCTTTCAGGGCATGCAGATGTGGTTCAACCGTACGTGACCCGAGCGAGCAGCCGCCTGCATATGGCAAACGGAATTCCTTGTAATGGTGCAGCAATGGCCCCATGAACATAATAATTGAGCGCGTACGTCGAGCCGCCTCAATATTTAGATTCTCAAGCGCCAAACGTTTTGGCGGCGTAATGCGAAGATCGCGGTTGTTGTTAATCCATTTAGTTTCCACTCCAATCGATTCCAACACCTCGATGATGCGATAAACCTCCTCAATATGCGCCAGATGAACTAAAGTGGTGCGTTTCTCATTTAACAGAGAAGCGCAAAGTAAACCAACGGCCGCGTTCTTAGAAGTATTTACAGATACTGACCCATGTAGCGTTTTGCCGCCACGAATACGATAGCCGGATGTGCCGCTATCTCCTACCGTCACAATCTGGGTACGTAACGCCTTTCCTATCTTAGAAATAATCTCGAGAGAGGCATTTTGTTTGCCGTGCTCAATGCGGTTAATTGCGGATTGGCTCGTGCCAATTTTCTTGGCGAGTTCCGCCTGAGTCATATTTTGTCGGGAGCGCGCCATGGCAATCAGCTCACCGATTTCCACCATGTAATCTGCTTGCTTCATCATACTTTTAATATATCACGATATGCATATTCATCGCACGATTCGCGCGAGTTGTTGTAAAAATCACAAAAAATAGTGTTTGACAATAAGCCATAAACGCTATATGTAGCGTTTTTAGCCAAAAAATCTCCATCTAGAAACGTTGTATTATTTACATTTTCTATTGTAAAAGCGCTATATATAGCGTTAACATTATTTCATCGAACACTAAATGTAGTGTTTTGGGACAGAAAAATTCAAATTGATTCAGAACGACGGAGGTAAAAATGTTCAAGTCAATCAGAAAGCGCGATGGAAAGGTCGTAGCTTTCAACCCAGAAAAAATCACTGAAGCTATCGCAAAGGCTGGTAGCGCAACCGGCGAATTTGGCCATGATCGTGCCGAAAATATTGCCGAAAAGGTACTTCGCGTAGCTCAAGACGAAATCAAGAGTCGCATTCCAACCGTAGAACAAATCCAGGACATTGTTGAACGCGTCCTTATGGAGTCTGCCTTCAAGAATACCGCTAAGGCATACATCGAATATCGCGCCGAACGCACTCGCGTCCGCGAAGCTAAAAGTAAACTCATGCAGACTTATGGAGTTATTTCCGTTATCGATTCTTCCGAAGACTCCTCAGTCAAGCGCGAAAACGGCAACATTGATGGTGACTGCGCCATGGGTAAAATGCTCCGTTTCGGTTCTGAGGGCTCCAAGGAATACGCCAAGCTTCTCCTTTTGAAGCCAGAATTTGCTGCTGCCCATGATAACGGTGATATTCATATCCACGACCTTGACTTTATGGCTACCGGTACTCTGACTTGCTGCCAGACTGATCCGCTCAAATTCTTTGAACGTGGTTTCAATACCGGCCATGGCTACCTCCGCACTCCTCAGTCCATCGGCACTGCCGCCGCTCTTGCTGCCATTATCCTCCAGGCCAACCAGAACGAGCAGCATGGTGGTCAGTCTATTCCTAACTTTGATTACGCAATGGCTCCAAGCGTCAACAAAACCTTCCGCAAGAGCCTCAAGACAAATCTTGAAAAATACAAAGATTTCACCGGCAAAGATCTAAAAATTGAAATTAAAGACGATATTACTCTTGGCGACGACAAGAAATTGCGAAAAGCCAAAGTTCCGGATATCGTCATCGAGGATGCCCATAAAGACACCGAACATCAAACCCTCCAGGCGATGGAAGGCTTTGTGCATAACCTTAACACGATGCATAGTCGCGCTGGCGCTCAGGTTCCATTTACTAGTATCAACTTCGGCACCGATACTACCCCAGAAGGTCGCCTTGTTTCCAAGATGCTCCTTGAAGCTACTATGAATGGTCTTGGCCATCACGAGACGCCAATTTTCCCAATCTCGATTTTCAAGGTTAAGGAGGGTGTCAACTACAATCCAGAAGATCCAAATTACGACCTCTTCAAGCGCGCCATGGAAGTTTCCGCCAAGCGCCTCTTCCCGAACTTCACCTTTATTGACGCTCCATTCAACCTTCAGTACTATAAGCCGGGCGATCCTGATACCGAGATTGCCACCATGGGCTGCCGCACGCGCGTCTTTGGTTCCTGCTTCCCAGAAACCGATGGCCATGTTTCCGGTCGTGGTAACCTTTCCTTTACTTCTATCAACCTAGTCCGCATCGGCATCAAGCATGGCATTTGCCTCGGTGAGCGCAAAGAGCCAGATTGGGACGGTTTCTATAAAGAGCTCGACGAAAAGCTTCAGCTTTGCGCCGATCAGCTTTATCAGCGCTTTGAATTCCAGGGTAATCAAAAAGTTAAGAACTTCCCATTCCTCATGGGGCAGGGCAACTGGGTCGGCAGCGAAAAGCTCAAACCAAACGACAAGCTTCGCGATGTTATTAAGCATGGTACTTTGTCCATCGGCTTCATCGGCCTCGCTGAGACGCTAGTAGCAATGATTGGCAAGCACCATGGCGAATCCGAAGAAGCACAAGAGCTTGGCCTAGATATCGTTGGCCACATGCGTGAATTCTGCGATGAAATGACCAAGAAGCGCCATCTTAACTACTCGCTCCTAGCAACTCCAGCCGAAGGCCTTTCTGGTCGCTTTACCAAGATGGATCAGAAGCTCTACGGTAAAATCAAGGGTGTTACTGATCGTGAATTCTATACCAACTCCTTCCACGTTCCTGTATACTTCCCAATTTCTGCCTTCGAGAAGATTGATATCGAAGCTCCGTATCATGCCCTCTGCAATGCCGGTCACATTACTTATATCGAAATGGACGGCGACCCATCTGAAAACATCGAAGCTTTCGAAGCGGTCATCCGTCATATGAAAGAAGCCGGCATCGGCTATGGCTCCGTCAACCATCCAGTTGATCGCGACCCAGTTTGTGGATTCTCTGGCATCATCAAGGGCGACGTCTGCCCAAGCTGTGGCCGCCGCGAATGTGATGGCGAATGTGGCTTTGAGCGCCTTCGCCGCATCACTGGTTACTTAGTCGGTAGCCTTGATCGCTGGAACGATGGCAAGAAAGCCGAAGAGGCCGCCCGCGTTAAGCACAATGTCAACGTCGGCCAATACGATGTAGCCACTAAGTGTGCACGTGAGGCTAAAAAATCAAAGCAGAAAGCTGCAGTAGGAAAAGAGTAATATGCCAGCTAAGGGCGATTTAGATCCAAGTACCGTCGCCGATTCCAAAGGCCGACGTAAAATAAACCATTTATGCGAGCCGCAACTCGATGTTCCAGAGGGGTATATCCGCCTCTCTGGCGACCTCGAGCATGATTCTATCGTGAACGGTCCAGGCCTACGCGCCGTTCTTTGGACGCAAGGCTGCCGTCAGCATTGTCCAGGTTGCCAAAACCCAGAGACTTGGACGGAAGATCCAAACGTCGGCGCTACGGTTCCAATCAAAAAAGTCAAAGAAGAACTCCGTGCCCTAAAGGGACAGAGTGGGATTACTTTCTGCGGTGGCGAACCGCTCCTTCAAGCAAAAGCTTGCTGCGAAATTGCAAAATTCTGCAAGGAAGAACTTGGCTGGAATGTCTGGTCTTTCACGGGTCTTATCTATGAGCAACTACCCGAAGATGGCCCAGTCCATGATTTTATCTGCGAACTTGACGCATTAATTGATGGTCCATTTATTCAGTCTCAACGCGATTTAACCCTTAAATTCCGCGGTAGTCGCAATCAACGCATCCTCCATCTCAAAAACGGCAAGATTATTTCTCAAGAATAGAATCCTTCGCCATTATAGCCATAATCGGTTACAATAAAGATATGGAAAGACGGCCAAAATATTCTGGTGGCATCGAAACTCGTGCCGAGACTGATTCTGATACTTTCGAAACCGAAAGAATGCGCAGATCTGCCGAGAAGCTAAAACGTACAGGCGTTCTCGTTCCGGCTGCCGGAAAGAAATTCTATCATGGTCGTGCGCATGAAGGCGATCGTTTTGCAGTAGATCCATTTTTTAATAACTCAGGAAATACTACCGGAAACCACAATGTCAATAAGGGCGAAACAGTTCTACATATTGCTTCGCATGATACCGCTAAGGCATTTGCGGAAGCAAGAGCTCGCCGAAAAGGTTCAACGGCTGAAATTGTTGAGATAGAAATTCCGGATCAGGAAGCTAGCTTTTTTGATTGCGATCGATATGAGGATGATATCGGTGGAGGCGGCAGAAATGTTGAAAAAACCCGTGAAGCCTTCATGGAGTCATTCCCAGATCCAGTTACGAATACGATTTTTAGCCTCGAAGATTATAAGACCATCGACCATAGAATGTTCGATAATTTAATACAGTACGCCTCGAGGCACCCAATTATCCCTGAAGAAGAAATTCCAAGATATGCCAAAAAGTTACATATCAGCGAGGCAGGCGCTCGTGCTGTTATTGGCTCAATCAATGTTCGTAGTACCGTTCATAATTCTTCGAATCCACACGGCACTATGTCCAGAAACATCATGGGCATGTTGGACCAAAGAGGCGACGTCACGGTCCCTGTTACGGTTGCCAACTCGGTAGAGAATGGCTCGAGAGTCATGAACTGCCCAATTAACCGCGAATACGTCCATCAGTGGATGAGAAATGAGCATATCATCGGCATCAAATGTAGTGTTTTTTCGGCCACACTAGGCAGGCCACTAAATGACACTTATGAAGTTTTCAGCCTTGAAGAGGTAAAGGGCAGAGAGCAGATGGAAGAAGCGCGCTCGTCTCGTATGCGTATTTTTGGTGGGGCCGCACTTCGTGTTCATCAATTACTCAATCGCCCAGAGGCAAAAAGGTGGGAAACACCACTCCGATACGTAAATATGGAGCGCCTAACTGCTCCAAGCGAGCTTATAGATTCCGCCAAACGGGTCTCGCCGAGGTATAAACAGTTATTCGAAGGGAGCGCGGGCGTGAAAGAAGGGTTTACGGTTGAGCAACATACCGAGACCGCGTTAAGATTATTCGATGCTAGCTATAAATCGAACTTGCCACGTAGCGTTTTCGACCTAGGCCGTCTCTGTTTGCTCGTCCATGATATCGGTAAATCTGCCGCCAAACGGGATGGTGGATCGCAAGATGGTTATAATAGGTATTATTCCAAAGAATTCCTTACATCTATCGGTGTTCCTAAAGAGTTGACCGATACAATTCCCGATATTGTCACTGATGGTATGGGGGCCGCCGAGGGTGTTGTGCTCGGCAAAACCCCAGATGACAATACGAGACTTTGGCTTGAGAGTGATAGAATCGCTAAAAAAATGTTTAATATCGACGAGCGCTCCCCAAGCTATAAAAGTTGCGTAAGTACAATATTCCATCTTTGCGTCAGTCTAATGGTATGCGATGGTGGAGCCTACACATCTTATGCGGTTACTCACAGAGATGGCATTATGCATCACAATTTCAATCCACGCTTTGATCAGACCTTCAATTCTGGCACGAACCCAGAGTTTATTCGCGCTAAATAATATTCGTCACGATGAGCATAGAGATAATTATTCGTAAAGATTTGCCGCTTGGTATTTGGCAAGGATTAGGCGGCGCCATTACTGAGGCGACGGCCTATAATTTTGCTAAGCTATCGCCCGAGCGACAAAACGCGCTGATTGAGGCTTTTTATGGCAAAAATGGGCTGGATTATCGCTGGTGCCGACTAAGTATTGGTAGCAACGATTTCTGTCTCGCCCCATATCAATACACGAAACGGCCCAGCCTCCGGGATTTTTCCATCGAACACGACCATCAATGGGTGATTCCGATGCTCAAAATGGCTTTAGCAAAACGTGACCTACAGATTATCGCCAGCCCTTGGTCGCCACCTGCTTGCCTCAAAACCACTCATCTCCAGCGCTTTGGCGGCCACCTTAAGCCGTGGCGCTATCGTACTTACGCGCGCTATATCCGTCGCTGGCTTGATGCTTATAGGGAAGAAGGCATCAACATCCGCTACCTTACGCCCCAAAATGAACCGCACGCGATTCAGAAATGGGAGTCCTGCGTCTATTCCTATCGTGCCCAGCGTCGCCTTGCTTATAAATATCTCGCACCCGCGATTGCGGACACCGACACGCAGCTGTTGCTTTGGGATCATAATAAGAAACAACTCACCGAAGTGGCCGACCAACTACTCTGCGAATCCAACCCAAAAGTTGCCGGCCTTTGTTACCACTGGTATGACGGCACTCATCCAGAGCAAATGTGGGAAGTTCGTGAAAAATACCCCGATATCACCATGATCGCCTCCGAAATGTGCGTTGGTTTTTCGCCCTATGACCCAGCCGACTGGGCTACCGCAGCTAACCCGTATTATTTCGAAATCATGTCTGACATCAATACTGGTGCCAATGCTTTTCTTGACTGGAATATGCTTCTCGATTGGCAGGGCGGTCCGAGCTATTGCCGGAATTATGTTAAAAGCCCAGTCATCTTAAATAAAAAAGGCGACGATTTTATTCTCACGCCTATCTATGACGCCCTGAAGAAGTTTATCCAACTTTATCCGGCCGGCAGCAAAATTATCCGTTGCGAATACGATTCTAAAGACGTCGCTGCGGCCGCTCGTCGAACCAAAACCGGCTACGAGCTTGTCGTCGCCAACGTTTCCGACCAAGAGCAGCACATAACCGCCCAACTTGGCGATAAACAGCGAAGTTTAACCCTTAAACCTCTGGAAATAAAGCTGATCCAATACGCCAGTGCTTAATTGACAAATAGTACCAAGTGTGCTATAATATATATGATTGGCTCTATTTTTTGCCTGTGGCACTTTTGAGGAATCAGAATCACCATAAAGGGGGTGAAAATAATGGTGAAAAACATTGGAAAAACCGCAGCGCTCCTCGCACAACTTGATATGTCGAGCATAGAATTCGGAAACGTAATAATCTATCTCAGTAACGAAAAAAACGTGTACGGCTTTGGTCCAAGATTTTTGCGTGGATCGACCTACGATAGTAATGTTGATTTCCGAAATTGGAGCCAGGCGCAGTGGAAAGGGCGTATCGATGAGGGTATCGTCTTTTATTCGCGCGTCCCAGGCCGACTGGAGGTAGTGGCGGTCACCATTGAATTCAAAATCATGGGCGACGAGAGCTACTACAATATAGAATGCACGGATATTTCGGCTGTCGGTAAGTTTAACCGCGTCATCTCATGTTTTCCGACTAAGGAATTATACCTTAGCGAGCAGGAAATAGAAAAACTACACAAAATAGAAGACGCTGTTTCGCTATTCGAAAAAGCCTCGCCGGATCGCCGCGTTCCCGTTGAGTCTAATCACGCCGTCGCTCTCATCAAGTGCAACAAAAAACGCCCTAAACACGATGGTCTAATGCTCTGATTAAAAAATCCCCCGGAGAAATCCGGGGGTATTTTTAAAAATCGCAAATTTAAATAATCATGCCATCGCCGTCATACAAGATGAATGTCTTGCCATTCCAGGTCTGCATCCAATCTTCGTAAACATCGGATTTTTGATTCATATGTGGAATAACGGCAGCATCAACGAAACCGAGGCCTTTAGAATCAACCCCCTCAATTAACTCGTCCCCGTACACCGCTGCTGGCTCTAGGGTTGTGCCCATAATGACTGATCCAGCGCTCGAGCCAACGTAAACAATTCCTCTATCTATCGCTTCGCGTAGCTGCGTCTCAAAGCCAGACTCGTGAATCATTTTCATCAGATAGAAAGTGTTCCCACCTAGCACGTAAATCAGGTCATAATCATTCAGATTATCTAGAGACGCGCCAATCTTGTATTCGATGATATTTTCCGGGCGAAAACCTAATGCCAAAATCCGTTGATATTCTTCGCCAACCCAAGATTTATCGCCGCTCTCTCCGTCCGCCGCAGTCGTAATATAGAGCATGCGTAAATCCTCTACTGGCTTGCTAAAAAGCGCAAAAAACTTTTCTTTAAAATCTTCGTTAATTACCCCACAAGACGTTAATACGATAGGCATCTCACCCTCCTTTTAGCCTTATTATACTATACAAAAAACCGCCCCCTGAAGGACGGTGTTTTACAATATGAAAAAATATGGTATAATATTAATCGACTCACATATCGTGAAGGGGGTGAAATAATTGAGTCGCATCTTTAAGATTTCTGGAAATTTCAAGCAATTTGGCGAATGGATGGAACCGGATCCCGCATTCTCTGGCGAAATCGTGGTCGATGAAAAAACCAATGAATTCTACGGCTATTGCCACGAACTCTATGCAGAAGGTGTGCTCAAGTCCTACCGTCTCCGTTTCATCGTTGGGGCATTCGCGCCCAATGCGCGTAACGGTAATCAGGGCATCGCGTTCTATAAACTGTCGAACGACCTCAATATCGATCCGTACATGTACGTAACGCCCGATTTGACTAATCCTGAGAGTGGAGAATGGTCTGCGCTCGGAATTTTCGGTATCTATTTCGAAAGGGTAGATAAGAGTCGCGTCATGATTGAAGAAATGGCCTATTCCAAGGAGGAAGAAAAACGCATCAAGAGCACGTACGAAAAGATTGACCGAAATCGGAAAGCTAACAAAGTTATGCTTGATCAGGTGCATTGCTGCAAAGATATTCTCCTGCACGCGAAATAATTCCAGAACAAAAAATGCCGAGCCGCCAAGCTCGGCTTTTTGCATGAGTTATAATTATATTAATGAAGAGAGGGCGCTTAATCTGCATTCGTATTGCCGGTCTTTTAGTGGCAGTAATAGTTGTGGCGCTACTTGTATTTGCTGGCCTGAGCCTTTTTCGGCCGTCAGACTCCAAGAATCCCATCGGCTCAGCCGAGATTGACGACCTCGTCAAACCAGATCAAGATTTCACGATCAGCATCGTTGGCGACATCTCCTTGGCCGACAACTGGGAAGTGATGCCATGGTACGATCGTCGCGGGCAGGGAGTAAATGGCATTCTCTCCGAAGAAGTCCTCAAAATCATGCGCGAGAGCGATTTTATGGTCGCGAATAGCGAGTTCACGGTTAGCAACCGTGGTTCCAGGACCCCGGGTAAGTACTACACCTTCCGCGCCAAGCCGGAACGCCTATCGATTTATGGCGACATGGGCGTCGATTTGGTCACGCTTGCCAATAATCACGTCTACGATTTTGGTCCGCTGGCCTTTAATGACATGATCGATAGTTTTGATGCTATCAAAATGCCTCATATCGGTGCCGGCAAAAACCTCGCCGAAGCCAAAAAGCCTTACTATCTCACCTTGCCTAGCGGTTATCGCGTCGCGTTCGTGAATGCTACTCGCGCCGAGAAGTGGGGCATTGATACTCCGGGCGCAACAGCTACCACTGGCGGCGTTTTACTCTGTTACAACCCGGCCGAATTTATCGACACTATCAAGACCGCGAAAGCCAATAGCGACTACGTGATTGCCATCATTCATTGGGGCACCGAGGAATCGCATCAGCTCGAGCAAGTCCAGAAAACCACTGCCAAAGATTACCTCAACGCCGGCGCTGACATTATCGTCGGCGGCCATGCACATACCTTGCAGGGAATCGACTACAACGGCGGCAAGCCAATTATTTACAATCTCGGCGATTTTATCTTTAACGATGAAACTGAAGATACTGGTATTTTACAGATTAAGTTCCTGGCCGATGGTGGCGTAAAATACTATTTCCTGCCAGGCCAGCAGAAAGGTGTTTTCACGAGTCTTCTTTCGGGCGAAGCTCGAACTCGGAAAATCAATCAAATACTATCATGGGATGGTTCGAATGCGAAAATCCTCGATAGCGGCGAAATTGTAGCAAAATAATGATGCTATAAGCTTAAGTTTTTCGCCCACAAGCCGACTGGCTATTATTGACTTTTTGACATGTTTATGCTATAATTAAAAACATGAGGGCGTTTTTTCGTGCCCTTTGCACTTATCGATTCTGAAATGGAGGTCTCAAAATGAATGCTAAAGCTCCCGTTTTTCCGATCATCTATGAATCTGTATATGGCGAGGAAGGCAACCCCGAATTCACTGCGCGGGACGCGGCCATCAACTCCGATCTGTTGCAGTTAATCTGCGAGCGGTTGGTAAACATCAAACTGAATGATGGCGAGTTCGGCACCCGCAACCCCTTCCGCCTGCGGATCGAAGATCAGCACGATGATGAAGACCAGCCGCACTATGTGCTGGACGTCGGCAACTCTATCAATCAAGATCCGCTGGAGAACTGCGTGTCGGTGGATTACTGCGACAACTATTCTGACAAAGATCGCACCATCAAGCAGGCCCGCGGCAAGTTCAAGGTTTGGGCCAGCAAACGCGTCGGCAACTTCAGTAGCGAGTTTGCGGCTACGGCACTGGCCCGCGCCTACGTGGACGCGCTGAAAACTCATTTCCCGGATTTCTTTATCCTGGTGGACGAAAAGAAACTTGAACTCCCAGGTTAAACAACCATTTCATCCCACCCCCGAAGTTTTGACTCCGGGGGCTTTTTAATGATTTGCATTATAATTGAGCGCGTCGCGAGAGGGCTCGTCGTTTGAGCCTTAACTGATTGCGGTATGTTTACATTTCTGCTTAAATATGCCACAATAAAATAAACATAAACGAAATAGGTCAAAAATGAAAATCGCTAAAATTTTTGTTATAGCTACGGCTCTAGCTTCATTGTTTTTTCCGACATTTGCGTACGCTGAATCGTGCAGCACAAACGCTATTTGCCCAACATCAATTGAATTTCTTGAAAAATCTCAAAATACAGAGATATTAACTGAGGCCTCAATCGACGACGCTAAGATTAGCGCAGACGTCAAAATGCTGGAGCTAGGCGATTACATTAAGTATAAACTCATACTCGAAAACGTTTCAGGCGATACGTATACGTTAAGCGAAGTATCTTTTGACGACGCAAAAGCTATCGACTATTCGTTAATGTTTGCCAATGACGAAACCGAAATCAAGCCAGGAGAGAAAAAGGAAGCCACTCTCACAATAGAGTACAAAAAACATGTCGAAGATAGTGAGTATGTAGACAATACTTATGTCAGCAATTTAAACGCTTTGCTTGTTTTGGCCAAAAACGAGTCTACGCCGAATCCAAGTACTTCTGCTGATTTGCCAATGATTTTCGTCATCGTATTTGCTGCAATTATATTGGCCTGTTATGTCTACTACCGCAAATATGGGCACATCAGGCCGGCAGTTATTGCAATCTTATTCGTTAGTGCGTTTGTTTCTTTTGGCGTATATGCCGCCGAATCGTGCACGATAGAAATCGAATCAAAGATTACGATTCCAAAATATGAAGGCCGCGAAATCAACAACATCATCATGGAGAAACCGATTATCGATGATGAGCATAGCACCTATATGGAGCCAGTCACGGGCGTGAATTTCTTGGAGCCGTCCAGTAACGCTAATGGTAAAGGCGTATATATCTTTGCGCCAACTAAAAACGATGATATCCCTATCTATTACTATCGCGGCGCCGTTGATAACAATAATCTCATTTTCGCAGACTTCTGTTGGAAAATCTTTAGGACAACTAAGACCGAGGGGCTCAAGATCATCTATAATGGCGTTCCGACCAACGGTCAATGCATAGCCGAAGGGGATGATACGATGATTGCTTCTGGCGTCAAGTACAATGCCGCCGTTAATAATCTTAGCTACTTCGGATACAGCTATGCCTCGAACGGTCATACCTTTAAATATATGAGCAATTCCAAAATTACGAATGGTATGATTTTCGCCAACGATGTCTCTTATGTTGACGGCCACTATGTCCTCAACGATGACCAATATGTCAAAGATGATAATTTCGCGGCCGATCGTGACTCAATTCTAAAAACTCATCACTACACTTGCTTCAAAGCCAACGGCACCGAATGTGAGACGGTTAGGTATGTCTATATGACTCGCAGCGTCAACATGTTCTATGTGACCCTTAAGGATGGTGAGAAAATCGAAGATGTTGTCAGGAACGAAGTTACTAATGAGGCCAATACAAATAAATCCATTGTCCGTGGAGTCGTAGATGACTGGTACCGAGATAACATGACGGCCTATACTGACGAACTTGAAGACACTGTCTGGTGCAACGACCGCAGTCTTTACGGAGTTGGCGGCTGGGGCAAAGACAACGATGTATTAGAAATCACTAATGAACAAGACGGTAAAATGATTTTCAACGCCAACTATCGCGTTTTCACCACCGGCAAGCCTGATATTAATTGCGCCAACAAAAACGATGCTTTCACGGTTAGTGAAGAGAATGGCAATGGCGATCTAGAATATCCAGTTGGTCTTATGACCCTCGACGAGGCGGTCATGGCCGGGTTTAACTGGTATCGCTATGATAACAGTTCTGACAACTATCTCAACAACGGCAAAGGCTGGTGGCTCATGTCGCCATCACTTGTTAGCGCCAATAACGTATATGTAGGCGTAGCTTATTCACGCGTCGATCATGTCACTCCAGTATTCACCAGCAATGGTCTCGGTGGCGTACGTCCGATGGTCTCACTTAAAAAAGGCTACAAAGTCTCAAGTGGTGATGGTACCAGCAGTAATCCATTCGTCTTAGGCAAAGACGGCTACTAAAATCTTCACCCAGCATTTTCTGCTCGCACGGGTTGGGCATATTGACATTTTTGCATAAATATGGTACAATGACATTGTTAAGCATGAGCTTAAAGCACGCTAAGAGAGGTGTTTATAATGCGTATATCTGAAGATGAATGGCGCAAGCGTGAACATGACGTTTGCATTGCCACGTTTTGTGGCTATTGCTTGGTATTTGTCATGTTCTGCCTAATGGCTTTTTCGACAGAACAAGTCGTGCGGGTGGTAATTGTGCTATTTCAGGTCGAGTCTGTGGTGACCTTGCTTTTGGCTATAAGGGCGTCCGGACTCTGCCGGTCGGTGAGTGTGGTGATTTCTATCCTCCAAAAATACCGCAATAAAGAGAATAATATAGGAGAAAGCATTGACTTAATGGCAGAAAAAGTTCCTTGCTCAGGCCATTTTATTATGACTGCAATTTATGTTGCGATCGTTGCGTTACTGATGAGAAACCGACAGCTATGGCCAATGGAGAATATTGCGTTTTTTCTGGCTGCCAGTCATTACCTGGCGACTATAATACCAACTTTTATCGAGCTCAATCTCTTTATCTCCCGATTAACGTAACCGTAACTCTCTCGACCTTTCCCCGGTCCTTTGTGCCGGGGTTTTTGTGGCGCGAAAAATCACCGGTTAGGCCGGTGGATGGTTCAGTATAATAACAATATGAAAAAACGTCGCTAATGACGCTTTTATGTTTGCTCGTTACGCTAAAGAAGACTTCGGTTCAGATGATTGGGGACGCAAAAGAACCGTAATTAAGTGATTGGGCGCAAAACTGAAGCTTTCGGGTCGAACCGCTCCGGAACAGATTAAAAAAGGCCTCAAAGAAGGCCAAAATGAAGTATGGTGGATCTTACTGGGCAGCGGCTTTCTGGCGAAAGCCTTGCTTCACTACGCTTCCTCGGTAATAAAAATGCAAGCATTTTTGCTTCGCTCGGAAGCTTGCTCGCGCGAACCTCTGGTTCTCGCCCAGTAATCCTCACAAAGATTACCAATAAAAAATACCCTACGGGCATTTTTTTCTTGGTAATGGTGGGACTATCGGGACTTAAGTCGAACTATTATGCAATCTTAAGTTTTTATGCATAGTGATAGATCCTTTGTGGCTTGATCCCCTAAGCAGACTACTTGCACGCGGTTCCCAGATGAAACCACATATTTTGCATCTAGCTTTAATAGGGCTATGGCGACCAGTATAATTGCCGATCACCTCTACTGTCGGATTGACTATTTCGACTTCTTTGACGAAATCTTCCTGTGTTTTTAAAAACTTTTCATGTGCGATCATTGAGCCACATTTTCTACACCCATCTCCACTTAGCAGATTTGCCGGAACTGCATTCCATTTATATCCACATGTCATGCATTTTACTAAGAGCCGCTTATTAGCATTCTGATATTGTCCAATCACCTGAATAGTTGGAGAGATTTCTTTTAGTTCCGCAACATAGTTATCATGCGTTTTTGATAAGGCATTATCATAGGCTTCATTCTCGATTTCACTCCATTCGTCATCAGAAAAGAAACACTCTATATTTGTTCTTGCAAAAAGTTGCCTAACCAGATTTTTGATATTAGAATGGTCTGCTTTATTGTAGTCATCGGAGAATGTAATGCAATCTGTATCGAATGGGGGCTCTTCGGCGATGGGATACTTGTCATAGATTGTGATTAAATCCACTTGTTTCTGACTGCAGAGTTCTCTTTTTCTACGGTCACGTTTTATTGATTTTCTATGAAGGAACCAGTTTCCAGGCTCTATGGCGATATGTAAGTCTGGAATATAGATATCTAGTTCCATTCCAATCAAGGATTTGTCTCTGGATAAAACATTATCTTTACCGATAGCTTTTTGAAAACTTAGCAAAATGAATTGTTCCATAAAACTTGTGCCCGATTTGGCGCATCTTGGACAACCGTGTCCTTGCAGCAAGGAATACGGTTTTGCGCTCCATTCATGACCACATCTTTGGCATGCAAATCTTATAGAATCTTTATTGCTAGTATATGAGTCCAGAGGTTCAATATCGGGATGTAGTTTTCTTAATTCATCGCGAAATTGCTTATCCGTTTTCGCCCCGGTAATTCCGGTATTTTTTTGAGAACCTCTTATTGCGCTGCAGTGTGGACATGACTTTCCAGAAGTCAATGAATATGCTACAGGATTCCAGACCTTGCCACATTTTTTGCATTTAACTTCGATGCGATCAACTGCTCGCGTGTATTTTCCTATGACTTCAATTTCTGGATTGATCATCGATAATTCTTTAACAAAATCATCATGCGTTTTTGCCATTATTCCACAGCCTTTTTTTGTGATACTATTTGCTTCTCGAGAGCCGCAAATTCAATTTGGGGTAATACTACGGCCATTATACCGACTAACAGATAAAAAATCTAGCTCGACAGAGTTACTGTTGGGCTTCATTTATCGCGTGCATTCTAAACCATAGCCCACTGCGTAAAGGGAAAGATTACGCGAAAAGCGGTAATCCTCGTTTCCCAAAAAAGGAAAAGGACCCCGGAACATTGCGGCAAAAACGCCCGTGTTGATTCACGCGAACACCCCAACGACCGGACTTCAGAAAATAATGAAAAAAGTCCTCGCCCAACGCCTTGCTTTTAGACAAGGGTTCGAGTAAGGACTTTTTGGTGGATCTTACTGGGCTCGAACCAGTGACCTTACGAATGTGAATCGTACGCTCTAGCCAACTGAGCTAAAGATCCATAGCGCTATTTTAGCACAAGACATCGCCTCCGTCAGCACCTGGGGTGCATAAACCGTTTCAGCTTGCCCAAGTTAAGGGATTATGGTAATCTTTCCACATCGATTACTAAACGGAGTAGTCGCGAACATTTGCAGACAGATTATTTTTTATGAAAGGAAGGGTCAGGATGAAGACCACCGAGTTTTCTACCACGGTTGGTAATGTCACCTACTTTAACTTTCCGACCTATGCGGTGCTATGTAATGATCGCCCCGATGTTAGGCAGGAAATGATGATTTTTTTCCGACTGATCGGACTTTGCAGTTATCAACAGATCAACGTTGCTATCGGTAATTCTCCCGAAGACGCTCGTGTCAAGCACTTACTCTCTGAGGCTGGTGTTAACATGAATGTTAATGAGGGTCAGTCGGAAGAAAACCGTCAATATGCCGAGTCGCTACAGAGGGAATATCTCGGCGAAGACCCGAGCAGCTACCAGATTGATGTTAGCAAACTTATCGTCGAACTCCACAAAATCGGCTATGTCAAAAACTGTAAGAAAGCCCTTGAATCTCTGCTTAAGGCTGAGCAGGCTGATCGCAGAAATAGCCATTTCCAAAAAACTTCGCAGTCGAAAGGTTCATCTAAGACTGAACAGCCTGAGATTAACTCTCTTCAGGCCGAGCAGTCCAAAGTTGAACAGGGCGCGCAGCCCAGCAACAATCAGTCTCGAAACGATCATGCTGACGACATATTGCTAGAAAACAAACAGCCAGACGTCGAGCAGGCTGAGAGTCTCCGCCCCAAAGAAATAAGGCCGGCCCCTCTCCGGATGGAGATCAAAACTTTTGCCGACCTTGAACGCGCAATTAAAACAATTGCCGCAGAATGTCCAATTTCCCCCATCCATAATTTCAAAGAGGCCAAAAAAACGCATAAATACTTCTTTGATCTGATTCGGTATTATCCGAACGTGCCCGCGAATATGCTGGTCCATTATCTATTCGGGGAAGGAGTCAGCACTGTTACTGTGCAGAGCGCCATTCGCAATTCCGGCGTTCGCCGTGGTAAGGGTTTTCGCGTCAATAACGACTCAATCATTGAACGTGCAGCCTTCGTAGCCTGGACAAATGGCGACTGGATGGAATATCTCGAGCAAGAGGGTTCCATCGAAGGCATACTTGAAGCCTTTGCGAAGAAAGGAGGGCCCGAATCAGACCACGGAGGGGCAGTTTCTGAACCGGCTGCCGAAGAAGCCTCTTCTTCTAAAGCCGAGGCGCCTTGCGCAGCAAATCCTCAGCCTCAGCCTGAGCCCGTTACTCCCGTTATGCCACATCACGAGACTGCGCCTCCCGAGGTGCCCCAAAGTGATTTGAACCAGCCAAAAACAATTGAAGCGGCGGAGACGTCTCCGGGGCAAAAAGCCACTGTTTCAGACGCCGCCACGAAGCCCCGCACAAAATCCAACGGGCCTGCAATTGGAATCATCAAAGTTGCCGGCACCGTCAGCGAGATTCTTTCTGTGCTCATGCAGCTCGAAAACGATACTCGCATCGAAATAAAAGCATTCAACGTTGAAAGATAATCTGCCACTTGTCCGCCCTCTCAAAAAGGGCGGCTTTTTATTGCTTGCCCAAAATTGACTATTGGCGCCATCTGTGGTATAATAATAGAATGGTTCCTTAAAAAACAGAAGCATAGGAGGGAAGTACTATGAATGCCAACATCAGGCATAGTATCCACGCAGCAATCGTATTTGCTGTCCTTTGGCTGGGGTCACTCCTGCTCCCGCAGGTCTACCACTTCGCAAACATCGGCGCGGTATTGCTAGGAGTATTCGCCTACATGGTAGTCTATCTGCCGTTCAATTCCGCAGTCAGTCACTTTGCCATCATCAGCAAGGATTTCACTATCTCCACGACCGGTTTTATCAGCTTCATGATCCTCGACTTCATCCCCGGCGCGCTGGCACTCTGCCTACTCAGCATTGTGTTTAGCGGATTTTGGGTATCCAGTCTTTTGATCCCGATTTGCATCTCGGTCATTTGCGAGCTCCTGTATATGACAGGCGCATTTATCCAAGAACGATAAGGGGGGCAAATGATGCGGCGACCGAAGATGCGCCTCGAGTGGCGCAGTCTCTTGCCTCTTCCGATCATCATCGGAGTAATCTGGCTGAGTACTGTCGTGTTTCCTGACGACGTAAAAGTTCTCGATGTCGGGTCTCTGATTGTCTCGGGAGCACTGTATTTCATCCTCGCCACAATGGTGCTGCTGCTCGTTTTTCTGATTTGCTGTAGTATCGTCGCTGTTCGGACTGCCACAGCAATCACTTTCGTTGCATCACTGTTTGTAGGCATGCTGGTCATTTACCTCATGAACCAGCTCGTAAATGGCTTCTGTTGTAGCGACCCCTTCGTCTCTCTGTTGATATCGATTGTTATCGCTATGCTCACCGTGAGCTTTCAGGTGACGATCCATCGCAGACACTAAGCCCCGCCCCCTCGCGGGGCGTTTTTGTTATAATCAATCTGTAATGAGTAAAAAGTGGCGTGTGTATCTCAAACCTTTCCTGGTCATTTTCGGTATTTACTGCTTTGCTATGCTTGCCATTTGGTTTGCTAGCATCTCTTATGCCGACGACGCTGGTCGCGCCATCACTGGTAAAGGCTGGACCTCGGATTTTAACCGCTATTCCTCATCTCTCCTGTCTTTTCTCTTGGTACAGATGCGTTTTAGTCTAGTAGATATTTCGCCGCTCGGGCAAATACTTGCCATGGTCCTACTTACGATTTCTAGCCTTATCCTGGTGGAATTATTCGGCAACAAAAAGAAACTCTCTCATCTTATCGTTGTAACTCTCGCCGGTTTAACCCCTTTTACGCTCAGCCTCTGGCTCTATAAATTCGACGCTCCTTGTATGGCACTCGCGCTCCTTGCCTGTATTTTGCCATTCGCCATCAAATTCAAGCGGCGCTGGGACTTTGCCATCACTTCGTTTATCTGTTTAATGGTTGCCCTCACGTCATATCAGGCCTTTACGGGGGTTTATCTGCTCCTGTTACTCGCTCTTGGCTTCCGCGATTACCTCAATAAAAAGTCGTTTGACTGGCGGCGTGTAATTTTTGGTCTCGCTAGCTTCCTCGCGGCGCTAATCGTCTTTAAATTCATCCTGCCAGAGCCAGAAGGCTATCGCTCTCTCGCAATGTGGTCTTTTGGCGACTTCATTCCTGGCGTTTTCCGCAATGCTGGTCAAGTATTCGTACAGATATTTACCTCTTTTGGTCGCAACTGGTTAATCCTCCTCGCTTGTATGCTAATCGCTTTTATCGCCTCAATCGTCCTCAATTCTAAGCGCAAAGGTGCCCATCGCGTCCTCGAGGCTTTAGCAGCTGTAGCGTTTGCTGCTGTCTCTATTCCGCTCTCTTACGGCATCTATTTGGCACTGGCGGATGCACCATATAATCCCCGCTCGCTGATCGGTATCGGTGTCGCTTTTGCTATTGTTGCTCTCCTTACTTTACGGGGCAAACAGCGCTATTTTGCTATCCCGGCCTATATTCTTGTCCATCTGTTCGTAGTCTATGCTTTTGCGCTCGGAAATGGCCTGCGCTATCAACATGATTATGCTGCTTTCCGTAATTCTGAGCTAGCCATCCATCTCGGTAATCTTTATCCTTCCAGGGAAGAGCTCGCTGGCAAAAAGCTCCAAATTCAGGGTGATATCGGCCTAGCCGAGCAAAACCAACACCTTGCTAGCCTCTATCCGATTACGCGCGATATTATCGACGCCCACCAAACTGGCCTCAGTAGCTTCACCTGGGGCTCCTGGTCGCTCCATGTCGATTACGATCTCAATTATGACTATACTGGCCTCTTAGACGAACCTTATGACTGTTCCGCGTTTGAAATGAAATCCGAAAACTACTACGCACGCATCTCCGAAAACGACTCTCTAATCTGCATCGAGATAAAATAACCCCAAATAGCTTCTCTGACTATGGTGGGAGAGCTTACGGAGGTTGCTGCCGAGTACGAGTCGCCGTCGCCCGTAAAGACGGGCCGACCGGACGACGTACTCTCCCAGTATGGCCAGAGAAGCTGTTTGATGTTATAATATCTCTGATGAACTTAGATTTTGATGCCCTAGAAACCGAAAAACAGCAAATTACTGACTTTTTGAGCCAGCCAAACGCTTACGCTGACCCAGATTTTCCTGCCAAAAACCGCCGTCTTCAAGAGATAGATGAGCTAATTGCTCTTGGCAAAAAGAAAGTTCAGCTTGAATCCGATATCCAAGAAGCCGATAGTGATCCTGAACTCGCTGAAATGAAGCCTGACCTCGAGCAAGAACTCCAGGAAACTGAAGCTAAACTCGCCGAGATGCTTATTCCGAAAGATCCAAACGACGACAAAGCCGCTATCATCGAAATCCGCGCCGGCGCCGGTGGCGATGAGGCCTCTCTCTTTGCTGGCGACCTCTATCGCATGTATCTAAGATACGCCGAAACTCATGGCCTCAAAGTTGAACTCCAATCCGAATCCGTTAATGATGCCGGTGGCTACAAAGAGGTAATTTTCCGCGTTAGTGGCGATCAACCTTACGGAAAGCTCAAATTCGAAGGTGGTGTCCATCGTGTCCAGCGCATCCCGGTTACCGAAAGCCAGGGCCGTATTCATACCAGCACCGCCACTGTTGCTGTCCTCCCAGAGGCCGAAGAGCACGATATTGAAATCAACCCCGAAGATCTCCGCATTGATATCTATCGCTCCGGCGGTCACGGCGGCCAGGGCGTCAATACAACCGACTCCGCTGTTCGTATCACTCACATTCCAACCGGTATTATGGTAGCCATGCAAGATGAGCGCTCCCAGCAGCAAAACCGTATCAAAGCTATGAACGTCCTCAGAAGCCGCCTCCTCGAGCGCAAAATTGCCGAAGATCGCGCTAACGCCTCTGATGCACGCAAATCTCTCATCGGTACCGGTGACCGTTCCGAAAAGATTCGTACCTATAATTTCCCGCAAGACCGCATTACCGACCACCGTATCCATTACAACCGCAGCAATATTACCGCCGCTATGAACGGCGATATCGAAGATATAATTGAGGCACTTCAAGCTCATGAACGTGAGCTCATGGCTTAAGGCCGCCAAGAAAAAAACCGATCGCCTCGACGCTGAGCTTATCTTGGCCTATGTTTTGCGCGTTCCGCGCACTTTTTTGCACGCCCATCCAGATTACAAGATTAATCAAGAGGAGCAAGATCAGGCTGATTCTTTCCTCAAACGCCGCCAAAATCACGAACCTTTCGCCTATATCACCGGCCGTAAGGAGTTTTATGGCCGCAATTTCAAAGTCACTAGAGACACACTTATCCCGCGCCCCGAAACCGAGGCTCTGATAGATGTCATTAAGACCATTAAACCGGCCAAAATTCTCGATGTCGGCACCGGTAGTGGCTGCATTGCGACTACCCTTTCTTTCGAGCTTCCAGATTCGGAAATTGACGCCGTTGATATCTCTGAAAATGCCCTCCACGTCGCCCGCCTCAATGCGCAGTTTCTCGGCGCCAAGGTGAATTTCTTTGTCTCTGACCTCTTGCAGAATGTCGGTAAATACGACCTAATCGTCGCCAATCTGCCGTATGTCGACAGGGAATGGGACTGGCTCAGCCCCGAACTCGCCTTCGAGCCTGAAACCGCCCTTTACGCCAATGATCATGGCCTCGCCCTCATTAAAACCCTTATCGAACAGGCGCAGGACCATCTTAACCCCGGTGGCTATCTTGTCCTTGAGGCGGATCGCTCGCAACATCAAAAAATCTCCGATTTTGCCAGAGATTTTCAGTTTGAAACTATTAACGACGCCCAAAAGTCGGATTTATCGGTGGTCTTGGTGTCGAAGAACCAGTCCGCCCATTAGAGGCGCTAAACCTCGCTGCGCGCGCTTGGCGTTGGGCGGCCGCGTTAGCATAACCTGTTTTTTGACCCGACGCATCTGCGCTCGACATCCTTCCGTATCCTTTATGCAGGCTCTCGCGTCCCCCTAATGCACGCCCGTAACCCGTCAAACTCTCCTTACTTCCGGCAGTTCGCCCGTATCCCCGGTTTGAGTTCGTATTGTCTATCGCTGTAGTATTAGCGACATTATTTAAGCTATTTTCACTTTTATAGCCCCAACTCGCCACTGTGTCCCTACTTGACGACCATCCGTAATGATTATCTTGCTGTTGAGATCGTGGCGTTACTGGGACTGGCACATCTGTCTCCATGCCTTGCCCGCCAACAGAGGTAGCGGCCGGCATTTTATTGCCACTTTGCATAATCATTGAGCTACCGTACCCCTTAACAACGGTGCGGTTCTGATCCACCTTCATACGTGCCGAAAACGACATTCCGCTATGCGGTCCACCACCTTGATTATGCTGAACTTTGGCATAACCGCTACTGTGTATAACATCAGACGTTTGCGTCTTGTGAATTCTCTGGATCAAACTCGACTTCATTAGTGCCATAAGCATATTATATCACCCCCGTCGAATGCCGCCAAAGTGCTTACGTATAACATGATTTGCGTTTATGGTAAATTACCATGAAATACTATTGACAAATAACCAAAAGTTTGATATAATACATACAGCTAATTGCAAGACTGCGAAAAGCTTTAGCAAGAAGCGTTACGTTAACAAATCAGATCATTACTGCGTATAATCTACTACGCAGTAAGAAAGAAGGTGTAAAACCGGTATTCGTCCCACCGGTAAAATGGGGCTTTCCATATAACGTTGTCTCCTAAAACAGACCAAACAAAAATAGGAAAGGGCCCCACGAACTAGGTGGGGTAATGGTGATCAAAATGAGTGATAATATCAATCGTCTCCTCCGCGAAACGAAGGCCGCTCCTGGAAAGGCTGCGTCCCATTCCATTGCGGAAACGCGCCGTGAGGGCAATGAAACCAGACGGCTTATCAGCCGCGAGGCCAATACGACCCGTACTACGGTGATTGAAACCGGTCGTCACGTTGAGGCTACCCTCCGTAACGAAGCCAATACGACCCGCACTGCGGCGACTGAACTCACCCGCCACGCCGAAAGCGTGATCCGTAACGACGGCGATACCACCCGTACTGTGGTGATTGAGGCCGCCCGTCACGGCGAACGCTACTTGGATCGCAAAGCGAGCGAGATAACTCGTCGCAGCGATGACAACCACGCCGAAACCCGGCGCGCCGTCAATGACGGTGTTACGCGGATCTGCCAGCGCATAGACGAGAACAGCGACCACGCCACTGATGGGCAGCTCATCTTTTCCATCATCTGCGGTCTGATTGCTGCAGTTGCACTCTGGTTCCAAGTAAAGAACGCCTACTACGGCCCCGTGTCTTTCGACGCGCAGGGCAACGTACTGAAGTATGCAAACAACATCGTCGTGCCGGTTGTCCTGTGCTTGTTTGTCGGCATCGCTACCTGCTCGTGTGTTCTCGGAATCGTACAATGGTTTGAAAATCGTCATCGTCGGTGAGGTGGTGATAACATGCATAATAAGATCAGACGATATATCACCATCACGTCGATACTTGTCGTGATGGTGGTTCTGACTTTCACGCCGAGCATTCGGGGTATCTACGACTCCATTGCTCGGTACATCTCCGGAATTACGGTCCACTATTACAATAATGACCTGCAGAATGATGGAGATGACACCAATAATTACAATTTCGGCTTCGACCGCAAGGCCGCTGCCGATAATGCTGTTGGTGCCGACCAGGCCGTAACCTGGATCGCCAACAAGGATGGCACTGGCGACATGTTCGCTAGCGCCGCTGACGACCCCTCACTCTGTGCCGCACTCGGGTTACATATCGATCAGATGCTGCACCTTGAGGGAGATCAGCGCATCCTCCGGGATGAAGCTGACGAACTCATTGGCCAGCGCGCAGATAAAGCGCATCTGCACTTCCTGCGTGACCATGCTTACTGGGAGCGTGCAGTTGAGCTGATCAAGAAAATCTTAACGTCCGGCTCCATCCGCATTGAGTACGTCAATAACATCGAATCTCAGATGTATATGATGTACAACGGCTTGGAAGGCAACAAGCCTTCCGTAATCGTAAGGAAGACGCACAGCTCCAACGGATATTGTGTCGTCTTCGACTTGGGCAAACCCGGAAAGCTCCGGTTCAAACTGTCCTGCGGTTACCAGCCGATTGACGTCGACTACTGGAAACCGCCGACTCCGGTTCCTCCGGGACCTGATCCCGGGCCCGAGCCGACTCCTACTTTGGAGCCGAAACAGAGCGACGGCGGCACGCAAGGGCAACTGAAGAAAAAGCCGCCAAAGGAGTCCGAAAACTTCATGGGCCAGGATGGCCAGCAGAGCACGACGTCGACAAATGAGAACCAGCTACCTGATTCTTACACCGCGCCGCCGCCTCCGCCTGCAGCCACTCCGAAGCCTGCAAACACACAAAAACCGTCCGTCCCGGATCTGACGACGGTTCAGCAAACCCACTCGACCGAAACGGTTGAGACTCCTTTGGCTGACGATGGTGTCAACCAGGGAGATCTCAATCCGGATGACGTTGAGTAATTTCACCACCTTCTTTCGTAGCACCTTAAAAGGAGAGCTAAGCTAATGCTGCGGCAAAGGCGAAGTTATCTCGGGGAGGGGCATCCGCCCCTCCCAATCCCATGTTTATACCTAGTAATGATCTGATTTGTGACGAGTTAACAATACGGCTAACGATAAGATTAAACAAACATTCCTAGATTTTTAATTCATTAAAGAAAGGAATAATAAGTTATGAATAAAATCGCTAAGACTAGCCTTGGCATCGCAGCCGTTGCTGCTATTGCTGGCGCTGGTGCATACATGGCGTTTGCCTGGGGTCCTTCTCGTGATACTTACACGATGCAAGTTCCAGCAGATCACGTCGTGTTCAACTCAATCACTGATAATAATGAAGAAATTGGCAACGAGCTTTTCTTCGTAAGCTCATCGCCATACACCGGTAGTGCTTCTACTAACTACTGGTCTGACAATACTCAGGTTGAAAACGGTAAAGAATATGTTGTTCGTATTTATGTACACAACAACGCCGCTGGCAACCTTAACCTTACCGCAGAAAACGTAAGAGCATTCGTTACTCTTCCAACTACTACTGGCACTAAAATTGAAGTCGCTGGTAAGATTTCTGCAGATAACGCAAATCCAAAAACTGTCTATGACAGCACCTACTTTGTATCTAAGAATGGTGAGCCGTTTAATCTTGCTTACGTAAAAGGTACTGCTAAGTACTACAACACCAAGGGAGGCAAACTCCGCACCTTCAATCTTGATACTGCCAAGAACGACCTCTTTACTAAGACTGGCGTTTTGCTTGGTTATGATCAGATGGATGGTAAAATCCCTGGCTGTAATCAGTACTCTGGTTATTTAACCTTCCACGTTAAAGCTCAATTCGCTGAGCAACCAAATCTTGAGATTTCCAAGGAAGTTAAAATCCTTGGTACTGATACTTGGAGCGAAAAAGTGACCGCTAAGGCTGGTGAAACTGTTCGCTATCGTATCCATGTCAAGAACAGTGGTAACACCACTCTTAAGAATGTCGTCGTTCGCGATATTCTTCCAGCCGGCTTAACTTATGTTAAGGGCTCTACTACTATCGTTAACACTGCTCATCCAAAGGGTGTAGCCCTCAGTGACGGTATCGTTACTGACAACGGTATCAACCTTGGTGATTATGCTTCTGGCGCAGGCGCCTGGTTATACTTCAACGCTACTGTTGATAAAGCAGTCAGCGAAAAGTGCAACCCAAGCACTCTCCGCAACGTCGCTCAAACTTCTGCTGGCACCTCTACTGGTACCAAAGAAGATACCGCCGATGTTTATGTTGAAGGTAAGACCTGCATCGATGGTTTCAAGATCGATAAGATGGTCAAACTTCCAAGCGAATCTGAATGGCATGAAACCGTGACTGCTGTTGCTGGTACTAATGTTGATTACCGCATCCGCTTCACGAACACTGGTAACACCACTTTGAACAATGTTGTTATCGTCGATACTCTTCCAGCAAACATGACCTACGTAAAAGGTAGTAGCATGCTCGACGGCAAAGCTCTTGCTGATGGCGTCGTTTCTGACAAGGGTGTCAATATCGGTAGCGTCGCTGCCGGTAAAACCGCAACCGTTACCTTCAAGGCTACTGTCAACAGTGCCCTCAAGGATAAATGTGAAGATTCTACCCTTACTAACACTGCTAAGGGTAAATACAACAATGATGACAAGACTGCAAAGTCCGACACCGCTGTTGTCAAGGTTAATGGCAAGGATTGCTCCGAACCAGAAAAACCAAGCTTCAAGATCGATAAAATGGTCCAGCTCAATGGTGGTAAAGAATGGTCCGAAATCGTAACCGCTAAAGCTGGCGACAAAGTTCGCTATCGCATTCAATTCAAGAACACTGGTAACACTACCCTCAAGAATGTTGTCATTCGCGATGTGCTTCCAGCTGGTCTTACTTATGTAAAGGGCAGCACTGTTCTTTACAACAAAGACAACACCAATGGTAAGACTCTTGCCGATGGTATCGTATCCGCTCAGGGTATCAACATCGGTAACTATGCCAAGGGTGCTGAAGCAACTGTATACTTCTACGCAACTGTAAATACTTCTCTGAAGGATAATTGCGAAGATACTACCCTTACCAACGTTGTAGAAGGTAAGTACAATAACGACGACAAGACTATCGATAAAGATACTGCCGACGTTAAAGTAAATGGCAAAGATTGCCGCGAGCCAGAACCAACTCCAGAACTTCCAAAGACTGGTGCTGAATCTATGCTTGGTAGCATCGTAGTCATTGCAGGTACGGTAACTGCAGCTGCTTACTACATCATTAGCCGTAAATAAGTTGACCGCCTAGTATAGAGCTTTCCCAAGCTTTAGTCGACGGGAAACTTACAAAAGTGGCGACTCCGCAAGGGGCCGCCACTTTTTTGTGCCTTATTATCTCGTAGTGCTTATGCTATTATATATTTATGTACGAGGGTGACGAGATTAATTCTTTTGATAGCAATGGTACATTCGATCGACCCGGTGCAATCATGAGTAGCTCGCCAAATGAGCAGCAAAATGCAGCCCCGGCCAAACCCCAGAAATCATCCTGGAAAGGCAACGAACCTGACCCGATGTTTTTTGAAGAGCCAATGCCGGAATCTCGCCAAAGAAGAACTAGACGCAAACGTCCGTGGCTTATCGGCATCGGTATTTTGATCCTCATTGTTGCCGCTGCGGTTACTGTCGTTGCAATTATCAACTCGACTAAGTCCGTCACCGCTGGCGATCCTGCTATTGCAGGCCAGGCATATTTAGTCGGGCTCTTCGATAAAAATGCTCCTATCCCATTTCGAAGTACTACTGTTGCTCAATATGGTTATATTAGTCCAAGTAGTTTTGAGTGGGTTACTCCGCGCGAGTATAGTGAAGCGAATCCTTTTTATGGTGACTATGCCAGGGTTCGTTCTGGCGGTAAGGATTTAATTATCAACCGCAAGGGCGAGATCGTTGTCGATACGGCCGGCAAGACCACTATCAAATATGATGTTAATGATAACGTTTGGACTGTCGGCTCGGATGTCTATAACGGCGAAATGGAAAAAGCTAATCCTGACAATAGTAAGGCGGAATATATTGGCCACGGCTACGCATTTGTTACGCCGAATGATACCGGCGATAGGGTTAGTACCGGTTCTCCATATCTAGTCAAAGTTGAGAATGGCGAAAAAGCTTATCAGTGTGAGCAGACAGTCTGCAGTATTGCGACTAGCTATGGCAAGTCGGGCGATGGTCTGTATTTCATCGTACAAGAATCGGGTAGGGGAGCAAAAATCATTGATGCTTTCGATGGTACTGAGCTATTTACTAGCACTTCTGGTTATGAACTTGCCAAAATCGACGACGGTTTGTTTGTGGAACTTGAAAAGAAGACTAATCAAACTAACTTGTATGTTCGTGTCGACCATGGCGGCGTATTTACTTCCAGATCTTTGCCGGCCGATAATTCAAAGAATAGCATTTCACGTTCCGGAAAATATTACAAAAAATCCTGCGGCGCCAATAAGGGCTTAACAATCATTGACGCCTCCGAAAACGAAGTCGTACCATGCGGCATCGAAAAACTCTGGGGTCTATCCGAAAATACTTATAAGATGCTCGGCATCGACAACAAAGAAGCGGTTCTAATCCTTCGCGGCGACGGTATCCATTTGTTTGACATGAAAAGCAACAAAGACATTAAAGTTTATAAGGATGCCATCAATGTCAAAATATACGACAACAGCGCATTTATTCGCATAACTCTTAAGACTGGCCAGAAACAAGTCTGCAATGTTCTGGAACCAAGTATTAACTGCATTGATATAGCTACTGATATTACGCCATACCCAACCTATTTCATCGCCGAGGGGAAAGTCTATACGCATGATTTGAAAGAGGTTAAGTATGAAGAATAAATTAGCCTATTTCTTATTAGCGGTCGCAGCTATTATTGGCAGTGTAATTATTCCGTCCGACGATGCTCATGCGGACCTGTATGGTGATGGTGAATCCTTAGCTAAACAGTTTATTTTTGCCTCAGTTGTCTATGAATGCTTTAGATCGGCTGACGAAAGGGATTTGCCCATCAGCTTAAAAGAAGGCGATGAAATTGATACATTATTGGGTAGCAAGGTTGATTACAAGGTTACGGATTCTTGGTTAGGTCAAATGTCGTGCCAGTCAGCACTTAATATGCTGCAGATCCTAGACTTAGGACACTTCATTGATAGTCATTTTTTGAGCAGCCAATTATTACTAGGCGCATATGTTGGCGGAGTTAGGCTACCGGATGCTCCATCAGCTATAGCTAGCAATATCAAGAGATTATTCTTTGATGGCGAAACGCCAGAGACTTATTTTAACGAGATGTACGACGCTGAGCTGAGCTATACGCTCGAGGGCAGATATCTGTTTAACGGTGACGGTCGCAACAGCAATGGTTGTAGGGGCGTTAGCGTAAGCGCCGATGATGAAAGCCTCAGTGCATTAAATAATGAAGCAAAGTATTATTGGAATTCGAGTCTAGAATACGTCAAAGATATGCACGTATATGAATCATCCACGAGCAACAAGAAAAAAGTATTCCGCACTAAATTTGGCGTTCTCGATAATGGCAAACCTACCCAACAAGGTTCTTTAGGTGAAGTCACTATCGTTCCGGGCGGCAGCAAGATTCAATGCTCGTCTCTAATTAAGACCTTTAATGGGCATAATTTTGACGGCTCTTATAAGAGTGCTTACGAGGCAGTCAATCGTTATGTTGGCAAAACGACGGCTGCGACAATAATCGCTAGCGCAGGCGGCAGCTCTTCTGATAATCCTACCAATCCTGGCGATCCCCAAAATCCTACTAATCCTGAGCCTGCCAATCCTACTAATCCTGATGATGGTGATACTGGAGAAGAAGTATACGATTGCTACACTAATGCCGGGTCGTTGGGCTGGATTATGTGTCCTATTATTAATGGTCTCAAAGACACAATTCTGAGAGCGTATGCTGATTGGATAATCCCAGCACTTGAAGTGGATGCCGGTTTATTCCATGCGGGCCAAGGACAGAACGATGGAACTTATAAAGCCTGGAATGTATTCCGCAACATCGCTAATTATCTATTTGTTATCGTATTTATTATTACTATTTTCTCCCAGGTAACTGGAGTTGGTGGTGAGCGATTTAACTTCCGCAAGCTTATTCCAAAACTGCTCGTTGTCGCTATCCTTGTAAACCTTTCGTTTATCATCTGCCAAATTGCTATCGACGTCGGAAACATCGCGGGGCGGGGAATTGGCAGACTCTTTAATAATATTGCGTTATCAATTAAGCCGGTTAGTTCGGTGCCGGTCGATGCTGCAGTCGTTGATAGCTCGTTCTGGAGTAGTTATTTGTCATCGAGCTGGAACTCAGCACTTGTCATTATTGTGGCCGTAATCGGTGCGGGAATTGCATTATCGCAGGGCTTGGCCGTATTAATTCCAGCATTACTCGGCCTTATTAGTATCTTCTTTTCCGTCATCACCCTCGTCGCCATCCTTGGTATTCGCCAAGCTGCCATCGTCTTGCTCGTGGCCGCTTCACCGATCGCTTTCATCTGCTATGCCTTGCCAAACACTAAGTCTATCTTCAAGAAGTGGTTTGACGCCTTCAAGGCGCTCCTCCTTGCATTCCCAATTTGTAGCGCTCTCGTCTAT